>NC_011891.1:1500000-1815500 GCF_000022145.1 Anaeromyxobacter dehalogenans 2CP-1
TCCCAAAAGGTAACGGAGGCGCGCTATGGTTCCCTCAGCCTGATTGGAAACCAGGCGTCGAGTGCAATGGCATAAGGGAGCTTGACTGCGAGACCGACAGGTCGAGCAGGTGCGAAAGCAGGTCATAGTGATCCGGTGGTTCTGTATGGAAGGGCCATCGCTCAACGGATAAAAGGTACTCTGGGGATAACAGGCTTATCGCGTCCAAGAGTTCACATCGACGACGCGGTTTGGCACCTCGATGTCGGCTCATCGCATCCTGGGGCTGGAGCAGGTCCCAAGGGTTTGGCTGTTCGCCAATTAAAGCGGTACGCGAGCTGGGTTCAAAACGTCGTGAGACAGTTTGGTCCCTATCTGCCGTGGGCGTAGGAGAAGTGAGAGGATCTGTCCTTAGTACGAGAGGACCGGGATGGACGCACCGCTGGTGTACCAGTTGTCTCGCCAGAGGCATCGCTGGGTAGCTATGTGCGGAACGGATAACCGCTGAAAGCATCTAAGCGGGAAGCCAACCTCAAGACGACTTCTCCCGGGCGCAAGCCCCTGAAGCCCCCTCGAAGACGACGAGGTCGATAGGCCGGAGGTGTACGCGCTGTGAGGCGCTCAGCTGACCGGTACTAATAGGGCGTGCGGCTTGGTCTCCCTTTTCTCAGGTCGTAGGCGACCTGCTCGAGGTCGAGATCGAATTCCTTCGAAGTACTCAGTGGATGTGCGGCCCTCTGCGGCCCCGCGGTGCGGTGCTCTTCTTTTCCCTTCGTAGCGGTTGTCGAGAGACCTCGTGGTCTCACGTTCTTTCAAAGGTTTGCGGTGGCTATATCGGTGGGGTCACACCCGTTCCCATCCCGAACACGGTAGTTAAGCCCACCAGAGCCGATGGTACTGCACCGGAAGCGGTGTGGGAGAGTAGGTCGCTGCCGCATCTTTTCGTGCCCGCCAGAGCATCCGCTCTGGCGGGCTTTTTCTTTTGGCGCGCCCGGCCCGGCGCGGCGCGCGCCTCAGCTGACCGGGGCGCCCGGCGGCAGCCGCCGCAGGCGGTCCAGGTGGCGCCGCTCCTCCTCGAGCGCGCGCTCCGCCGCCTCGCGCACGTCCGGCGGCAGCGGCCGCGCCAGGGCGCTCGCGTAGACGTCGCTGGCCAGGCGCGCGTTGCCGCTCAGCGTGGCGACCAGGTCGGCGGCTCGCGGCCGCCGCCGGGGCGCCTCGCGGGCGCCGATGGCGGCGCCGCGCACGTTGGGGCGGATCTCCGGCGGGCAGGCGCGGCGGCGCGCGAACGCGTCGTGCAGGGCCAGCGCGCGGCGCTGGTGATCTGCCTCGAAAAGGGTCAGCTCGTGGCGGAGCGCGCCAGGCTCGGCCGCGGCGATCGCGGCCGCGTACGCCGTGGCAGCATCCACCTCCAGCTGTAGCAGGCGGCCCAGCTCGACCAGGGTATCGGGTGTGCTCATCCAGATGCCTCCACGGAGAAGCTGCGGACGCGGTCCACGTCGAACGACCCCTGGCCGGAGGCGTCGCCGCTCGCTCGCGCGGGCTGCCGCCGTGGCGGCGAGCGCAGCTTCCCTCGCGGCGCGGGGCGGTGCACCATCCCGGCATGCCCCGGGTGACCGCGATCGAGATCGTCGAAGACCGCAGCGCGCAGGCGCGCCTGGACGAGGGCTTCCTGCACCTGCGCCGGCTGCGCGCCCGGAACCGGCGCGCGGACGGGAGCGCCTCGCCCGAGTACCCCATCGACGTGATCGACCGCCCCGCGCTGGACGCGGTCGCGGTCTGTGCCTGGGCCCGCACGCCACGGGGCGTCGAGGTGCTCACCCGGCGCGGGCTCCGCCCCGCCGCCTACTTCCGGCGCGGCAAGCGCGCCGCCCTCCCGGAGCCCGAGTACCTGCTGGTGGAGGAGATCGTCGCGGGCGTGGTGGAGCCGGGCGAGACCGGCCTGGCCGCGCTGCAGCGGCGGGGCGCGGACGAGCTGCGCGAGGAGGCGGGGCTGGAGGTGGTGCCCGGCGCGCTGCAGCCGCTGGGCGGCCCGTTCTTCCTGCTCCCGGGGATCGCGTCGGAGAAGATCCACCTGCTCGAGGTCGAGGTGGCGCGCCCGCCCGTGGACGGACCGTACGAGGCCGAGGGCGACGGGGACGGCTCGCCGCTGGAGGAGGGCGCGCTCCTGGAGTGGCGCGTGCTCGGGGCCGCCGTGCGGGCCTGCGAGGCGGGCGAGATCGAGGACGCCAAGACGGAGCTCGCGCTCCGCCGCCTCGCCGCCCGGCTCGGCGTCGCGCTCGTACCGCCGGACGAGCCCGCCGCGGCCAGCCGGCGCTGACCGCGGACGTCCGCTGGCGCGCCCCCGCCGGCCGGGGCGATACTCCCGCGCATGCCCGCCCTCCTGCTCGCGCTGGCGCTCGCCGCGGCGCCGTTCCCCGCGCCCCGCCACGCTCCGGTCACCGAGCGCACCCGCTGCGACAGCGGCGCGGTGCTGTCCGGCGACCCGGCCCGGGGGCTCCTGCGCGTCACCACGCCCGCGGGCGTGGTGACGTTCCAGGTCGGGCCCGACGTCCCGGTCTTCGATCGCGCCGGCAGCCCCGCGGGACCTGCGGTGGCGCTCGCGCACGGGCGCCGGGTCCGGATCTGGTACGTGGTGGACGCCGGCGCGCAGGCCCAGGAGATCGAGGTCCAGTAGCGCGGACGCGCGGGCGAGACGCGAGGGGCCCGGCAGGACGGATCCCGCCGGGCCCCGGTGCTGCGCGATCGCGCGCCGCTACTGCGCCGGCGCGGAGATCGGGTGGACCTTCGCCACGTCGGCGAGCGTGCCCGGCCCGTGGCAGGTGGCGCACTGCGCGTCGCCGGTCTGGTTCCCGCCGGTGTGGTTGCAGTCGCCCATCACGCCCGGGCCGCACTTCTGCGCGGCCGAGCCGTCGAACTTCACGGTGTCGTGGCAGGAGGTGCACACCGCGATGGTCTTCGGCGTGGTGCCGCCGGCCGGGTTGATGGTGTCCTTCACGTCGGCGCCCAGCGGCAGCTGGTAGCTGGTGCCGGCGTGGCACAGCGCGCAGTTGCCGATCTGGTTCGGGAACTCGAGCGGGAAGACGTTCGCCGAGCCGCCGAAGCCGTAGATCGTGACCTCGTTCTGCTTCATCTCGGAGGCGTGGATCTGGTGGACGAGCACCTTGAAGTCGATGGGCTCGACCGTGCCGCCGGCGGGCACGCGGGCCGCGTCGGTGCCGGCGGGGTTGTGGCAGACCACGCACACCTGCGTGGTGCCGTTGCGGTTCTGGCCGTGCGCGCTGAGCACGCTGTGGCACTTGTTGCAGTTCTCGACCGCGACGACCGTCCGGCGCGCCTGGCCGGCAGCGCCCGCGGCGGTGAAGTACTTCACGTCGTTCGTCACCGGCACGCGCAGGAACTGGCCCGCGTTGAACGGATCCGCGATGGCGGGGTGGCCCTCCAGCGCGACCGTGAACTGGTCCACGCCCGCCGGCAGCGCGGTGGGTGAGGTCACCTGGTAGACGTTGGTCTGGCCCGCCACCGGCGTCGCGACGCCGCCCGCGGCGGCGGTGAGCGCGTTGATCTGGACCGGCTGGCCGTTCTCCCCGGCGCCGGCGTTGTCGTACTCGACCGACGGCCAGCCCACGTCGATGAACAGGCGGCTGGCGTTGCCGTGCGTCCACGGCTCCGCGTCGAGCGCCATGGCCGCGCCGTTCTGCAGCACGCGGTACTGGACGATCGGGATGCGGTCGGCGCCGACGGTGACGCCGACGATCTCGTACTTGTAGGTCGCGGCGGCGGCGGCCTGGGGCACCACGTGCACCTTGTCCGGGCCGAGGTTGCTGCCGGCGGCGTGGCAGCCGGCGCAGTTCGCCGTCGCGTTCACGCCGAACGGGTGGTTGCAGGCCGCGGTCTCGACGTGGCCCTGCGTGCAGTCGGCGGAGGCCGACGCGTCGAAGCGCAGGTTCGAGTGGCAGGACGCGCACGCCACCGCGGACGGCTTGTTCTTCCAGTCGTCCGCGTTCGCGCCCGAGTGGCAGGTGGTGCAGTTGCGGATGTTCTGGGGGAACGTCACGTCGGCGTAGGAGTGGTCGGTCTGCCGGAAGCCGACGATGTGGTAGCCCGCCTGGCCGGAGTGGATGCGGTGGATCATGTTCCGGAAGTCGATGGTGTTCCCGGACTCCGGATCCGCGTAGGTCGTGCCCTTGTCGCCGGCGTGGCAGGTCATGCAGAGCTGCGTGCCGATGCGGCGGTCGTGCGCCTCGAGCCGGCCATGGCAGGCGTTGCAGGCGGCGTCGGTGACCGTCTCGTACTTCGCCGCCGTGCCGCCGCCCGGCACGAAGTTGAACGTCGCGCTGGCCGGGTAGGCGACCTCGGCCGCCGGCGTGCCCTCGCTCACCGTCCGCGTGGCCCAGATCCCGACCGTGTGCGTCCGGGCGCGCTCGCGCTTGGCGGCGTCCGTGGTCGGCGCCGAGAACGTGTACGTGTAGACGCCGTTGCCCTGGGCCGCGAGCTGGCTCGTGGGGAACGGCCCGGTGGGCGGCTCGGTGCGGGGCTGCACGGCGGAGCCCGACGGCGTCTGCGCCGTCCCTCCGGCGTCGGTGTACGGCTGCGCGTTCACCGTGGTCTCGTAGTAGTGCGTGTAGGTCCCGTCGTCCTCGAGCTGCCCGAGCGAGAAGCGCGGGCTCATGCGCGGCGCGGGAGGCGTGCCGGTCGCCGCGGCGTTCGCGATCTCGGCGAGCAGGTCGATGGGGTTGCCGGCGGCGTCGGTGACCTTGAACGTCACGGTGGGATTGCCGGTGGCCGGGACGTCGGCCGACTGGATGGTGATGTTCAGCTGGCTCGCGGAGGCCCCTCCACCTCCGCCCCCGCCGCCTCCTCCGCCGCCGCCTCCTCCAGGTCCCTTGTCCTTGCGCCCGTCGCCGCATCCGCCCGCCGCCGCCATCGCCAGAAGCCCGCCGATCGTTCCGACGAGCGCCAATCCACGCCACGCCTTTCCCATGTTGCCTCCCAGGCTCCGTGTCGGAGCCGTGACGCCCCGTCCCCGCGCACACGCGTCCGCTGCGAGCCTAGCCGCGCTCGTTCCAGGGTGAGTCGGTTCGGCGGGGGCGGCACCCCCTCGCGGTGGGAGAGCCACATGCGGGCGGGGACCAGGAGAGCGGGCCCGGGGCCGGCACGGGCCCGGCGAGCCGCCCGCCGGCACGATTCCGGAGCAGGCGAGCCGCCGCACACGTAGACTCGCCTCGGAGGCGACCTCACATGGCCAGACAGCCCCGCGCCCGCGCCGCACGCGGCGCCCGCACCCGGATCGAGCGCGACACGATGGGCGAGATGACCGTCCCGGCGACGGCCCTCTACGGCGCCCAGACCGCCCGGGCCGTCGAGAACTTTCCCATCTCGGGCCTGCGCGCCCATCCGGCGTTCGTCGACGCCACCGTCCGCATCAAGCTCGCCGCCGCGCGCACCAACGCCGGCCTAGGCCTGCTGCCGCGGCGGAAGGCGCGCGCCATCGAGCAGGTGGCCCGCGAGGTCCTGGCCGGCCGCCACCGCGACCAGTTCGTGGTGGACGTGTACCAGGCGGGGGCCGGCACGTCGCACAACATGAACGTGAACGAGGTGCTCGCGAACCGCGCCGCCGAGCTGCTCGGCGGGCGGCGCGGCGACCGCGCACTGGTGGACCCGAACGACGACGTCAACATGGCGCAGTCCACCAACGACGTGGTGCCCACCGCCATCCGGCTCGCCGCGCTCGAGCTCGCGCCGGAGGTGATCGCGGCGCTCTCGGCGCTCGCCGGCACCTTCGACGCGAAGGCGCGCGCCTGGGACGGCGTGGTGAAGTCCGGGCGGACGCACCTCATGGACGCGACGCCCATCCGGCTCGGGCAGGAGGTGTCGGGGTGGGCCGCGGCGCTGGGCGCGGCGGCGGGCCGGGTGCGCGACGCGCTGCCGGAGCTGTCGGTCCTGGGCCTCGGCGGCACCGCGGTGGGCACCGGCCTGAACGCGGATGCGCGCTACCGCGCGCGGGTGGTGCGGGAGCTGGAGCGGCTCACCGGCGTGCCGCTCACGCCGGCACCGAACCCGTTCTACGCGATGCAGTCACTGGCGCCGTTCGTGGCGCTGTCGGGGGCGCTCCGCACCGCGGCGCTGGAGCTGCTCCGCATCGGCGGCGACGTGCGCCTGCTCGGGAGCGGCCCGAACACCGGGCTGGGCGAGCTGCGCCTGCCGCCGGTGCAGCCCGGGTCGTCGATCATGCCGGGCAAGGTGAACCCGTCCATGGCGGAGATGCTGGCCATGGTCTCGTACCAGGTGGTCGCCCTCGACGGCGCGGTGGCGTGGGCCGCGAGCGGCGGCCAGCTCGAGCTGAACGTGATGATGCCGCTGGTGGCGTTCGACCTGTGCCACGCGCTCGACATCCTGGCCCGCGCGGTGCGCGCGTTCGACGCGCGCTGCGCGCGCGGGCTCGAGGCGGACCGGGAGCGCGCCCGGCACTACGCCGAGCGCACCGTGAGCCTCGCCACCGCGCTGGCGCCACGGCTCGGCTACGCCGGCGCGGCGGAGATCGTGAAGGCCTCGGTGGCCACCGGCCGGTCCATCGTCGACCTCGCGATCGAGAAGGGCGGCCTCACCCCGGCGCAGGCGCGCCGCGCCCTGGACGCCGCCCGCCTCACCCGGCCCGGCCGCGGCTAGTCCCTGGTATCCTCCCGGCGTGCGCACCCGCCTCGGCGAGCTCCTCCTGCGCGCCGGCGCGTGCACGCCGGCGGCGATCCGCGACGCGCTCGAGAACCAGGTCATCTTCGGCGGCCGGCTCGGGACCAACCTCCTCGAGCTCGGTGCGGTGGACGAGGGCGCGCTGGCGCGGGCGCTCGGCCAGCAGCACGGGGTGCCCGCGCTGTCCGGCGAGGTGCGGCTCGAGCCGGAGGCGGTGGCCGTCCTGCGCGCCGAGGTGGCGGACCGCTGCGACGTGGTGCCGTTCCTGCTCGCCGGGCGGCGGCTGGCGGTGCTGGCGGTGGATCCGTCCGACCTGCGCGTGCTCGACGAGGTGGCGTTCGCGGCGGGCCGGGAGGTGCACGCGCTGGTGGCCCCGGAGGCGCGCGTCTGGGCGCTGCTCCGGCGCGCCTACGGGATCGAGCGGCAGCTCCGCGGCATCGAGGTCGACTTCGACTCGGTCCGCCGCGCCGCGGGGCCGGCCCGGGTCGCGCCGGCCGCGCCATCGGGCACGCCCGGGTCACCGGGGTCGCCGGCCGCGGACCTCATGACCGAGGACGACTTCGACGCGGTCTACGGCCGCACCGGCGCGTTCGCGCTCGCCGGTGCGGCTCCGGCGCGCGCCGCCGGCGAGGAGCTGCCGGAGCTCCCCGAGGAGGCGATCCTGGAGCTCGAGCCCGCCGACGAGGTGGCGGCGCCGCCGCCCGAGGTGCTGGCCGCGCTCTCGGGCCGCGCCGGCCACGCGCCGCCGGCCCGGCTCGTCCCCGCGGCGCCGGCGCGTCCCGGGCCGGAGCCGTCGCCGCTCGACTTCCGCGAGGCGGTCCGCTTCCTCGAGGGCGTGGAGGAGCGCGGCGCCATCGCGCGGACCGTATTGCGCCACGCGCGCTCGCGGTTCCGGCGCGCCCTGCTGCTCACGATCCAGCACGGCGCGGCGCGCGGGTGGGCCGGGATGGGCGACGGGGTGTCGGCCGACGCGGTGCGCCGGCTGCGGCTGCCCCTCGGCGCACCCGGGATCGTCGACACCGTGGTCCGGACCCGGGCGCACTTCCTCGGCCCCATCCCGAAGACGGAGGCCAACGTGCTGCTGCTGAAGCGGCTCGGGGGCGGGGTGCCGGCGAACGCGCTGGTCCTGCCCATCCTGGCGCGCGGCCGGGTGGTGAACGTGTTCTACGCCGACGCCGGCCGCGGGGGCCTGGTGGACGCCGGGGCCGTGGGCGAGCTGCTCATCCTCGCCACGCGCATCTCGCAGAGCTACGAGGCGCTCCTCGCCCGCGTGCGCTGAAGAGCACGTGAACCAACCCCCTCCCGTCGCCGCGGCGGCCGATCCGCGTCGCATCGCGTCGTTGCTCCTCCCTCACATGCCGACGGGCATGCTCGGTCGTCGCGCCTCGCGCTGCTCGCGCCTCGACCGCCTGGCTCGGTCCGGGGATGGATTCGCGCGCTCTGAGCCGACCGGCGCCCGCCGTGGCGCGGGACGGCGCGGGCGGTTTGCGCTAACGTCCGCGCGCATGGCCGCCACGCTGCACTACTTCATGCTGCCCGACGACGAGCGGGCGCTGTTCCGCCACCTCGCCCGGCGCGAGCTGACCGCCTACCCCGAGCTGATCCCGCCGGGCTACCAGCCGGTCCGCGTGGACGAGGACGCGGTCGAGGCGCTCGACCAGCCCGCCTACTACCTGGCGGTGGAGCGGCTCGGCCCGGTGATCGTGCACCCGCTGAAGCGCGGGCCGGACAAAGGGATGCTGGTGATCGAGGAGGTCCCGTCGCCGGTCTTCCACTACGAGCGCTCGGTGCGGAACGACGCCGGCGAGCTGGTGGCGGGGCGGCTCTGGGCGGAGCTGGACGTCACCGACGATCCGAACGACCGCAAGGGCAAGCCGCGCGCGCTGAAGGGCATCTTCGAGGAGGTCCACCAGCTCTTCCGCAAGAGCTGGCGGCGCAGCGATCCCAAGGGCTACTGGATCGGCCCCCACGCCGCGGCGGCGCTGAAGCGCGGCGAGCTGAGGCTGCGCGAGGCAGGTCACAAGGGCGGGCTGGTGGCGGTCTGGAGGTGACCGCGAGCCTGGGCGGCCTCGCCCGGAGGCGGGACGGAACGCCGCAGCGCCGTGGGGCGCCGCCGGCCCGCCGGCGCGGTTGACGGGCGGGGGCGGGACCGGTACACGGAACGCTTGACCGTGACCCTTTTTGCCCGATATAAGGCCGCCCTCGTCGCGGTCCTCGTGGCCGTGCCGGGCATCGCCCTCGCCGAGGTCAAGGTGGCGGGCGCGGTGCTCCCGGACGGCGCGGTGAAGGTCGCGGAGAACCGCTACCGGGTTCCCAAGACCTACGAGGAGACGATCCGGTTCTTCCGTCAGACGTACGGAGCCCGGTTCGCCCGGCGGCCGATCGCCGATCAGCCTGGCGTGAAGGCCGTCCACATCGTCAACCCGGAGCCGCGGCCGGGGCAGTGGGAAGGGCTGAACGTGTACGAGCTCAAGGGCGAGGTTCGCGTCTTCGTGCTCGTCAGGAAGGGCGATTGATATTGGGGGATCGTCTAACGGCAGGACGCCAGACTCTGGATCTGGCTATCTAGGTTCGAATCCTAGTCCCCCAGCCACTTTGATGTTCCTCGGCGTTGACTGCCGCTTCGTCCGAGGATAGACATGCAGCGCTTCGTGGCCCGTTAGTCTAGCGGTCAGGACGTCGGCCTCTCACGCCGAAAACATGGGTTCAAATCCCGTACGGGTCACCATCTGTGCCCCGCCTCCTTCGTCCGGGAGGCGGGGTTTTTCTTTTCCCGGCGGTGAGCGCGCGCGGCGGCGCACGCGCAAGTCCGGGCCGCGGCGCGGCCGCCTCCGCGCTGCGCGCCGGCCGCTGCCCGGCTACCCGAGCTTCTTCTGCAGGGCCGCGCGGACCTGGGCCGCGTCGGCGGCGCCGCCGGCCTCGCGCATGACCGCGCCGAGCAGCACGCCGAGCAGCTTCTTCTCGCCGGCGCGGTAGCGGGCGGCCTCGGCCGCGTGCGCGGCGAGCGCCTTCTCCAGCGCGGCCTCGAGCGCGCCCGCGTCCTCGCGGCGCTCCAGCCCGAGCGCCTGCATGCGCGCCTCGGGCTCGCCACCGCGCGCGGCGAGCTCGCCGAGCAACGTCTTCGCCGCGGCCGGGGTGAGGCGGCCGGCGTCCACCAACGCCGCGAACCGGCCGAAGCCGGCGCCGTCCAGCGGGAGCGCGGCGAGGTCGCGGTCGCCGGCCAGGCCGGCGAGGTCGTTGAGCAGCCACTTCGCGGCGGTGGCGGGCCGCGCGCCGGCGGCGATCGCGGCGTCGAAGTACGCGGCGGTGCCGGGATCGGCGGCGAGGAGGTCGGCGTCGTCGGCGGGGAGCCGCAGCGCCGAGAGGTAGTGCGCGTGGCGAGCCGCCAGCGCGGGGTTCGCGGCGCGGAGCTCCGCGCGCGCCTCGGCGCGGCTGCGGCGGGGCGCGGCCGGGGCCGCCGGCGCGGCGGCGGGCTCCTCGCGGCGCGGCTCGCGGGCGCGGCGGGGCGCGGCGGCGGCCTCGCGGGCCCGCGCGCTCCAGGTGTCCTTCAGCGTGATGGTCCGGTTCCACACCGGGGCGCCGGGGACCGAGTCCACCGGGTCGGCGAAGAAGTAGCCCTGGCGGAGGAACTGGTAGCGGCTGCCGGGCGCGGCGTCGCGGAGCGCCGGCTCGACGCGGGCGCCCTTCGCGACCGTGAGCGAGTCCGGGTTGATCGTCGCGATGAAGTCCTCCTCCGCGTCGGGCTGCTCGACCGCGAACAGCCGGTCGTACATGCGGACCTCGGCCGGGACCGACAGGCCCGCGTGGACCCAGTGCAGCGTGCCGCCCGCGCGCCGGGCCGCGCCCTCGCCGGTCCGCGAGGCGGGATCGTAGGTGCAGCGCAGCGCGCGCACGTCGCCGTCCGGGCCGCGCACCACCTCGTCGCAGCGGATCACGTAGGCGCCGGCCAGGCGGACCTCGCGCCCCGGGGCGAGCCGCTTCCAGTCCTTGGGCGGGTCGAGCGCGAAGTCGTCCCGCTCGATGAACAGCTCGCCGCCGAACGGCACCTTGCGGCTGCCCCCGCGCTCCGGCTCGCCGGGCCACCAGGGCAGATCGAGCTCCTCGACCTTGCCGGCGGGCCAGTTCTCGATCGACACCGCCAGCGGGTGGATCACCGCCATGGCGCGCGGCGAGCGGCGCTCCAGGTCGGCGCGGGTGGCGAACTCGAGCTTGCCGATGTCCACCAGGCTGTTGTTCTTGGCGACGCCGATGAGATCGGCGAAGTCGCGGAGCGCCTCCGCCGTCACGCCGCGCCGGCGCATCCCGGCCACGGTGGGCATGCGCGGGTCGTCCCAGCCCGACACGCGCTGCTCGTTCACGAGCCGCAGCAGCTTGCGCTTCGACATCACCGTGTAGCCGAGCGCGAGGCGCGCGAACTCGTACTGCCGCGGGCGCGGGTCCCAGGGGCCGGTGTGGTCGAGCACCCAGTCGTAGAGCTCGCGGTTGGACTCGAACTCCAGCGTGCAGATGGAGTGCGTGACGCCCTCGCAGGCGTCCTCCAGCGGGTGCGCGAAGTCGTACATCGGGTAGATGCACCAGGCGTCGCCGGTCCGGTGGTGGCGGGCGTGGCGGACTCGGTACAGCAGGGGATCGCGCATGAGCACGTTGGGGTGGCTCATGTCGATCTTCGCGCGCAGCACGGCCGCGCCGTCCGGGAACTCGCCCGCCTTCATGCGGCGCAGGAGGTCCTGGTTCTCGGCGACCGGGCGGTCGCGGAACGGGCTGTTCACGCCGGGCCGGTCGAAGCTGCCGCGCTGCTCCCGGATCGTCTCCTGCGACTGCGTGTCCACGTAGGCGAGCCCCTCGCGCACCAGGCGCTCGGCGCAGGCGTACATCCGGTCGAAGAAGTCGGAGGCGAAGTAGAGGTGGCCACCCCAGTCGCCGCCCAGCCACCGGACGTCGTCCTGGATCGCCTCGACGTACTCGGTCTCCTCGGTCACCGGGTTCGTGTCGTCGAACCGGAGGTGCGTTCGGCCGCCGTAGGCCCGGGCCAGCCCGAAGTTGAGCAGGATCGACTTCGAGTGGCCGATGTGGAGGTAGCCGTTGGGCTCGGGCGGGAAGCGGGTGACCACGCGGCCGCCGTTCCGGCCGGCGGCCAGGTCGGCCTCGACGATCTCCGCGAGGAAGTTCCTGGGGCGAGGGGCGTCGCTCATGCAGCCAGAGGTGGTATCCCACCGGGGCGAGCCCCGCAACCTCGCGCGGCGCCGCGCGAGCCCGGCCAGCTACCGGACCGTCAGGTCCACGCCCTCCACGCTCCGGTCGGCCACCACGGTGCAGGCGGAGCCGGGCGCGATCGCGCGCAGCACGCCCCGGAGGCTCACCGCCCCGGCCTCGAGCGACACCGCGGTGATGTCGCCGTCCACCCGGGAGCCGGACGCGCGATCGACCCGGCCGCCGAGCGCGACCACCTGCCGGACGACGTGGGCGCCGTCCTCCAGCCGCACCTCGCCGCCGACGCTGACCGCCTCGCCGGCCTCGCCGCCGCGCTGCACCACCACGTTCCCGGCGAACGCCACCGCCTTCTCGACGTGGGCGCCCGCGCGCACGATCACGTCCCCGTGCACGCCGACCGCCTCGGTCACCCGCTCGCCGGCGGCGATCACGAGGTCGCGATCCTGGGCGAACCGGCCGGCCGGGCCCACCCGGACGCGGCAGGTGTCGTCGGCGCCGAGGGCCGGGAGGGCTGGAAGCAGGAGGGCGGCGAGGGTGGTGGCGGCGAGGCTGGCGCGCATGGAGGGCTCCGGGCGAGTGCCGGATCCTACGCACGGGCCCCGCCCGTATTTCAGCCCGGCTCGCCGGCGATCCGGAGGGCCTCGTCGAGGCGCTTCAGCGTCTCGTCCTTCCCGAGGATCTGCACCACGTCGTACATGCCGGGGGAGGCGGTGCCGCCGGTGAGCGCCACCCGGACCGGCTGCGCCACCTTGCCCAGGCCCACCCCGCGCCGCTCGGCCTCGCCGTGGAACACCTGCTCCACCGCCTGGGTCTCGAGAGCGGGGAGCGCGGCGATGGCGTCGCGGACGGCCTGGAGCACCGGCCGCGTGTCGGCGGTCAGGAACTTGGCCTTCGCCTTCGGATCGAGCGCGATGGGCGCGTAGAAGTAGCGGAACTGCTGCACGTACTCGCCCAGCGTCTTGGCGCGCTCCCGCGCCACGGCGCAGACGTGCCGCAGCTTCTCGTCGTCTTCCGCGGGCAGCCCGGCCGCGCGGAAGTGCGGCAGCGCCAGCTTCGCCAGCTCCTCGGGCGAGCGCCGCTTCAGCCACTCGTGGTTCACCCAGGCCATCTTCTCCGGGTTGAACACGCCCGCGGTCGCGCCCACGTCCTTCAGGTCGAAGTAGCGGACGAGCTCGTCGAGCGTGAAGAGCTCCTGGTCGCCGTGCGACCAGCCCAGGCGGACGAGGTAGTTCACCACCGCCTCGGGCAGGAAGCCCATGTCGCGGTACGCGGTGACGCTGGTCGCGCCGTGGCGCTTGGAGAGCCGGGCCTTGTCCGCGCCCAGGATCATCGGGAAGTGCGCGAACGTCGGCACCGGGTAGCCGAGCGCCTCGTACATGAGGATCTGGCGCGCGGTGTTGTTCACGTGGTCGTCGCCGCGGCCGACCAGGTTGATCTCCATGGTGATGTCGTCCACCACCGCGCCGAAGTTGTAGAGCGGCACGCCGTCGCCGCGCAGGATGACCTCGTCCTGCAGCGTGTCGTGCGGCGTCGAGATGACGCCCTTCACGAGATCGTTCCAGCTCGTGGCGCCCGCGTCCGGCACCCGGAAGCGGACCACGTGCGGGCGCGAGGGGTCGTAGGGCTTGTCGCGGCAGGTGCCGGGGTACCGGAACTGGCGCTTCTCGGCCTCGGCCTGCTTGCGCTGCGCGTCCAGCTCCTCGCGCGTGCAGTAGCACGCGTACGCCTTGCCCTCCCGGATGAGTCGCTCGGCGTGCGCCTTGTAGAGGTCCAGCCGCTCGGTCTGGAAGTAGGGCGGGTGCGGCCCGCCGACGCCAGGGCCCTCGTCCCAGTCGAGCCCGAGCCAGCGCAGCCCGTCGAGGATGGCGTCCACGGCGAGCTGGGTGGAGCGCTCGCGATCGGTGTCCTCGATGCGCAGCACGAAGGTGCCGCCGTTGCGCCGCGCCCAGAGCCAGTTGAAGAGCGCCGTGCGGGCGCCGCCGATGTGGAGGTAACCGGTGGGGGAGGGGGCGAAGCGTACGCGAGGCTTGTCCATGGCGGGCGCAAGCTACCATAGCTACAATCGTCCGGTGCACAGAGCGCTCGCCCTGCTCCTCGCCGCGCTGGCCGTTCCGGCAGCGGCCGCGACCTTCCGCTCCACCACCGTCGAGGAAGCCGCGCGATCCTCGGACGCCGTCGTCCGCGGCCGCGTCGAGCGGCACGCGTCGCGCCTCGAGGCGGACGGTCGGCGCATCGTCACCGACGTGGTGATCGCGGTCTCGAGCGCGTGGAAGGGAAGCCCGGGCGCGCGCGTGACGGTCACCGTGCCGGGCGGCGTGGTGGGCGAGGTCGGGATGTGGGTGAGCGCGGCGCCGCGCCTCGCCGACGGCGAGGAGGTGGTGCTGTTCCTGTACCGCCGCGGCGCCGGCTGGCGCGTGAACGGGCTCGCGCTGGGGACGTTCCGCGTGGACGGCGACCGCGCCGAGCCGGACGTGGACGAGGCCGACCTGGTCGCCGCGCCGCTCCGCGCCGGCGAGGCGCGCATCGCCCGGACCTCCGTCGCCGAGCTGGAGCGGCGGGTGAGGGCGGCGCGATGAGGGCGCGCGCGCTCGCGGCGGCGCTGGCGCTCGTCGTCGCCTGGCCGGCGCAGGCCTACGAGCGATCCTGCGCGACGAACGACGGCCTCACCGTCTGCTTCTACTGGCCGGATCCGTCCGCCGTGACCTGGAAGGTGAACGCGGTGCGCGGCGGCAGCTCGCCGAGCTGCGAGGCTTCCTCCGCCGCCGATCCGGCGGTCCAGGCCGCCCAGGCCGCGTTCGCCGCCTGGGAGGGCGCCACGCGCGCGGGCGGGAGCGCGCCGTGCGCCCACATCGCCCTGCCGTTCGGCGGCACCACCCGCACCGCCATCGCGCAGACGGGCTTGGGCACGAGCGGCGAGCACGTGGTGGCCTTCCGCAAGGGCTGGTGCTCGGACGTGGCCGCCGCGAGGGCGGACGCCTGCTACTCGACCGGCTCGTGCGACAACAAGTACGACTGCTTCGACGACGAGGGCGGGCTGGGCCGGAGCGTGCTCGCCATCACCACCATCATCTACAGCTCGAGCACCGGCGCGATCCAGGACGCCGACACCGAGGTCGCGGACTGGAGCGGCGCCGGCGCCGGGACGAGCCTCGGCACCTTGCCGGACGGCTGGTACTTCACCTGCGGGAGCGCCTCGACGCTGGGGCAGACCTGCGGGACGTACGGCGAGGCGAGCTGCGGCTTCGAGGACCTCCAGAACACCCTCACGCACGAGGCCGGCCACTTCATCGGGCTGGCGCACCCGTGCGAGAGCAAGCAGGTCGGCTCCACGCCGGCCTGCGCCGACATGCCCCAGGGCACGAACGCCGTGACCATGTACCCGACCGCCCCGCCCAAGGAGATCCAGAAGCGGACGCTGGCCGACGACGACGTCGAGGGCGCCTGCGCGATCTACACCGCGGCGGGCCCGGTCCAGGAGATCACCGGCAAGAGCCACAGCAGCGGCGGCGGGTGCGGCACGGCCGGCGACGGCGCGCTCGGGGCCCTGCTCCTCGCGGGCGCGGCGCTGCTGCCCCGGCTGCGCCGGAAGGGCTCGCGTCAGCGCACGACGACGCCGGCATAGCCCACCACCGCGTCGTCGTCGCCGCTCACCTCGCCGGAGTGCGCGTACCGCACCAGCTCCGCCCCCGTGGCGCCGAGCGCGCGGGCGGCCACCAGCATCACCGTGGCCGGCACGATGCCGCACATGGTGATCCCCTCCCGCCGGACCACGTCGTAGAGCCCCTCGGCGTCGAGCGCGAGCAGCCGGTCCAGCGCGCGCAGGTCGCGCCGGCGGGCCTCGGCGGCCGGGAGGTAGTGGCTCATGTCCGACGACGCGACCACCAGCGCGCCGGCCGCCCGCGCCGCCGCCCCCACCGCGGTCCCGAGCGCCTCGCAGGCGGCGAACGACAGCGGCCCCAGGCACAGCGCCGCGAGGGCGACGTCGGGCCGGGCGCGCTGCAGGAACGGCACCTCGACCTCGAGCGAGTGCTCGCGGAGGTGGGCGAGCCGGTCGGCGGCGACGCCGGGCGCGGCGGCGAGCGCGGCGGTGAGCTCCGGGTCCACCGGCACGGACCCCAGCGGCGTTCGCCAGGCGCCCGCGGGCCACAGCGCCGCGCCGGCGTGCCCGAGGCCGGTGTGGTTGGGACCGAGGACGATGACGCGCGCCGGCAGCGCCACGCGCGCGAACGTCGCGCCGGCCACCGCCCCCGAGTAGACGTAGCCGGCGTGCGGCACCATCACGGCGAGCGCCGGGGCGGGCGCGGCGCCGGCCGACAGCCAGCCGTCGACCTCGGCGGCGAGCGTCGCCGCCCGGGCGTCGTAGAACGCTCCCGCGACCGCAGGCTCCCGGACCATGGCGGGATCGAGTATAACGCCCGGGATCATGGGAAGCCGGAAGGTCCTCATCGTGGACGACTCGAAGGCGGTGATCGACGCGCTCACCGTCGCGTTCGAGGACGCGGGCTTCGAGGTGGCGACCGCCGCCGACGGCGAGGAGGTCTTCCGCAAGATGGCCTCGGTGGAGCCGGACGCGGTGCTGCTCGACGTCTACATGCCGCGGCTGAACGGGGCAGACGTGTGCCGACTGCTCAAGGCGCACCCGCACTGGCGGAAGACGCACCTCGTGCTCATGTCCTCGCGCATCGGCGAGGGCGAGCGGGACGTCTACCGCCGGCTCGGCGCGGACGAGGTGCTCCGCAAGCCGTTCGACGCCGCCGCCGCGGTCGCGGCGGTGATGGCCGCCGCGCCGGGCGCCTGAGAGCACGTGAACCCATCCCCTCCCGTCGCCGCGGCGGCCGATCCGCGTCGCATCGCGTCGTTGCTCCTCCCTCACATGCCTCGGGGCATGCTCGGTCGTCGCGCCTCGCGCTGCTCGCGTCTCGACCGCCTGGCTCGGTCCGGGGGTTGATTCACGCGCTCTGAGGGCGCGTCGGCCCCGCCCTGGGCGCCGGAGCGACATGGCGGCGCGCCGCCGGGAGCCGCGCGAGCGGACGCGCCCGGAGCGCGCGCCCGCCCTGCCGGCGGCTGCGCGCCTCAGGGGAGCACGGTGAACGCGGGCAGCGACGTGGCCGCCTGCCCGGCGTCGGAGCGCTGCGGCGGGGTCGGGCCACCCGGGTTCCAGACGGCGATGCGGTAGGCGGTGCCGCCCGGCCCCGCGTAGGCGGCGCGCGTGTCGAGCTGGACGGTGATCCGGGTCGGGCTCTCCACGGTCACCGCACCGGGCACCGCCTGGAACCTGGGCGCGCCCGGCCACCCCGGCATGAGGTCGGAGGTCACCATCACCGCCGACCCGCCCGTCCCGGAGGCGTCCGGCTTCGCGAAGTTGGTGCCGGTGAGGGTGACCGTGACCGGCACGTCCGACTGGCGGGCCGAGGCAGGGCTCACGCTCGCGAGCGTCGGCGCGCCCGGCGTGACGTTGAACGAGAGCGCGTTGGAAGGGGCGGCCCCGGGGTTGCGGACCTGCAGCGCGTAGGAGCCGGTGTCCAGGCCGACGGTGGAGAGCGTCACCGTGACGCTCGTGGTCGTGGTGCTGGAGGGGACCAGCTCGGCGGCCGCGCCGGAGAAGCTCACCCGGACGTCGGCGAGCGGCGGCCGCAGGTTCGCGGCGGTGAGGGTCACCGGTACGGCGGCCACGCCCTGCTCGCGGCCGCGCACGCTGGCAGCCTGCAGGATCACCTGATTGGACAGCACGCGCAGCGTCCAGGTGGCCGACGCGGTGCCTGTGCCGGGGAACCACACGCGCGCGAGCCACGCGCCGTCCGGCTCGCCCGCGAGCGACAGCGAGGCCGCCACCGACGTGCCGGCCGCGTCCACGGTCGACGGCAGCGGCGGGCGGAAGGCGCCGCCGGGCGGCTGCACCTGCACCTGCGCGTCGGCGGGGAGGCCGGTGCCCGCGAAGGCGAGCGTCACCGCGTCGCCCTGGTACGCGGTGGCGGGGGAGAAGCCGGTGACCTGCGCCGGGGAGGCGCCCACCACGAACGCCAGCCGGGCCGAGTCCAGGTCCTGGCCGCTGCGCACCCACACCTCGGAGGTGCAGGTGCCCACCGCGCAGCCGGGGAGGCGGAGCTGGCCGACCTGCAGGCGGTTCGCGTCCACGTAGGTGGTGGGCTGCTCGGCGCCGTCGAACACCACCCGGCTCGCGAGGTCGAAGCCGTCGCCGGTCACGGTCAGCGAGACGATCTCGCCCGCGCCGGCGCCGCTGGGGCTCACCTCCGTCGCGACCGGCACCTGGCTCACCACCGCGAACGGGAGGGCGTTGGAGACGAGCGGGGAGGGGATCGCGTCGTTCACCACCCAGATCTGGTAGCCGGCGCCCGGCGGCAGCAGCGTGGCGTCGAGCGTGCACGTGAGGCCGGCGTCCCCCGGCGCCGAGGGGAGCCCCTGCTCCGCCAGCCGGTCGCCGCGGATCCGGCAGCGGCTCGCGGTGCCGAGGCCCGTGCCCTCCACCAGGAGGGTGGTGACGGCGCCGGCAGGAGCGGCCGCGGGCGTGACGGCGGCGAGGTGCGGCTCCGGGTTCACCACGTCGAACCGGATCGGGTTCGAGATCACGTGGTCCGGGTTGACCACCCGCAACCAGAGCGCGCCCGCGGGGGCATCGGCGAGCGCGAGGTGGACGCGGATGCCGCCGCTCCCGGTCGGCTCCGCGGGCCAGGTGCGCGTGCCGGCGTCCGACGCGGTGCGCACCGTCGCGCCGGCCGCGAAGCGGTCGCCCGACAGCTCCACCACCACCGGCGCGAGGCCGCCGCGCGGGGCGGCGCCGGGCGTCACCTGCCGGACGTAGGGTGCCACCGGGCCGCCCGGGCCGCAGGTGGAGGCGGCGCAGATCTGGCCGGCGCCGCACGCGTTGCCGCACATGCCGCAGTGCGCGGGATCGCTGCGCAGGTCGATGCAGCGCTGCTCGCCCTCGCAGCTCGTCTCGCAGGATGCGGGGTCGAACCCCTTGCCGTCGCCACCGCCGCCCTTGCAGGCGCTCCCGAGCAGGGCGGCGAACGCGAGCGCTGCGAGCGCGGCCGGCCGCGCGCCGCGGCCCGCGCGGCGCCGTGCCGCCAGGGCGAGGAGCACGCCGAGCGCGGAGAGCAGGCCCGCGCCGCCGCCCCCGGAGGCGCAGCCGCCCCCGGCGCCGCCGGCCGCCGGGGGAGTCCCGTGGACGGGCGCGCTGCCGGTCGCATAGCACTGACCGTCGACACACGCGCCGGCCGGGCAGGTCACGCCGGAGCACGGATCGTCCACGCAGGTGCCCTCGCGGCACACCTGGCCGCGTCCACAGCCCAGGCGAGCGCACGGGTCGTCCACGCACGCGCCGGCCTGGCAGCGCTGGTCGGGCGCGCAGGTCCGCCCGGCGCAGGCGTCCGGCTCGCAGAAGCCGTCCGCGCCGCACTTCTGGCCGGTGGGGCAGGTCACGAACGTGCACGCCTGCACGCAGTCGCCCTGCCGGCAGAACGTGCCGCCCGGGCAGGTGAGGTTCGCGCAGGGGTCGGCGGTGCAGGCGCCGCCGCGGCAGACCTCGCCGGCCGGGCAGCCGGCGAGGTAGCAGCTGCCGCCGACGCAGGTGCCGCTGCCGCGAGCGCAGACCGAGCCGTCGCCGCACTCCACCCCGGCGCAGCGATCGTCGCACGCTCCGTACGAGCACGCCAGGCCGTCGGGGCAGACGGTGCCACCGCAGGTGCCGCGCTCGCAGACGCCTCCGGCGCTGCAGGCGTAGCCCTCGGGGCAGGGCAGCTCGACGCCGCAGGTGGAGGGAACGCACACGCCGTGGACGCAGGAGAAGCCGTCGCCGCACGTGGCGCCGTCGTCCACGGCGCCGTTGCAGTCGTTGTCCTGGCCGTCGCAGAGCTCCGGCGCGGGCAGGAGCTGGCCGGCACAGGCGCCGGCGTACTCGCCGCCGACGCACGCGCGCGCGCCCGCCGCGCACAGGCCCACCCCCGCGGTGCCGGGCGGGCCCTCGTAGCAGGCCTCGGTCTCGCCGGCCCGGCAGGCGGCGCAGGCCGGCGGCCCGTCATCCGCCATGCCGTTGCAGTTCTGGTCGATCCCGTCTCGGCACAGCTCCGGCGAGGGCAGGACCTCGCCCACGCAGTTGCTCCACTGGCCCCCGGGGCCGCAGGTCTGCACGCCGGCGGCGCACGGCCCCACGCCCGCGCTGCCGGCGGGCCCGGTGTAGCAGGCGCGCTGGACGCCCTCGGTGCAGGCCTGGCACCCGTTGTCGAGGGCCCCGTCGCAGTCCTCGTCCGAGGCAGTGCCGCCGCCGCCGTCGGCCAGGCACACCTCCGGCTGCGGCAGCACCTGCCCGGTGCATGCGCCCCAGCTCCCGGCGGTGCAGGCCTGCGTACCGGCGCGGCAGGCGCCGCGCGGCTGGCGCGTCACGGGGTCGAGGCTGCTCTCCGGGCCGTAGTAGCAGGCCTGCGCGAGGTCCTCGTCGGCCTGGCCGTCGCAATCGTCGTCGAGGCCGTTGCAGGTCTCCTGCGAGGGCAGCACCGCGCCGGCGCACGCCGTCATGGCGTAGCCGCGGTCGGCCGCCCGGGCGCAGGTGGACACGCCGGCGTGGCACACGCCGACGTTCTCGGTGCCGGGCGGCCCGCCGTAGCAGGCCAGCTCGAGATCCTCGTCCACCAGGCCGTCGCAGTCGTCGTCGAGGCCGTTGCAGGTCTCCGCGGCGGGGCCCTTCACCTGCTCGCACACGGGCTCGCCGGAGGCGGAGCAGCGCAGGACGCCCTTGCCGCACACGCCCAGCCGCCCGGTGTCGCAGGAGACGCCGCTCTCGGTGCAGCCCGCGCCCAGGTTGAAGAGCGTGTTCAGCACCAGCCGGGAGCCCGCGATCTGGAAGCTGCCCTGCACGCCGGAGTAGCTGTGGCCGGCGAGGTACACCACGGTGCCGCGCGTCGCGTCGGCCGCCCGGAGGGTGAAGTAGTCCCAGGTGCCGTACGGATCGCTCGCCGCGATGAGCCGCTGCACGCCGGGCTGGTAGGCGCCGCCCGCCGATGCGTCGGCGGGGCGGTAGTCTTCCACCGCGCCCGTGAGCGGCTTGAAGGGAAAGTCGCCGAGCTGCACGAGCGGCGAGGCGAAGCTGCCCACCACCGCGGGCGCGGGGAACGGGCTCGTGGGGAGCTCGTTGTAGCGAACGCCGGTGGTGGTGTGGAAGCGGGTGGAGAGGCCGGCGGCGACGTCCTCGAAGCCGTCGGAGTAGTCGATGGTGTACGTGGCGTTGGAGCCGCGCTTGAAGGCGCCCTCGAAGCTGCCCAGGCCGGCGCACTCCGCGAACACGTCCTTCCCGTCCTTCACGAACCCGGCGATCGTCCGCAGCACCTGGTCCACCTTGGCGGTCGGGTAGAGCGACGACGCGCAGGCGCCGTTGCTGCCGAAGCTGGAGCAGGAGCCGGGCGCGACCCAGTGCGGCACCCACAGGATCTGGTAGCCGTTCCGGAAGAAGCGGCTCGTGCGGTAGTCGGTCGAGCCGGGCGCGGGCTGGAAGTCCTCGATGCCCAGCCGGTCGTAGATCTCGCCGTGCGGCCCGGCGGCGGTGCCGGCGGCGGCTCCCGAGCCGATGCCGGCGCGGGCGAGGTACCCCGAGATCACCGGCTCGGCGTTCTTCGCCGACGTGACCGTCACCGGCGAGGTGGAGGTCAGGTTCCCCGAGCCGATGTCGAGCAGCGCGAGCTTGGGCGGCACGGCGCCCCCGGCGCTCCACCCGCCCGCCATCACCTTGGCCACCGGCGCGCGGAAGGCCACGTTCGCCACGTGCACGTTCACCGGCTCGAAGGTGGCCTTGTACCGCTGCAGCACCGCGAAGGCCTTCGCCCGGTCCGCCCCGTCCACCACGAACGGCCCGCCCATGTAGCGGATCACGTGGTCCTGCGTGGGCGGGGCGCCCGTGCCGCCGCTGGCCCAGTCGTACGACAGCGCCGGGACGCCGCCGTCGTACTGGATCGCGAAGTCGTGGCCCGTGAGCGAGGCCTTGGCCGGATCGATCGCCCAGTAGACCGCCACGTCGTTGCGGATGAGCTGGTAGACGAGGCCGTACGCCCGGATGGCGTCGCCCGGGTCGGCCGCCTGCGGGCAGCCTGCGGGCTGGCCGGTGCCGGTCGCTCCGTCCGTCTGGAACTGGTAGCAGCGGTCCATCGGGATGACGAGGGAGCCGCGGGAGAAGACCTTGGGGCCGGGCTGGAGATCGCCGCAGGTGGGGGCGAGCAGCGGCATCACGCCCGCGACGAGCGCGAGCGGTGCGAGGCCAGGCCAGAGCTTACGGAACGAGGACGAGCGAGCTGGGGTCATGGTTACACTCCTCGGTGGCGGTCGAGCCTTAGCACACCGTCCGTGAAGCGGGCGAGGGGCCGCCCGGCGCCCGCGCCCCACACCTCCGCCGCGCACACACACCGGCGGTGACGGTGGTTGACCACGCAGCGGGGCCGTGCGATCCCCGGCGTCGTGCCAGAGCCGCTCCCGACCGCCGGCGCCGCGCCCACCCCGCCGGATCCGCCGCGGAGGCTGGTGGCGACGTGGGCGCTGGCCATCCTCGCCATCGCGATCGCGAAGGTCGTGGGGCTGGTCGAGCCGACCGGGCTGCTCGGCGCGAACCTGGCCGGCGTGGCAGCGTTCGCCTTCATCGCGCTCCCCGACGCGCGCCTGCGCGCGCGGGGCGAGGGGTGGGAGGCGTACGGCCTCCCGTGGCACGGGGCGCGCGATCCCCGCACCTGGCGCGCGCTCGGGCGCGGCGCGCTGGCGGCGCTCCTCACCTGCGCGGCGGTGTTCCCGCCGTTCGTGGCGGGCTTCTGGGCGTATGCGGAGCTGCTCCCGCGCCTGCCGGAGGGGCTCACCCGCGCGCTCGCGCCCTACGCCGGGGCGCCGCACCTCGCCGCGCGCCTCCCGGACCACGCGCTCCGGCTGGTGGCGGTGCAGGTGCTGGTGGTGGCGCTCCCGGAGGAGCTGTTCTACCGCGGGTGGATGCAGACCTCGTGGGCGCGCACCGCGCCGGGGGAGGGGCGGACGGTGCTCGGCGCGCGCCTCGGCGCGGGGTTCCTCCGGACGCAGCTGCTGTTCGCGGCGGGGCACCTCGTCACGCTCCAGCCCTGGCGACTCGCCACGCTGCTGCCTGGCCTGCTGTTCGGCTGGCTCCGCGCGCGCACCGGCGGCCTGGTCGCGCCGGTCCTGGTGCACGCCGCGTCGAACCTGCTCCTGGCCACGCTGGAGGCCTCCTTCTACCGGTGACAGGCCGGGGGCCGGGCGCTAAGTAGGGCAGCGCCGGGGTGCGGCTGCACCGGCCGGCGCGAGGGGCACGGCATGGGATCGGGAACGGGCAGCATCCGCGAGATGCTGGAGGACCTGGAGGAGCGCACGCTCCACCCGCGCGCGGCGCGCTCCGCGGCCTCGCGCGGCCGCAGCCGCCCGGAGGAGCCGGATCCCGAGCGCCCCGCGTTCCAGCGCGACCGCGACCGGCTGCTGCACTGCAAGGCGTTCCGCCGGCTGGCGGGGAAGACGCAGGTGTTCCTCGCGCCGCGCGGCGACCACTACCGCACCCGCCTCACGCACACGCTGGAGGTGGCGCAGGTGGCGCGCTCCATCGCGCGCGCGCTGCGCCTGAACGAGATGCTGGTCGAGGCGATGGTGATGGGCCACGATCTCGGCCACACGCCGTTCGGCCACGCGGGCGAGCGGGTGCTGAACCAGGAGGTGCCGGGCGGCTTCCACCACGTGGTGCAGTCGGTGCGGGTGGTGGACGTGCTCGAGAAGGACGGCCGCGGCCTCAACCTCACCGCCGAGGTGCGGGACGGCATCCTCCGGCACTCGAAGGGGAAGGGCAACGTGCTGCTCAAGGGCTCGGGCGAGAAGGCGCTCACGCTCGAGGCGGAGATCGTCCGCATCGCGGACATCGTCGCCTACGTGAACCACGACCTCGACGACGCGCTCCGCGCCGGCCTGTTCGCCGAGGCCGACCTCCCCGCCGACATCCGCCGCACGCTGGGCGGCGGCCGCTCCGAGCGCTTCGCCACGCTGGTCCACGACGTCATCCGCCGCTCGGACGTGGACGGCGGCGGGCACATCGAGATGTCGCCGGACGTGCACCAGGCGCTGCTCGCGCTGCGCGACTTCCTGTACGCGCGCGTCTACGAGAACCCGGTCGTCCACGACGAGTTCGTGAAGGCGCAGCGCATCCTGCGCGACCTGTGGGAGTGGTGCCTGGAGGATCCGGCGCGCCTGGCGACCCGCCACGGCGTCCTGCCCCGGGACGGCGAGGGGCTGGAGCGCGCCGTCACCGACTGGCTGTCGGGGATGACCGACCGGTTCGCGCTCGCGACCTGGGAGGAGCTGTTCGTGCCCCGGCCCTGGTCGCTGCTGTAGCCGCCGGCGGGCGGCGCGCTAGGCGTTCGCCAGGGACGACACCGTCACCTGCAGCGTCCGGCTCACCGAGACGACGCTCCCCTCCGGCACCTCGATGAAGCCGTTCGGCGCGAGCAGCCGCGAGGCGAAGCAGACCGCCTTGACGCGGCGGTGCGGCCGGACGCGCGGGTCGCTCTCCGGCGTGTCGGCGCCGATCTCGTCCAGCTCGCAGGGGATGATGCCCTCGAGCAGCGCGTAGAACAGCGGGCCGCCGCGCCGCGTGGCGACCAGCGAGCGGCCGTTGGTCGCGACGAAGCACAGCCGGGAGGGCCGCTGCTCGCCCACCTCGCGGCACCACGCCTCGACCTGCCGCACCGTGCGCGCCAGGGCGCGCCCGGCCACCTGCGCGTCGAGGTCGAGATCGTCGAGCGAGCCCTCGTCGCGGAGCAGCTTCAGGAACCACATGAAGGCGTGCTCGGAGTCGGTGTCCCCGGCGATGTTGCGCCGCAGGAAGTCGGGGAGCCCCTCGACGAGCCTCGGCTTCACCTGATCGAAGCCCTCGATCGAGCCGTCGTGCGCGAACAGCCACCGCCGGAACCGGAACGGATGGGTGTTCTCGTCCTTGGCCGTGCCGAGCGTGGCCCGGCGCGCGTGGACCAGCACCGCCTCGGAGTCCACGCGGCCCACCAGGTCCGGCAGCGAGAGCGCCGACGGCGCACCGGTGGGGCGTTTCCCGAGGAGGACGTTTCCGGCCTGGTAGTAGCCGAACCCGTAGGCGTCGGGCGCCGCGTCCCCGTCCTGCATGGAGACGTGGGCCTTCAGCCGCTGGAGCTGGCACCGCATCAGGTTGGGATCGCTCTGGAGGATGGCTGCGAGCGCGCCCATGGCGCTCCTTCCTGGTCGTCCGGCGTGGCGGGGGCCGCCACCCCAAGAGTAATAACGCGGGGCTCCGACGTGGACAGCCCGCCGTGCGCGCGCGGCCGCTCGCGCCGTTTGACAGCTTCCCGAACGCGCCGCTAGGATGCCGTAACCCGGCGAAACCGCTGGGCCTCCTCGCCGGGCTCCCGCACCATCTATGAGCGACGACATCGCCGTCGGTATCGATCTCGGAACCAGCTACAGCTGCGTGGCGACCGCCCAGGCCGACGGGGCGCCGCCCGCCGTGCTCCCCAACGAATGGGGGGAGCGCACCCACGCGTCCGTCGTGTCGTTCCTCGACGACGGGACGGTGCTCGTCGGCAACGACGCGAAGAAGAACATCATCACCAACGCCGAGAACACCGTGTACTCGGCGAAGCGCCTCATCGGCCGCTTCTACTTCTCCGACGAGGTGAAGAAGGCGCAGGCGGTGATGCCGTACCGGATCGTCGAGGGGCCGAACAACTCGGTCCGCATCGGGGTCCGCGACCGGATCTTCTCGGTGCCCGAGGTCTCCGCGCTGGTGCTGAAGGAGATGAAGGCGATCGCCGAGACGGCGCTCGGGCGCGAGGTGAAGAAGGCGGTCGTCACCTGCCCGGCCTACTTCAACGACAACCAGCGCCAGGCCACCAAGGACGCCGGCCGCATCGCCGGGCTCGAGGTGCTGCGCATCATCAACGAGCCCACCGCGGCGGCGCTCGCGTACGGCTTCGGCCGGGACATCAACCAGAAGATCTGCGTCTACGACCTCGGCGGCGGCACGTTCGACGTGTCGATCCTGGAGATCGGCAAGGACGTGTTCGAGGTGCTGTCCACCGCGGGCGACACCTACCTGGGCGGCGACGACTTCGACGACCGGATCATGACCTGGCTCGCCGACGACTTCCTGGCGAAGCACGGGCTCGATCTCCGCCAGAACAAGTTCTGCCTCCAGATGCTGAAGGAGGCGGGCGAGCGCGCGAAGATCGACGTGGGCCGCGAGGGCGTGGCGGCGATCCAGGTGCCGGGCATCTGCCAGTCGCCGGAGGGCGAGGTCATCGACCTCGCCCAGAAGCTCACCCAGGACCAGTTCAACCGGATGGTGATGGACCTGGTGCAGCGCACGTTCAAGGTGTGCGACGAGGCGCTGCAGTCGGCGCGCCTCACCGCCGGCGACATCGACGCGGTGATCCTGGTGGGCGGGCCCACCCGGCTGCCCATCATCCGCAACAGCGTGCGCCACTACTTCCAGCGCGAGCCCATGACCGGGGTGGATCCGGACGAGGTGGTCGCGCTCGGCGCCGCCATCCAGGCGCGCGCGCTGCTCTCGACCACCGCCGCCACCGCCGGCCAGGCCAGCTACCTGCTGGACGTGACGCCGCTCTCGCTGCGCGTCGGGACGGTGGGCGGGTTCACCGAGAAGATCATCGAGAAGAACACCCCCATCCCCATCGAGAAGTCGAAGACCTTCACCACCAGCCGCGACGGCCAGGACCGGGTGAAGATCCGCGTCTACCAGGGGGAGTCGAACCGCGCCGACGGCTGCGAGCTGCTGGGCGAGTTCGAGTTCACCGGGTTCCGCATCGGCTACCGCGGCGAGGTGCAGATCCAGGTGACCTTCGAGATCGACTCGAACGGCATCGTGAACGTCTCGGCCACCGACCTGGAGACCGGGCAGAAGACCTCGACCACCATCAGCCTCTCCTCCGGCCTCTCGGAGCAGGACCTCCGCAAGGCCATCGACGACAACGCGGGCATCGAGCTCGCGCGCGGCCCCCGCGCGGCCTGACCGGCCGGGCGGCCCGCGGACGGACGGGACGCATGGACGCGCAGTTCCTCATCGAGGTGGAGACGCTGGCGGCCGCGCTCGACCAGCTCGACTACTACGGCGTGCTGAAGATCCCCGCCACGGCCACGCCGCCGGAGATCAAGGCCGCCTATTACCGCGAGTCGCGCACGTTCCACCCGGACCGCTACGCGGCGGTGCCGAGCGCCGAGGTCCGCGACCTGGTGGGCCGCATCTACCGCCGGGTGAACGAGGCGTACACGGTGCTGCGCGACGACCGGAAGCGCACCCGCTACCTCGCCGACATCTCCGGACCGGACCGCGAGCGCAAGCTCCGCTTCACCGAGGCCGACGAGGCGGCGGTGAAGGAGGAGCAGAAGAAGAAGATCGAGGAGCAGTTCGGGCAGACGCCGAACGGCCGCAAGTTCTACACCGCCGCGCTCACCGAGATGCAGGCGGGGCGCTGGGACGCGGCCGAGCGGGCCTTGAAGAGCGCGCTCATGTACGAGCCGGCCAACGGCCGGTTCAAGGAGCAGCTCGCGCTGGTGGCCGCAGAGGCCGAGAAGCTCCGCCCCAAGGGCGACTACCGGATCAAGTAGGCGTGACGCTCGACCTCGCCGTGCTCGCGGTGCTGGCGCTGGCCGCGGTGGCCGGCGCGATGAGCGGCGCCCTGCGCCAGCTGGTGGAGCTGGGCGGCGCGGTGCTCGGGTGGCTCGCGGCGCGGCACCTCGCCGGCGCGGTGGCGGGCGGCCTCGACCGGTGGATGCCGGGGCTGGTGGCGCGCGCGGCCGCCCCGGCGCTCCTGTTCCTGGGCACCTGGGCGCTCGTGTCGCTGGTGGGCGCGTTCGTGCTGCGCGCGACCGGGGTGTCCGGGGTGGTGCGCGGCCCCGCCGACCGCGGCGTGGGCGCGCTGCTCGGCGGCGCGAAGGGCGCGCTGGCGGCGTGGGTGCTGGTGTCGGCGCTGCTGCTCGCCGCGGGGGGCGCGCCCCGCGCGCTGGGGCTCGACCTGCGCGGCAGCGACTTCGCGGCGCTGGTGCGATCGCACGACCTGCTGGAGCGGCTCGATCCGGAGCAGGCGCGCGCGCTCGAGCGGGCGCTCCACCGCTGAGCGGCCGCGGCTCACGCGCCGGCGAGGCGCTCCGGCCCCTCCGCCCCGGCGATCCCCGGCCCGATCGCCTCGAGCCGCGCGCGCACCCAGCCGGCGTCCAGCAGCACGCGGGTGCCGCTCCGCTCCGGGGCCTCGAACAGCAGCTCCGCCAGCACCTCCTCGACCACGGCGCGGAGCCCGCGCGCGCCCGCGCCGCGCTCGCGCGCGAACGCGACCAGCTCGTGCAGCGCGCCGTCGGTGACGTCCAGCTCCACGCCGTCCGCCGCGAGCAGGGCGCGCATCTGGCGGAGCACCGCGTCCGGCGGGCCGGTGAGCACCTCCAGCAGCGCCTCGGGCCCGAGCTCGTCGAGCTGCACCATCACCGGGAGCCGGCCCAGGAACTCGGCCAGCATCCCGTACTCGACCAGGTCGCGCGGCCGGATCCGCCGCCGCGCCGCCGCCGCGCCTGGCCGCGCGCCGAAGCCGAGCGACCGGCCGTCGCCCGCGTACGCGAACAGGTCGGAGAACGTGCCGGCGCAGACGAACAGGATGTCGGTGGTGTCCACCGGCACGGTGTCGCGGCGCGCCCACTGCGGCCCGCCCAGCCCGAGCGGCACGTGCACCTCGCGCCCCTCCAGCAGCTTCAGGAGCGCCTGCTGCACGCCCTCGCCGCCGATGTCGCGCTGCCCCGCGCCGCCGCGGGCCGGCTGCGAGCGGCGCGCGATCTTGTCCACCTCGTCCACGAACACGATGCCGCGCTGCGCGTCCTCGATGGAGTGGCTCGCGCGCAGCAGCAGCTCGCCGATCATGGTCTCCACGTCCTTGCCGTAGTAACCGGCCTCGGTGAACTCGGTCGCGTCGGCGACGTGGAACGGCACCTCGAGCACGCGGGCCAGGTGGCGCGCGAGGTGGGTCTTGCCGCAGCCGGTCGGGCCGACGAGCAGCACGTTCGACTTCTGCACCGCCACCTCGCGGCTCGCGCGGCGCATCGCCACGCGCTTCAGGTGGCTGTAGGCGGCGATCGCCAGCGCCCGCTTCGCGGGCTCCTGGCCGATCACCCAGCGCGACAGGCTCGCGTGGATCTCGCGGGGGGTGAGGATGGGGAGCGGCTCGTCGAGGCGCAGCGGCGGCTTCACACCCTGAACGGTATGGCCGGACGGCGCCGCGGCAACGACGTGCCGGGCGCGCGCCGGGACGCGGCGCCGCTCAGCGCCCGGCCAGCGCCCAGCCGATCAGCTTGTAGAGCAGGCGGGCGCCCACGTTGCCGTCCCAGTCGCCGCCGTCGGGCCCGGGCGACACCTCCACCAGGTCGAAGCCGACGATGCGCCTGCCGCTGCGCACCACGGCGCCGATCAGGTACGCGGCCTCCTGGAACGAGAGGCCGCCCGGCACCGGCGTGCCGGTGTGCGGGCAGAGCGTGGGGTCGAGCCCGTCCACGTCGAAGCTGACGTACACCTCGCGCGGCAGCGGCTCGACGATGCGCCGGACCTGCGCCGCCCAGGGCTCGCCCTCGAAGCGCGCGCGCGCCAGCGGGGCGTCGTGGTGCTGCACGACGCGGCCCCCCGACGCGGCCGCGTAGGCGTGCTCCTCCTCGGAGAGGTCGCGCAGGCCGACCTGGACGATCCGCGACAGCTCCGGGAGCCGCTCGGCCGCGTTGTAGATCACCGACGCGTGGCTGTACGTGAACCCCTCGAACGCGACCCGCAGGTCGGCGTGGGCGTCCACGTGCAGCAGACCCATGCCCGGGTGGCGGCGCGCGTGCGCGGCGATCGCGCCGAGCGCGGTGGAGTGGTCGCCGCCCACCAGGCCGACGGTCTTGCCGCGGGCGAGCAGGCCGGCGACGCGCTCCTCGACCCAGGCGTTCACGCGCCCGCAGGCCTCGTCCACCTCGGCGACCGCCCGGGCCAGGTCCTGGCGGCCGGGCACGAGCCCGCCGGCGGCGATGACCGGCTCGGCGGCGGCGCGCGCCTCGCGGTCGAGCCGCGCGATCTCCTCGGGGACGGGCAGCATGTGGATGCCGGCCTCGTACGGGCGGCCGGTCTCCACGTCGAACAGGTCCACCTGCCGGCTCGCGTCGAGGATCGCCTCCGGGCCGCGCGAGGTGCCGCCGCCGTAGGAGGTGGTCGCCTCGAACGGCACCGGGACGAGCACCACGCCGGCGTCGCGCTCGGAGTGGGGGAGGCCGAACACGCCGGAGCCGGGCTGCGCGGCGGCGGAAGGATCGAAGGTCATGGCCGGAGTCTAACGCGGCCGGACGGGGCGCAGCCCGTGAGGATCCGATCGCGTCGCTGACCGCGCGCCGTCAGGCGCGCCCGCGGGGACCTCGCGCGAGCCCGCGAAGGCGGGCGCGCGAGGTCACGGGCCCCGCGCAGCCCGGAACCAGCCGATCGCGGCCCTGATCGCGCGCCGTCAGGCGCGCCCGCGGGGACCTCGCGCGCACCCGCGAAGGCGGGCGCGCGAGGTCACGGGCCCCGCGCAGCAGGGTGGGGCCCCGCGGAGCTCCGCTCCGTGGGGCGGGGCGCAGCCCCGTTCAAATGGCCGGTCGGACCGACGACTGGAGCTGGAGCTGCACGAGGCCGATCTGGCCGTCGTCGGCCGGCTTGAACGCGAGCTCGGAGAGCTTGGCCTGCCGGTAGACGTCGAGCATCCGCTCCTGGCCCAGGCGCCACACCGACACCATGGTGCACGCGGTGGAGTGGCCGCAGGCATCCTCGCCGTCGAGGCAGACGTTGAGGGCCACCGGGCCCTCCACCGACTCGATCACGTCGAGGAAGCTGATGTCGGCGGGCATGCGCGCGAGCGCGTAGCCGCCGTGCGGTCCGCGGGTGGAGCGGACCAGGCCCGTGTCCACCAGGGTCTTCAGGATCTTGGCGAGGAAGTCCTCCGGCACGTCCATCTGCCGGGCGATCTCGCGGAACGGGACGACGGAGTCCTGCGGGATCGACGCCAGGTAGATCATGGCCCGCAGGCCGTAGTCGATCTTCCGTGAGATCCGGAGTACGTGCTGCATGAACGCTCGCCTTTCCGCGCGCCGGCCCCTCTCCCTTCCGGGCGCGCGCCGACCTGGAGAGACGGTTATCTTATCACGTTCGAGGTGCACAGTTCATGGGCAACCCGGCCGCCGGACAGGGCGTCAACGGAAAGATTGACCTGCACTCGCACAGCAGGGCGTCGGACGGCCAGTATCCCGCCGGCGAGGTAGCCGAGCGGGCGAGCGCGGCGGGCGTGGCCGTGTGGGCGCTCTGCGATCACGACACCGTGGCGGGGATGGACGATGCGGCCGCCGCGGCCGCGCGGCTCGGGCTGCGGCTGGTGCCGGGGATCGAGCTCTCGGCGTTCCTGGAGCGCCGCGAGATCCACCTGCTCGGCCACTTCGTGGACCCGGCGCACCCGCGCCTGCGCGCGTTCGAGGACTTCCTGGCGCTGCGCCGGCGCGAGCGCATGGAGCGCATCGTGGAGAAGCTGGGCGCGCTCGGCCTGCGCCTCCGCGTCGAGGACATCGAGAAGTGGAGCGGCGGCAAGACCATCGGCCGCCCGCACGTCGCCCGCGCGCTGGTCGAGCTGGGCGCGGTGGCCACCGTGAAGGAGGCGTTCGACGCCTACCTCGGAGAGGGGAAGCCGGCGTACGTGCAGCGCTACCGCCTCGAGTCGGACGAGGCGGTCCGGCTGGTGCGGGCCGCCGGCGGCACCACCACGGTCGCCCACCCCGGGGTCTCGAAGCTGGAGCGCTGGGACCTCGAGCGCCTCCGCCAGGCCGGCGTCGAGGGGCTGGAGGTCTACCACGTGGATCACAACCCCTCGGTGCGCGAGAAGTACCTGCGCATCGCCGAGGCGCTCGACCTCGTGCCCACCGCCGGCTCCGACTTCCACGGGGAGGCGGTCGCGCCCGACCGCCACCTCGGCGACGTGAGCATGCCCCCGCACGAGCTGGAGCGCCTCGAGGCGCGCCGGCCGTAGCCGCGCTCCCGCGGCGAGCCGGGCCCCGACGGCTCCGCCGGCGGGGCGAGGGCGCAGCCGAAGGACACCAGCAGGGAGGGGCCCCAGCCGCAGGCTGGGGAGGGGTGCAACCCCTCCCCGCGGGGACCGCTCGCGCGCCCGCGCAAGCGGGCGCGAGCGGTCACGGGCCCCGCGCAGCAGGAGTGGGGCCCTGACGGCTCCGCCGGCGGGGCGAGGGCGCAGCCCTCGCAATGAAAAGCCCGACCAGCGGGGGCTGGTCGGGCCGGAGGGCCTCGCGGGGGGAGGGTTCCCGCTACTAGCCCCGGAACAGCGGCAGCGACGCGCGCGTCCACTCGATCATCGGCGCCCACCAGACGCCGAAGATCAGGATCAGCACCGAGAACGCGCCCAGCATGAGCTGGTAGCCGGGCTTCGCCGGCATGGGCTTCGGCTCCGCGTACGGCACGTCGATGAACATCGCGCGGACGATCCGCACGTAATAGAAGAGCGCCACCGCGGTGTTGAGCGCCGCGATGACCGCGAGCAGCGCGTACCAGTTGCCGCCCGGGCCGGGGATCCGCTCGAAGACGGCGTAGAACAGGTACCACTTGCCCGCGAACCCGGCGAACGGCGGGATGCCGGTGAGCGAGAACAGGAAGATGGCGAACGCGACCGCCGCGACCGGCGCCCGCTTCGACAGGCCCCGGTAGTCGAGGATCGACTCGGAGCCGGTGGACTCCGCCACCCAGATGACGACCAGGAACGCGCCCAGGTTCATCACCAGGTACACGAGCATGTAGATCATCACCGACTGCACGCCCATGGCCGACACCGTCGCGAGGCCCATGAGCATGTAGCCGGCGTGCGCGATGGAGGAGTACGCGAGCAGGCGCTTCAGGTTGGTCTGCGCGAGCGCGCTCAGGTTCCCGAGCGTCATGGTGACGGCCGAGACCACGCCGATCACCGCCGGCCAGGGGATGCCGCCCAGCGCCTCGGCCAGGCCGGTGGTGGGGGAGGCCGGGCCCGCGAACGCCGACAGGAAGAAGCGGAGCGCCAGCGCGAAGCCGGCCGCCTTCGGGCCGACCGACAGGAACGCGGTGAACGGCGTCGGCGCGCCCTCGTACACGTCCGGGCACCACATGTGGAACGGGACCGCGGCGATCTTGTAGCCGAGGCCCGCGGCGACGAACACGGCGCCGACCACCAGCGCGATGCGGGTGGCCGCGAGCGGCAGGCCCGACGCCTGGATGGCCTGGATGCGCGGCCCCAGCTCGAGCAGGCTGGTGGTGCCGGTCAGGCCGTACAGGTAGCTCATGCCGAACAGCATCACGCCCGAGGCCACGCCGCCGTAGATGACGTACTTCAGCGAGCCCTCGGCGGCCTTGCGGTCCGCGCGGCGGAAGCCGGCGAGCACGTAGCTCACGATCGAGACGAGCTCGATCGACATGTACATCATGAGCAGGTCGGTCGCGCTCGCCATCATGAACAGGCCGAGCACGACGGCGGTGAGCAGGCCGTAGAACTGGCCGACCCGCGAGGCGTCGAAGTCCTTGCCCTGCGCGGTGATGAGCACGGTCAGCGCGCCGGCGCCGAGGAACAGCCACTTGAAGAAGATCGCGAACGCGTCGTTCGCGAGCATGCCGTTGAACAGCGTCTGCGCGTCGGCGGGCTGCTGCGCCAGCAGCGCCGCCGCGGCCGCGAACACCACCAGCGAGGCGGCGCTCAGCCAGGCCACGCGGGTCGCGCTCTTCTTCCAGGTGATGTCCAGCACGAAGAGGACCAGCGCGCCCACCGTGAGGGCCGCCTCGGGGCGGAACCACGCGGTGGAGCGCAGGTTCTCTTCGACCAGTGGGATGAGGTCCGTCATGCGTCGCCCCTCGGGCCTACAGCGGCTTGATGTTCTGGATGAGGGCGTGCAGGGCCGGGTTGATGACGCCCAGGATCGCCTGCGGGTAGAAGCCCAGGTAGATGCAGATGACCGCGAGCGGGTACAGCGACATGCGCTCGCGCCAGTTCAGGTCCGGGTAGCCCTTGTAGACCGGGTTCAGCTTGCCCAGGAACATCCGGTGGATCGCCCACAGGTAGTACGCGGCGGTCAGGACGACGCTGGTGGCCGAGATGATCGTGTAGGTGGTGAACACCGGGAACGCGCCCGAGAACACCGTGAACTCGGAGATGAAGCCGGCCAGGCCGGGCAGGCCCAGGGAGGCGAAGAACGCGAGGCCCATGATGGCGCTGTACTCGGGCAGCTCCTGGGCCAGGCCGCCGAACTTCTCGATCTCGCGGTGGTGGGCGCGGTCGTAGATCACGCCCACGATGAGGAACAGCATCGGGCTGATGATGCCGTGGGTGAAGAGGTTCAGCACCGCGCCGGAGATGCCCTGGGGCGTCATGGCCGCCATGCCGAGCAGCGAGAAGCCCATGTGCGAGACGGAGGAGTACGCGATGAGCTTCTTCAGGTCCTTCTGCGCGAGGCAGACGAACGCCGCGTAGATGATGTTGATGACGCCGAACACCGCGATCCCGCCGGCCGCCCAGGCGGTCGCGTCGGGGAGGATCCCGTAGTTGAAGCGCAGGATGCCGTAGATGCCCATCTTCAGGAGCACGCCGGCCAGGATGACGGAGATGGGCGTGGGCGCCTCGACGTGCGCGTCGGGCAACCAGGTGTGGAACGGGAACATCGGGATCTTGATGGCGAACCCGATGAACAGGCCGATGAAGACGATCTTCGCGAACGAGAAGCCGAGGATGGGGGCGGCGTTGCGGAACTGCCCGGCCGCGCCCTGCTTCGCGAGCTCGATCAGGTTGAAGGTGTGGCCGCTCGACCACGAGCCGTCGGCGAGCTGCGCCGGCGCGCTGTTGTAGTAGATGCCGATGATCGCGAGGAGCATCAGCACGGAGCCGGCGAGGGTGTAGAGGAAGAACTTGATCGCCGCGTACTCCTTGCGCGGCCCGCCCCAGATGCCGATGAGGAAGTACATCGGCAGGAGCATGACCTCCCAGAACACGTAGAACAGGAACATGTCGAGGGCGACGAACGTGCCCATCATGCCGGTCTGCAGCAGCAGCAGCATGGCCATGTAGCCCGGCACCATCCGCACCGAGAAGTGCTTGGGGTGGTGCGGGTCGTCATGGCCGTGGTCCACCATGCCGGCCATCTCGGCGTCCTTCTTCCCCGACCACCACGGCATCGACGCGATGGTGGCGATGAAGGAGATGAGGCCGGACAGCAGCACCATCGAGATCGAGATGCCGTCGACCCCGACGTAGAACTCGATGTTGAACGCGCGGATCCAGGTGAAGTGCTGGACCAGCTGCACGCCCGTGGCCGACGGGTCGTACATGCGCCACGCGGCGATGGCCGCCGCGAAGGAGAGCGCGCTCGTCACGAGCGCGATCCAGCGGGAGCCGTCGTCGACGAGCTTCTTGTCGAGGCGGAGGAAGAACTTCGCGGCCAGCAGGACGACGATGAGCGCCGACCCGATGACCGGGAAGAAGGTGGCCCAGCTGAGGACGTTTCCTGGCGTGAACATGACGCGCTCTCCCGGTTGCTACGAGATGAGGAAGTTGAGCAGGACCACCACCAGCGCGCCCCCGAGCGCGCCGTACAGGTAGGTCTGGACCTTGCCGGTCTGGAGCGAGCGGAGGTACCGGCCGCACTCCTGCGTGACGCTGGCGACGGCGTTCACCGCGCCGTCGACGAGGTACTTGTCGATGGCGCCGTCGAGATTCGCGACCACGCGGGTGACCGTGCCGGCCAGCAGCACCAGGCGGTCGATCACGTTCGAGTCGAACCAGGACGCGGCCTGCGCGACCTTCATCGAGGGCTTCAGGACGGCGACCGCGTACAGCTCGTCCACGTAGTACTTGTTGTAGACGACCGTCCAGACGCCGAGGAACCTGTCGCGCAGCCGCGCCGGGACCTCGCTCTTCGCGTCCTTGAACAGCACCATCGCGAAGAACCAGCCGACCGCGCCGGCCAGCACGCCGATCGCCTGGAACATGTACTCGGTGGAGTGCGACAGGTGCTGGAACGGCACGCCCTCCTGCGCGGTCAGCGCGGGCGCGAGCCAGTGCTCGAGGATGGGCGCCTTGCCGGTCCAGGCCATGGGGATGCCCAGGAACAGCGTGAGGAAGGAGCCGAGCGCGAGCAGCGAGAGGACCAGGGTGACGGTCCAGGGCGACTCGTGCGGCGTGCCGCCGTGGTGGCCGTGGTCGTCGTGCGCCGGCGCGTGCGCCGTGGCCGCGGCGGCGGCCGGGGCGTGGACCGCGTGGCCGTGGGCCGGGGCGGCGTGGCCGTGCGCGTGGCCGTCGGCGTGGACCGCGCCGTCGGACGCGTGGACCGAGACCGAGAGGTGCGACATGGCGGCGGCGCCGGCGGCGTGCGGATCCTCGTTGTGCTCGTCGTGGTGCCCGGCGTTCCCGCGGTACTCGCCGGTGAACGTCATGTAGTACGACCGGAACATGTAGAAGCTGGTGCCGGTCGCGGCGACGATGCCGACCAGGAAGATGGCCGGCCCGAGCCACGGGGTGGGCACGCCGAACAGCGCCAGGTGCCCGCTGGTGAACGCCTTGTAGAGGATCTCGTCCTTCGAGTAGAAGCCGTTCATCCACGGGAAGCCGGCGATGGCCCAGCACGCCGCGAGGTAGGTCCAGCGCGTGATGGGCATGTGCTTCTTCAGCCCGCCCATCTTCCGCATGTCCTGCTCGTGGTGGCAGCCGAGGATCACCGAGCCGGAGCCGAGGAACAGCGTGGCCTTGAAGAACGCGTGGGTGAGCAGGTGGTACGCGCCGGCCCAGTACGCGCCCACGCCGACCCCGATGAACATGAAGCCGAGCTGGGAGACGGTGGAGTAGGCGAGGACCTTCTTGATGTCGTACTGGAAGAAGCCGATCGACGCGGCGAAGATCGCGGTCGCGGCGCCGATGAGCGCCACCCAGCCCATCGCGCTCGGCGAGAGCGCGAACAGGAAGTTGAGGCGCGCCACCATGTACACGCCCGCGGTCACCATGGTGGCGGCGTGGATGAGGGCGGAGACCGGCGTCGGGCCGGCCATCGCGTCGGGGAGCCAGACGTAGAGCGGGATCTGGGCGCTCTTGCCCATCGCGCCGACGAACAGGAGGATGCAGACCAGCGTCAGGAGCGAGACGCCCCAGATGCTCGAGCCGGCCAGGTGCTCCTTCACGCCGGTCGAGTCGATCACCACCTGATCCCGCAGCTCGCGGAAGTTCATGGTGGGGCCGACCTTCACGTCGTGGACGGCCGGGGCGAGCGCGTGCGCCTGCGCGGGGGTGGCCGCGGCGGCGGTGGCGTTCAGCTCGGCGATGGGCTGGTAGTCGTTGTTCCGCAGCCCGCTGCCGGTCCGCGGCGTCCACGCGCCGCCCAGGGCCCAGAACAGGAGGAACAGGCCGGCCAGGAAGCCGAAGTCGCCGAAGCGGTTCGCCACGAAGGCCTTCATGCCGGCCTTCGCCTTCTCGGGGTCCGTGTACCAGAAGCTGATGAGCAGGTACGAGGCGAGGCCCACGCCCTCCCACCCGAAGAACATCACCGCGAAGTTGTCGCCCATCACCAGGAGCAACATCGCGAAGACGAACAGGTTCAGGTAGCTGAAGAACCGCCAGTACGACGGCTCGTCGTGCATGTACCCGATGGAGAAGACGTGGATGAGCGAGCCGATCCCGGTGATGACCAGCACCATCATCATGGAGAGCGGGTCGAGCGCGAACCCGAAGTCCACCGTCAGCCGCCCGGCGGTCATCAGGTTCCAGAGCGTGTCCTGGAGGAAGCGCTCCTCGGAGGGGAGCCGCAGCATCTGGGAGAACGCGACCAGCGCCACCCCGAAGGCGGCGAACATCGCGGTCACCGCGATGCGGTGGACGATCTTCCTCCCGAACAGCTGCTGCAGCTTCCAGCCGATCAGCGCGTTGATGGTCGCGCCGATGAGCGGGAACAGCGGGATGAGCCAGAGATAGCCGACGTTCGTGACGGCGATCCGGCCGAGCTCGTGAGCGGTCTCGTGCATCGGCTACTCCCGCATCAGGTCCGCGGCGCGGACGTCGATGGTCTTGAACGTCTGGAAGATGGCCAGGACGATGGCGAGGCCCACCGCCGCCTCGGCCGCGGCCAGGACGATGACGAAGAGGGCGAAGACCTGTCCGGTCACGCCGCCGCCCGCGTAGTGGTTGAAGGCGACGAAGTTCACGTTGGCGCCGTTCAGGATGAGCTCGACGCCCATCAGGACGCCCACCGCGTTGCGGCGGGTGGCCACGGTCACCATGCCGAAGGCGAACAGCAGGGCGCCGACGACGAGGAAGTGCGAGAGCGAGATCTGCATGGCGTTCTCCGGCCGGTCAGTCGGCCTTGATCTCCTTGCGCGCGATGACGATGGCCCCGACGAGCGTCGAGAGCAGCACCAGCGACGCCACCTCGAACGGGAGCAGCCACCGCGAGAGGAACGCGTCGCCGATGGCCTGGGTGGTGGGGGCGAGCGGCGCGGCGGGCCCGGCCTGCCACGGGGTGAGCAGCGCGACCGCCAGCAGCACCGGCGCGGCCGAGACGAACAGCAGGAACCCGCCGAACAGGCCGAAGCTGGTGTTGGAGACGTTGATCTCGGTGATGCGGTTGGTGAGCATCACCGCGAACAGGATCAGCACCAGCACGCCGCCGATGTAGATGAGCAGCTGGGTGACGGCGACGAAGTCGGCCGAGAGCAGCACGTACAGCGCGCCGGCGCCGAGCAGCGCGGTGAGCAGGCCGAACGTGCTGTAGAGGATGTTGCGCGAGAGCGCGACGCCCGCGGCGCCGGCCACGGTGAGGACCGCGAGCACGTAGAACAGCACGTCCGGCAGCCCCAGGCCCGCCGCCTCCGGGCGCGGCGTGGCCAGCGCGGCGGGGCGGATCACCTGCGTGGTCATGTAGGCGACGAAGGCGACCACCACGACGGTGGCGATGGCCCAGGCGGTGAGCTTTCCTCCCTTGGATTCCATCGGCGGCCTCACTTGGACTCGGGGTTGGCGGCGGGGGCCGCGGGCGCGGCCGGCGCCTCGGCGGCCGGCGCGGCGGGCGCGGGCGCGGGGGCGGCCGCAGCAGGGGCGGGAGCCGGGGCGGCCGCCTTGGCCGGCGCGGGCGCGGCGGGGGCCGCGGCGGCGCCATCCGCCTTCGCGGCCGGCGCGGGCTTCGCGGCCGGGGCCGCCTTCGCGGCGGGCTTCGCCTCGGCGGGCTTGGGCGGCTCGGGCGGCAGGAACTGCGGGGCCGCCCGATCCCAGGCGTTGGTCTCGAGGCGCTTGCGCACCAGCGAGCCCAGCGGGACGCGCGGGTAGTACTCCGCGTTCTTGTCCACCTTGTAGACCGGGAACGGGCTCATCGGGTCGGCCCACCGGAACACCAGGTTGCGGATGTGCCGGTGCGTGCCCTCGAACTCGCGGGTGTGCTGGATCGAGCCGGTGGGGCAGGGCTCGACGCACAGGCCGCAGAACATGCACTTCGCCTCGTCGATGTCGAACTGCGTGACGACGCGCTGCTTCGGGTTCGCCGCGTCCTTCTCCAGGGAGATCTGGATGCAGCCGATCGGGCAGGCGCGCTCGCAGGCCTGGCACCCGGTGCAGATGCCGGTGTCGACCTCGAGGAACCCGCGGTAGCGCGGCGGGAGCATGTCGCGCACCGGCATGGGCGTGCGGTCCGGGTACTGGACCGTCGTCGGGCGGCGGGCGAGGTACGAGAGCGTGATCGAGAGGCCGTGCCAGAAGGACTTCACCGTGTCCCGGATGGCGCCGGTGTACTCGCGGACGGTCTGAGGCATCGTTCCGGTCCCCTTACCAGTTGGTGAAGTCGACGCGGTCGCCGACCGCGGAGATGTTCCGCCGCGTCAGGCGGAGGAAGAAGAAGCCCGCCACCACCGCCGCGGCGACCATCAGGCCCCCGATCACCGGCGCGGTCGCCGGGACGCGCGTCACCAGGATCTGCCAGAGCAGCGTGGCGACGAAGCAGACGAAGGCGAACGGGACCAGGTACTTCCAGCAGAGGCTCATCATCTGGTCCACGCGGATGCGGGGCAGCGTCCAGCGGACCCACACCACCACGTTGAGGAGCACCAGCGTCTTCGCGACGAAGATCAGCATCGAGGCGAGCTGGAGGCCCCACCAGGCCAGGCCGGGGAGGTCGCCGGCGCCGCGCGCCGCCGCGAACACCTCGGGGCCGGCGAACGGCACCTGCCAGCCGCCGAAGAACAGCGTCACGCTGATCGCCGACATCACCCAGAGGTTGCCGAACTCGACCAGGAAGAAGAGCGCGAAGCGGAAGGCGGAGTACTCGGAGAGATAGCCGGCCACCAGCTCCGACTCGGCCTCGGGGAGGTCGAACGGGGTGCGGTTGCCCTCGGCGAGCTGCGCCACGAAGAAGATCCCGAACGCGACCAGCGCGAACGGGTTCGTGAGCGCGTGCCACTCCCACGGCCAGGCGCCCTGCGAGCGGATGATGCCCTGCATCGAGAGCGTGCCGGACATGAGCACCGGCACCATCACGGCCAGGCCGGCCGGGATCTCGTAGGAGATCACCTGGGCGGCGGACCGCATGCCGCCGAACAGCGCCCACTTGGAGTTGGAGGACCAGCCGGCGATCAGGATGCCGACCACGATGAGCGCGGTGACCGCGGTGATGTAGAAGATGCCGACGTTCAGGTCCGCGGCGATGAGGCTCTCGCCGAACGGCAGGGCCACGAACACCAGCGCGAAGCCCACCATCACGAAGTAGGGCGCCGCGCGGAAGAGCAGCCGGTCCGCCTCGGCGGGGATGAGGTCCTCCTTGAGGAGGAGCTTCACCGCGTCGGCGATCCACTGGAAGAAGCCGGCCGCGCCCACGCGGTTGTAGCCGATGCGGCTCTGCATGCGGGCGCTGACCCGCATCTCCCACCACACCGTCATGCCGGAGATGACCGCGCCGAAGGACACGAGGATCAGCGCCAGCACCGCCATGGCCACCAGCCACAGCGCGTACCGGCCGCCCTGCGACCACCCGGAGACGTCCACCCCGGCCGCGCGGAGCGCCGCCGCGAGCATGGCGGGCTTGGAGAGCGGCGACAGCACCAGCACCGCGCCGAGCAGGATGGTGGGCAGCCCGAACCCGACCGCGAGCGTCGCGAGCACGACGCCGCGGGCCGTCCTGCCCGGCCCCTTGCTCAGGTCCTGGTTCTTGATGGCGGGGGCGTTCATCGATCGATCTCCGGGGCGACGACGTCGAGCGACGAGATGAGGGCCACCAGGTCGGCGACCATCAGGCCGCGCGAGATGTCCTCGATGATGCACATGGCGGTGAAGGAGCCGGTGCGGGCGCGCACCCGGTACGCCTTGTTGGTGCCGTCGGAGATCACGTAGTAGGCGAGCTCGCCGCGCGCGCTCTCCACGCGCCCGATCGCCTCGCCCGCCTCCGGCTTGATGTTGCGGGGCACCTTGGCGGTGATCTCGCCCTCCGGCAGCGAGTCCAGCGCCTGGCGGACGATCTTCGAGGACTCGGCCATCTCCAGGCAGCGCACGTAGTACCGGTCGAACGAGTCGCCCGAGGTGCCGTAGAAGCCCTTGCCCACCGGCACGTCGAACTTGAAGTTCGGGTAGGCGCCGTAGGGCAGGTCGCGGCGGACGTCCCAGTCCACGCCCGAGCCGCGCAGGTTCGGGCCGACCAGGCCGTAGTTGATCGCCATCGGGCCCGGGATCACCGCCACGTTCGCGAGGCGCTTCACGTAGATCTCGTTGAACGAGATCAGCCGGTCGAACTCGGCCAGGAACTTGTCGAAGTGGTCGAGGAAGTGGAGGACCTTGTCTCGCCAGCCCTCCGGCAGGTCGAACGCGACGCCGCCGATGCGGTGGTAGTTGTAGGTCAGCCGCGCGCCGCAGAGCGCCTCGAGCAGGTCGTTGATGGTCTCGCGCTCGCGGATGCCGTGGAGCATCGGCGTGAACGCGCCGATGTCCATGACCATCGTGCCCACCGACACCAGGTGGGAGGCGATGCGGCACAGCTCGCAGGAGATGGCGCGCAGCCACTGGGCCCGCTGCGGCACCTCGATCTTGAGCAGGCGCTCGACCGCGATGGCGTAGCCCTCGTTGGCGAACATCGCCGCCACGTAATCCACGCGGTCGGTGTACGGCATGAAGCCGGGATACCCGACCATCTCGCCGATCTTCTCGATCGAGCGGTGCAGGTAGCCGACGTCCGGCGTGGCGCGCTTCAGCACCTCACCGTCGGTCTCGACCAGGAAGTTGATGACGCCGTGGGTGGACGGGTGCTGCGGGCCGAAGTTGAGGATCATCTCCTCGTTCTGGCGGTCCACGCGGCGGAGGATGAGCTTTTCCATGTCGTCTCCCTACGCCTTGGGGGCGGCCGCGGCGGCGTCGGGCGCGGCCGGCGGCGCCGCCCTGGCGGCGGCCTCGGCGCGGCGCTGGTCGTCGAGCCGCTTCAGCTCGACGAGCGGGTTCTCGCGGACGTTGGAGATGCCGTGCCAGCCGCCCGCCTCCTGGTAGTCCTTGCGGAGCGGGTGGCCCACCCAGTCGTCCGGCAGCATCAGCCGGCGCAGGTCCGGGTGGCCGGGGAAGCTCACGCCGAACAGGTCGTAGACCTCGCGCTCGAACCAGTTCGCGGTCTTCCAGACGGCCTCGACGGTCGGGACGACCGGCGCGGCGCGGTCCGCCTCGACCTTCAGCACGATCGCGTGGCGGTGCCGGTACGAGAGCAGGTGGTAGACGACCTCGATCACGTTCCGCTTCGGCCAGTCCACCGCGGTCAGGTCCTCGAGGAAGTCCATCTCGAGGCCGGGCTCGGTGGCGAGGAAGCGGGAGACCTCGACGATCCGCTCCGCCTTCACCACGCAGAACGCGTCGATCTTCGGCTCGGACAGCGGGCCGACGTCGTCTCCGAACCGCGCCTTCAGCCGCTCGTGGATTTCATGAGTCGTCATTCGTCCCTCTTCTACGGTACAGGGCGAAGCGGTACGCCCCATCCGAGCGTTCCGCCCCGCCCCGTCCTGAAACTGCCGGTCAGCGAGCTACGAGTGGTGGAAGGGAGGCCGCTAGGCACCCTCCGCCTGCGCTGCCGGGCGACGCTTGGTGGACCAGGGCTCGCTCCGGACGATCTCCTGGAGCCGGAGGAGGCCCTCGGTGAGCGCCTCCGGCCGCGGCGGGCAGCCCGGGACGTAGACGTCCACCGGGATGACCTTGTCGACGCCCTTGCAGACCGAGTAGCCGAGCTGGAAGAGGCCGCCGCAGTTCGAGCAGGAGCCCATCGAGATGACGTACTTCGGCTCGGGCATCTGGTCGTAGAGCAGGCGGGCGCGCTCGGCCATCTTGTAGGTGAGCGTGCCGGCCACGATCATGAAGTCGGCCTGGCGCGGGGAGGCGCGGGGGATCGCGCCGAAGCGCATCACGTCGGCGCGCGGGCCGCCGGTCTGCATCAGCTCGATGCCGCAGCAGGCCAGGCCGAACGTCAGGTAGTAGAGCGAGCTCGCGCGCGCGAGGTTGATGAGGTTGTCCAGCTGGCTCGTGTGGAGCAGCGTGACGTCGCCGCCGATCCCCGGGTCCATGCGTGCCGCCATGTGCGAACCGCCTCCTGCCTTGCGCGTCCTGCGTTTGACCGCGATCAGTTGATGAACCGCCGGTGCCGCCCGAGTTGTTCCGTCAGGCCGCGCGGCGCGGCTCGGCGCGGGCAGGCGCCTCCTCGCTCGGCGCGCCCAGCGTCTTGACCCACTCGAGGTCGCCGTGGGCCCAGGCCCAGGCCAGGCCGACCACCAGGATGCCGGTGAAGACCAGGAGCTCGAAGAAGGCCACCCAGGCCATGCCCGGACCCTTCGACGTCCAGTCCTTGAAGACCGCCACCACCGGGAAGGTCAGGGCGATGTCCACCTCGAAGACCAGGAAGACCAGGGCGACGAGATAGAAGCGCGGGTTGAAGTTGAACCACGCGACCCCAACGGGGCGTTCGCCGCACTCGTAGATGGATGCCTTTTCGGGATTGGGCCACTTCGGACCCAGTGCGCGAGATGCCGCAATTCCACCGAGCGCGAACCCGACGGTGACCACCGCGAACACGAGTACGGTACCGAAATCGAAGCCCATGGCTGGCGACCCTTTGTGGACCTATCCTGTCGGCAAATCTAGGGAAACAGGCGGGCGGAGTCTACAGAAGGGGAACCTGATGTCAAGGGGTGGAAACCCGTTGACAAAGGCCATTGGGGCGGGCACTTAACGGGCTCCCCACCCCGACCAGTACCCACCTATGCTGACACCCCTGCAGATCTACTTCCCGATCGGTGTAGTCCTGCTGGTGGCGGTCGTACTCGCCTTCACGATGCTCGGCCTGGCCAACGTGCTCGGACCGCGCAGACCCAGCCTGGTGAAGCAGACCCCGTTCGAGTGCGGGTCGGAGCCGGTCGGCTCCGCGCGCGAGCGGTTCGGCGTGAAGTTCTACGTCGTCGCGCTGCTCTTCATCGTGTTCGACATCGAGGCGATCTTCCTTTACCCGTGGGCGGTGCTGCTGCTGCCGGACGGCCAGGGCTATCCCGGCCTCGGCTGGCCCGGCTTCGTCTCCATGGGGATCTTCGTGTTCACCCTGGTCGCGGGCCTCGTCTACGTCTGGAAGAAGGGCGTCCTCGACTGGGCGGATTAGAGAGGAGCGACCGCACAATGGCATCGGAGCTCGACGGGCTGCCCGTCATCGCCACGCGCCGGGAGGAGGCGGAGGGGTTCCTCCAGGGCCTCGTCTCGAAGAGCCTGGGCTGGGCGCGCAAGTACTCCCTGTTCACCTATCCGTTCGTCACGGCCTGCTGCGGCATGGAGTACATGACCATGGCCTCGGCGCGGTACGACTCGGACCGGTTCGGCGCCGCCATGCCGCGGTTCTCGCCGCGCCAGGCCGACCTGCTGATGGTGGTGGGCACGGTGAACTGCAAGCAGGCGCCCATCCTCCAGCGCGTCTACGAGCAGATGGCCGATCCGAAGTGGGTGATGGCGTTCGGCGTCTGCGCCAGCTCCGGCGGGTTCTACGACAACTACGCGACGGTGCAGGGCATCGACCGGGTGATCCCGGTGGACGTCTACGTGCCCGGCTGTCCGCCGCGCCCGGAGCAGGTGCTCGACGGCATCATGCTGCTCCAGAAGAAGATCCAGAACCAGTCGCACAAGCTCATCGACCGCACGCCGCTCCCGGTGATCTCGGGCGGCGCCGGCCGGTAGGCGCGAGGACCCTCATGTCCAAGGCCGTGATCGCCGCGCTCGTCGAGCGCTTCCCGGATGCCGTCCACGCCCCGTACGAGGGCGTCGGCGGCGACGACTGCGCGTTCGTGGAGCGGAGCCGGATCGTCGACGTGTGCCGCTTCCTGAAGGAAGACCCGTCGCTCGCCTTCAACATGTCGCCGTACATCACGGCGGTGGACTACCTCGGCGCCAGCCCGCGCTTCGAGGTCGTCTACAACCTGCTCTCGACCGTGCACAACACGCGCGTGCGCCTGCGGGTGAAGGTGCCCGAGGGGCCCGAGGGCGTCGTGCCGTCGGTCACCGGCCTGTGGCGCGGCGCCGACTGGTTCGAGCGCTACTGCTGGGACATGTACGGGATCCCGTTCTCCGGGCACCCCGACATGCGCCGCCTGCTCATGTACGACGAGTTCGAGGGGCACCCGCTGCGCAAGGACTACCCGCTGCGCGGCCGGCAGCCGCTGGTCGTCGAGCGCGAGGTGCACGACATCTTCCGCGGGCCCGGGCCCGCGTCGCGCGACTAGCCGTTTCTTTCCACGCCGCCGGGCCGCGCCGAGCGCGCTGCGGCGGGCGCCCCTCCGGAAGGACCGGGCGCGCGGAGGACGAGATGAGCGAGGCGAAGGGAGTCGGAGGCATCGATCCGCGGGCGACGCCGGGCAGCGCCGGCGCCGGCGAGCGGCCGCCGATGGGGACGCTGTCCCCCCGGGCGGGCGAGGGCGAGCTGTACGCGCCCATGCCGTCGAAGCACATGGTGATCAACCTCGGCCCCTCGCACCCGGCCATGCACGGCGTGACCCGCGCCGTGGTGGAGCTGAACGGCGAGATCATCGAGGGGATGAAGCTGGACATCGGCTTCCTCCATCGCGGCTTCGAGAAGAGCTGCGAGAACGTGACCTGGGGCCAGGTGTTCCCGTACACCGACCGGCTCAACTACGTCAGCTCGATCATGAACAACGTGGGGTTCGCGCTGGCGGTCGAGAAGCTCGCCAAGCTCGAGATCCCCGAGCGCGCCCGGTACCTGCGCGTCATCACCAGCGAGATCCACCGCATCTGCGACCACCTCACGCTGGTGGGCGCCATGGCGATGGAGCTCGGCGCGATGACCGTGTTCCTGTACGGCATCGAGGCCCGCGACCTGCTGTGGGACCGCCTCGCCGAGCTGTGCGGCGCGCGGCTCACCTCGAACTACGCGCGCATCGGCGGCGTGGCGCGCGACATGCCGGAGGGCTGGCAGGAGAAGACGCTGAAGGTGCTGGACCGCGTCGTCGCCATCCGCGAGGAGATCGGCCAGCTCCTCAACCGCAACCGCATCTTCATCGACCGCTGCCTCAACACCGGCAAGGTGTCGCGCGAGGACGCGCTGGAGCTGGGCTTCACCGGCCCGTGCCTGCGCGCGTCCGGCGAGCCCTACGACGTGCGCAAGGCGGCGCCGTACCTGGTCTACGACCGGCTCGACTTCGACATCCCGGTCGGCTCGAACGGCGACAACTTCGACCGCTACCTCATGCGCATGGAGGAGATGCGGCAGTCGGACAAGATCATCCGCCAGTGCTTCGAGCAGATGGCGCCCGGCGAGATCATCGTCCAGGACTTCCGCTACGCGCTGCCGCCCAAGCCGCTCGTGTACGGCACCATCGAGGGCGTGATGGCGCACTTCAAGCTGGTGATGGAGGGGATCAAGGTCCCCGCCGGCGAGGTCTACAGCTACACCGAGGCCGCCAACGGCGAGCTCGGGTTCTACGTCGTCTCCGACGGCGGCGGCCGCCCGTACAAGCTCGGCCTGCGAGCGCCGGGCTGGCCGATGCTGGCGGCCCTGCCGGTGATGACCAAGGGTTCGCTGCTGTCCGACCTCATCCCCACCTTCGACAGCATCAACATGATCGGCGGCGAGGTGGAGCAGTAGCCTCGCCCGGGAACCAGGAGCCTCCGATGGCCGAAGAGAAGAAGCCCGACGCCGCGCCGCCCAAGCCGCCCGGCCCCCCGGCCCCGCCGCCGCCGAAGAACCCCGGGTTCGTCACCGCGATCGTGGACGGGAAGGAAGTCGTGGTGAAGCCCGGCACGACCGTCATCGAGGCGGCGAAGGCGGTCGGGATCGACATCCCGTACTACTGCTACCACAAGCGCCTCAGCATCGCGGCGAACTGCCGGATGTGCCTGGTGGAGATGTCGAACGCGCCCGGCGGCAAGCTGATGCCGGCCTGCCAGATGCCGGTGGCCGAGGGCGTGACGGTGAAGACCGACACGCCGCGCGTGAAGGACCAGCAGCGCGCCACGCTCGAGTTCCTGCTGCTCAACCACCCGGTCGACTGCTCCATCTGCGACCAGGCCGGCGAGTGCAAGCTGCAGGACTACTACATGGCCTACGACCGGCAGCCCTCGCGGCTGGACGTGCCGAAGGTCGTGAAGGGCAAGCGCGTCGAGCTCGGGCCCACCGTGACCCTGGACCAGGAGCGCTGCATCCTCTGCACGCGCTGCGTCCGGTTCATGCGCGAGGTGGCCGAGAACCCGCAGCTCGGCGTCGCCCAGCGCGGCAACGAGAGCTTCATCACCACCTTCCCCGGCCAGCCGCTCGACGACAAGTACGCCGGCAACGTGGTGGACATCTGCCCGGTCGGCGCGCTCACCTCGACCGACTTCCGGTTCCGCGGCCGCGTCTGGTTCATGAGCTCGGCCCGCTCGGTCTGCACCGGCTGCGCGCGCGGCTGCAACACCTTCCTCGACTACCTGAACGACGTCACCTACCGCTACCGCCCGCGGGAGAACGACGCCGTGAACCAGGAGTGGATGTGCGACGACGGCCGCACGTCCTACAAGTACCTGAACGCCGGCCGCGTGCTGGTGGCGCGCGAGGGCCGGGGCGCGAACGCGCAGCCGCTCGCCCGCAAGGTCGCGCCGCGCCGCGCCGCCGAGGTGCTGCTGCCGCACGTCGCGGCGGGCTCGCTGGCGGTGCTGCTCTCGCCGGTCGCGTCGCTCGAGGACCTCCTGGTGGCCTGCAAGGTCGCGAAGGAGGGGCTGAAGGTCGCCGAGGTCTACGCCGGCGGCCGCGCCGACGGCTGGCAGGACGACTTCCTGAAGCGCGCCGACGAGAACCCCAACCGCAAGGGGCTCGAGCTCGCCGCGGCCGCCTACGGCCTCGCGGTCCGGCCGTTCGCGGACCTGGTCGCCGCGGCCGGCGCCGGCAAGGTGAAGGCGCTCTGGGCGGTCGGCACCGAGGTGCCGGACGCGAAGGGCGCCGAGAAGCTCGGCGCGCTCGAGGTCGTGGCGCAGTCGTACGGCGACACGGCGCTCGCGCAGCACGCCACGGTGCTCCTGCCGGCGTCGCCGCACTCGGAGATGGACGGCACGTTCGTCAACTTCGAGGGGCGCGCGCAGCGCTTCGAGATGGCGTACTTCCCGAAGGGCGAGTCGCGGCCGCACTGGGCGCTCGCCGCCGAGGTCGGGGCGGCGCTGGGGTTGCCGCTCGCGTTCGCGAGCGGCCGCGAGGTGTTCGCGGCGCTCGGGCCGCAGCTCGGGGGCGCGCTGGGCGACTTCGCCTGGGACTCGCTGCCGTCCACCGGCAAGCGGCTCGGGATCGTCCCGCTCGCCGCCGGCACCGTCGATGGCCGCCTGCCGGGCAACCGCGACCGCGTGCCGTCCGAGACCACCGAGGATTACCGCCGCGCGATGTCGCGCACGTCGTAGGAGGGAGAGCCGGTGAACCGATTCTTCGGAATGCTCCTCGTCATCGCGGCGACGCTGGCCGGCCTGGTCGTCCTGTCGGCCGGGTTCTACCTGGCCGCCGGCTGGCTGGGCTGGGGCTTCAACGCCCTGGCCGGCTGGATCACCGGCTCGCCGGGCGTCTCCCGCGCGGCCGTGTACTACGGCGCCTCCGTGGCGAACGTGCTGACGCTGCTGCTGGTCGTGCTGATGATCAGCTCGTCGCTGCTCACGGTGGCCGAGCGCAAGTGGTCGGCGCTCATCCAGAACCGCATCGGCGCGAACCGCATCAAGGTGTTCGGCTCGGCGCTGGGCGGCATCCCGTTCCTCGCCGCCGACGCGCTCAAGATGCTCACCAAGGAGCGCATCGAGACCACCGGGCGCACCCGGGTGCTCTACGAGCTCGCGCCCATGCTGGCGTTCGCGCCGGTGTTCGCGCTGTTCGCGATCATCCCGGTGGGGCAGGGGATCGAGCTGAACCAGATCCCGGGCCTGGCGGGCGCGGCCGCGTCGGGCGCGGTCGAGCAGATCGCGCTGCAGGTCTCGCGCACCGACACCGGCCTGCTGTACCTGTTCGCGATCGCCTCGCTCCAGGTGTACGGCACCGCGCTCGCGGGCTGGGCCTCGAACAACAAGCTGGCGCTGCTCGGCGGCGTCCGCGCCTCCTCGCAGATGATCAGCTACGAGGTGTCGCTGGGCCTGTCGCTGGTCGGCACGATGATCGCGTTCCGGACGCTCCGCCTGGAGGAGATGGTGGTGGCGCAGGGGAACCCGGTGCTCGGCCCGGTGCCGGCGCTGGGCCTGCTCCTGCAGCCCATCGGCTTCCTCATCTTCTTCGCCAGCGCGTTCGCCGAGACCAAGCGCGCGCCGTTCGACCTCCCCGAGGGCGAGAGCGAGATCGTCGGCTACTTCGTCGAGTACTCCGGCATGAAGTTCGGCCTGCTGTTCCTGGCCGAGTTCGCCGAGATCGTGGTGCTCGCGGGCGTGATCACCGCCGTGTTCCTGGGCGGCTGGCACCCCATCCTGTTCGAGGGCTGGCTGCGCCAGAACCTGACGCCGTTCTGGTTCGCGGCGGTCGGCGCCGGGGCGTTCATCGCCAAGATGATCGTCATGATGTGGCTGCAGCTCACCATCCGCTGGCTGCTGCCGCGCTTCCGCTTCGACCAGATCCAGAAGCTGTGCTGGAAGCTGCTGCTCCCGGCCGCCCTGGTGAACGTCTTCGTGACCGGCGGCGCGCTGCTGCTCGACCCGAGCGGCCAGCTGCTGGCCTGGATCGGCGTCCTCACCATCGTCGTCATCGCCGTCCTCACCGCCGCGGTCGGCCGCGCGCCCGCCCCCGCGGCGGGACACGGCGCCGCCCACGCCGCCGCCGGACACTGACGCCATGCCCTACCAGCTCGAGAACCGCCCGCCGGACCTGCGCGAGTCGATGTACTTCCCGGAGATCATCCGGGGCATCGGCACGATCACGAAGCACTTCCTGAAGAACCTGTTCTTCTCGCGCGACGCGAACCCGGACATCCTCGCCCGCAAGCGCGGGGGCTTCGGGCACTCGGACAACGTCACGCTGCAGTACCCGGAGGAGCGGGCGCCCTACGCGCCGGCCTACCGCGGGCTGCACCGGCTGGTGCCGCGCGAGGACGGGAAGCCGCGCTGCGTCGCCTGCTACATGTGCGCGACGATCTGCCCGGCGCAGTGCATCTACATCGAGGCCGCCGAGTACCCGGACGATCCGGTCGAGAAGTACCCCGCGAAGTTCGTGATCGACGAGCTGCGCTGCATCGTGTGCGGCTTCTGCGTGGAGGCCTGCCCGAAGGACGCCATCCGCATGGACTCCGGCGAGCACACGCCGCCGTCCTACGAGCGCTCGGCGCAGATCTGGGACGAGAAGCGGCTGCTCCGCGGGCCGCCGGTGTCGTACCAGTACGACCCGTGGCTGCGCCGCGGCTCGCCGTCCATCCCGCCCGACAAGCTCGAGGAGATGCGCGCCCGCGCGAAGCCGTTCCCGACGGTGGCGACCGACGAGGCCAGCCAGACGCCGGGGTTCTCGGTGCGGGCGCTCGCGGCCGAGGCCAGGGACCGGGCGCAGGCGGCCCGCAAGTAGGTCCGGTCCGGCCGTCCCGAGGCCCCGCCCGCCGGCTCCGGCGGCGGGGCCTCCGTGCGTCCGGGAGGGAGGCGCCTTGACGCGGGCGATCACCAGGGCGCGGGGCGCGCTCGCGACGTTCGCGGCGCTCGCCGCCGCGGCGGCGCTGCTCGACCTGGGCGGCCTGCACCGGCTGGAGGACGGCGACTCCATCGTCCCGGTGCTGGTGGCGCTGCAGCGCTGGACGCCGTTCTACTGGGACCAGGAGCGGTACGGGATGCTGGTCCCGCTGCTCGCCGTCCCGGTCCGCGATCCGCTCTGGAACCTGCTCCTGCAGCGCGCCCTGCTGGGCCTGGCCGGCCTCGCGGCGGTGGTGCTCCTGGCGCGGCATGCGCTCGGGGCGCGGTGGCGGCTGGCGGGCGCGCTCGCGGCCGCGGCGCTCCTCGCCGCCGCGCCCGCGCCCTGGCTGTTCGAGTACCTGTGGAGCCAGCCCTACGGGCTCTCGCTGGCGCTGGCGCTCGCCGGGCTCGCCGCCGCCGAGGCGCGCGCCGATCCGGACCGCCTCGCGCCGGCGCTGCCCGGCCCGGGCCGGATCGCCGCCGGGCTCGCCCTGTGCGTGGCGGCGCACTGGGTGAACGCGGCGGTGGGGCTGGTGCTCCTCCCACTGGCCGCGGCGCGCGCCGCGGTGGACCTCGCGCAGGGGGCGAGCCGGCCCGCGCTCCGGCTGCGCCTCGGCACCGAGGTGGCGCTCCTCGCGGCGGGGCTCGGCGCGGGCCAGCTCATGATCCGCCTCTACCCGGCCCTCACCGGCAACCCGCTCCGCCTGCCGCTCGGCCCGCTGCCGCCGCACGAGTGGCCGCGGGCCTGGGCTTCGCTGCTCGGGCGCGCCTGGGAGGCCTCGGGGCGGTGGCCGGCGGTGCTGGGCGCCTGCGCCGCGGCCGGCCTCCTGGTGCAGCTCGCCTGGCCCGCGGCGCGGCCGCACGCGCGGGCGGCGCTGCTCCGCGCGGCCGCGCTCTGCCTCGCCGCGCTCGCCTACGCGCTCGCGGCCGGCGTGCTGCGCTGGGTGGAGGTGAACGCGTTCCACTGGCGCTACCTCGCGCCGGCGGCGGTCCTGGTCCACCTCGCGGCGGTGTCGCTGCTGGCGGACCCGGTCGCGCGCGCGCTGCGGGAGGGATCGCTCGTCCGCGCCGCGGCGCTGGCGCTCGTCCCGTCGGCGGCGCTGGCCGTCGCCGGCCCGCCCTCGCTCGCGCGCGTGCGCGCGGACCTGGACGCGTCGGCGGGGCGCTACACGCGCGACGTGCTGGCCGCGCGCTGCACGCTCGTCACCGGCGACTACTGGTCGGTGTGGCCCGCGGTCTGGCACGCGGCCTGGACGGCGCACGCGCGGGGCCTCGAGGCGCAGGTGTACGGGCTCGCGCACCGCGCCAACCCGACGCGCGCGGCCTGGGCCGGGACGCCGCGGGAGGCGCTGCGGATCTGCCGGGTGCGGGGGAAGGAGGCCGAGGCGGAGCGCGCGCTGCGCGACTTCCGCCTCTGGCCGGTGCGGGTGCTGGAGCGGCGCGGGACGGTGGACGTCCTCGCGCCCGCGCCGCCCTCGAGCCCCGCGGGTGCTAGAGGCCGAACGTCGCGCCCACCATGAAGGTGAACGTGTCGTCGTCGTAGTCGCCGAAGTACGGGTGCAGCGCGATCTCGCCGACCAGGCGGACCTTCGGGGCGATGTTGAAGTACGCGCCGGCGCCGATGCGCATGGCGAGGCCGGTGGCCGAGTCGTCCACCGTGCGGCGGAGGCCGGTGAACGGATCCGGCACGTCCACCTCGAGCGACGCGTGGTACAGGCCGAGGCCCAGGTCGCCGTAGACGCCGACCTGCGGCGCGAGCGCCACCGCCAGGCGGGCCGCCGGCATGATCGTGAACACGTCGTTCGTCACGTCGTAGCCGTAGCCCAGGTCGTCGGAGAGGTGCGACCAGCCGACCGAGCCGACGCCGACGAGCATCACGTTCGGCGAGATGCGCTGGAGGTCCATCTCGCCGTCGAGGCGGAGCGCCAGGCCGTCGAGGTCGCCCGAGTCGAAGCCGATGAGGCCGCCGAGGCGCATGGAGGGCTGCGTCGAGTAGCGGGACTGGGCGGAGGCGACGCCCGGCAGCGCGAGCAGCGCGGCGAGGGCGAGGGTTGCGATGCGGGGAGCCGAGCTCATCTTGTTCTCCTGAACGTGAAAGGTCCCTACGAACGAGGCGGCATCCTAAGCGAAAGCGCGCGCGTCCGGCGAGCCCTTCGCGAGCGCACGGCCGCGCCCGCCCGGGGGCGATGGGCGTGCGCCGACGCGGCGGTGCGGCGAGGTGCGTGGCGCGCGGGGGAGAGCCCACCCGGCGGCGCGGCGGGCGCTACGCGGTCCGGATCCCGCGCCGCGCGGCCACGTACGCCGCCACCGCGAAGCCGATCACCACGCCCGCGACCGGCGGCCCGACCACGTCCACCCAGTCCACCGCCCGCACCGGGTGGAACATCCGGATCAGCGCGGCGCCGAGGTCGAGCCCGGCCTGCCCGCCGCGCATCGCCTTCAGCGCCGCGAGCAGCGCGGACGCCAGGTACGCGAGCGCGGTCCCCGCCAGCGCGCCGCCGAGCCCGCGCGCCGCCAGCCCGCCCAGCGTGGCGGGCGTGCCGTGCGCGGCCGGCGGGGCCTCCTCGTCCAGCGCCGCCGGGATCTCGCGCGAGCGCCAGGGCACGAAGCGCTGCAGCATGAGCAGGCCGGGGATGGCGCACGGCACGGTCAGCAGGAAGAAGTCGCGCCAGCCGATCGCGTCCACCAGCGCGCCCGCCGGCGGCCCTGCGAACGTGCGGCCGAGCGCGAAGATGCTCGAGAACAGCGCATACTGCGTGGCGCTGAAGCGGCGCTGGGTGAGCCGGAGCAGGAGCACGCCGAACGCGCCGGTGCCCATGCCGCTGGTGGCGGCCTCGAACGCCACCGCCGCGTACATCACCGGGCGGTTCACGCCCGCGTCCACGATCGCGACGTAGCCCAGGTTCGAGACCGCCTGGAGCAGGCCGAAGATCCACAGGGCCCGGCCCACGCCCCACGACGTGCACAGGATGCCGCCCAGGAACGTCCCGCCGATGGTGGCGACGATGCCGATGGTGCCCTGCGCGATGCCGATGTCCACCGGGTCGAAGCCGAGCTGGCCGAGGAACGGCGACACCAGCGCGGTGACCAGGTTGTCGGCGAACTTGTACAGGAACAGGAACGCGGCGATCTCGAGCGCGCGCGCGTGGCGGAAGAAGCCGACGAACGGCTCCCAGATGGCCTGCCGCAGCGTGCGCGGCGGCGCCGGGGGGACGTCGGGCTCGGGCGCCTTCACGGTGGCCACCCCGAACGGCAGGAAGCTGGCCGCGATGGCGGCGAACGTGGGGGCCCAGCCCAGCTTCGGGCCGAACGTGTTCACCACCCGGCCCACGAACATGCCGGCGCGCGCCAGCGCGTTGCGGGCGCCCACCGCCACGCCGCGCTCCTCGGGCCGCAGCACCTCCACCGTGTACGCGTCGTAGGCGATGTCCTGGGTGGCGGAGGCGAACGAGACCACCAGCGTGAGCAGCGCCACCAGCGGGACCGTGGGGTGGCCGGAGCTCGCCGCGAACGCGGCCAGCGACGCCACCAGCATGGCCTGGCCCACGAGGATCCAGGCGCGCTTGCGCCCCCAGGCCGGCGCGAAGCGATCGATGATCGGCGACCAGACGAACTTGAACGCGTACGGGATCTGCGCCGCGCTCACCAGCCCGATGGTCTTGATGTCGATCCCCTCCTGCTGCATCCAGTACGGGACCGTGTAGAGGACGATGCCGAGCGGCAGGCCGGAGGGGAACGCGAGCAGCGCCACCACCCCCGTGCGCCAGCTGGTGAACGCCTTGCGGAGGGCCTCGCGGGTGGTGGGCTGGGTCGGCACGCAGCCGGGAAGGTAGGCGAGATGGGCGCCCGCGTCGAGCGCCCGGCGAGGCGGCCCGCCGCCGCGTCACCGCACCGGACGGACCGCCCGCGCGAACGCGTCCGCCGGCAGCGCGTTCAGCACCTCGCCGCGCCGCGCCCAGCCGCGCCGCGCGGTGGTCACCGCGAAGCGGAGGTAGCCGAGCGCCGCGACCGAGTGGGCGTCCACCGACAGGACCAGCGGGATGCCGCGCGCGCGCGCCGCCCGGATCCAGCGGGGCTCGAGGTCGAGGCGGCGGGGATCCCCGTTCACCTCCACCGCGCCCGGCGCGCCGGCCAGCGCGTCGAGGACCTCCTCCACGCGGCAGGCGTAGGGCTCGCGCTCGCCCAGCAGCCGCCCCAGCCCGTGCCCCCAGATCTTGAACACCGGGAGCGCCATGGCGCGGGCGAGCCGGCGCGTCATCTGGTCCTCGTCCATGCGCATCCGCGAGTGGACGCTCGCGACCACCACGTCGAGCCGCTCCAGCACGTCGTCGGGCCAGTCGAGCGCGCCGTCCTCGAGGATGTCGGCCTCGGTGCCCTTCAGCAGCCGGATCGAGACCCGCTCCTGCACCCCGTCGATCTCGTCCCACTGCCGCCGGATCCGGTCGCGGTCGAGCCCGCCGGCGTAGCCGGCCGAGCCGGAGTGGTCGGTGACGGTGAGGTACGCCATCCCGAGCGCCTCGGCGGCGCGGGCCATCTCCTCGACGCTCGCCCGGCCGTCCGACCAGGTGGTGTGGCAGTGCACCATCCCGCGCACGTCGCGCGCCTCGACCAGGTCGGCCGGGAGCGTCCCGTCCAGCGCGGCCTCGATCTCGCCCTGGTCCTCGCGCAGCTCGGGCGGCACGTACGCCAGGCCCAGCGCGGCGTAGAGCGCGGCCTCGCTCGCGATCGGGACCTTGGCGGCGGGATCGGGCGCCGCCTCCGCCGCCGGCGCGGCCGCCCCGCGCTCGCGCGGCGGCAGGCGGAACAGGCCCCACTCGCTCAGCGTGAAGCCGCGATCGCGGGCGATGCCGCGCAGCCGCACGTGGTGCGCCTTCGAGCCGGTGAGGTGGTGGAGCAGGGTGGGGAAGTCCTCCGGCGGCACCACCCGCAGGTCGACCTGCAGCCCGGAGCCGAGCCGGACGCTGGTCTTCGTGTCGCCGCTCCCCAGCACCGCCGCGACCAGCGGATGGCCGGTGAGCGCCGCGGCGAGCGCGGCCGGCGTCCGGGACGCGGCGACGAGGTCGACGTCGCCCACCAGCTCGCGGCCGCGGCGCGCCGACCCGGCCAGCTCCACCGCCTCGGCCCCCGGCACCGCGCGCAGGTGCGCGAGCAGCGGCTCGGCGGCGGTCAGCGCCTCGGCGAGCAGCACGCGCCGGTCGGCCTCGCGCGCGTGCAGGCGGGCGATGCCCTCCAGGATCCGCTGCTCGGTCTTCTCGCCGAACCCCTTCACGCCGCGGACGCGCCCCTCGCGGCAGGCGGCCTCGAGCTCCGCGACGCTCGCGACGCCCAGCGCCGCGTGCAGCGCGGCGATCTTCTTCGGGCCGAGGTCCGGCACGCGCAGCAACTCGAGGACGCCGGGCGGGTGGCGCGCCCGCAGCCGAGCCAGCAGGTCGGTCGAGCCGGTCGCGTGCAGGTCCGCGATCTTCTTCGCCAGCGCCTCGCCGATCCCGGGCAGCTCGGTGAGCCGTCCCTCGGCGATCACGCGCGCCAGGTCCTCGGAGAGCCCCTCGAGCGCCCGCGCGCCGGTGTCGTACGCGCGGATCTTGAACGGGTTCTCGCCCTCGAGCTCCAGCAGGGCGCCGATCTCCCGGAGCGCCTGCGCCACGGCGAACTTGTCCGGCATCGAGCGCTTATATACCGTCGCGGCGCGCATGGAGCCGCACCCCGACACCTCCCTCCCGGGCCCGGCCGGCCGGCGCGGGGGCCACCTCGCACGCCGCCGCGGGCCGTGCGTCGCCGCCGCGGTCGCCGCGCTGGCGCTGGGCGCGGGCTGCACGCGCGCGGCGCGCGCGCGGTTCGAGGGCACGCGGCCGGCGGCGCTGCTGGTGGAGGTGCTGCCGCGCTCCGCCGAGGTGCTGCTCGACGACCGCCCGCTCGGGCGCGGCGCGCGCACCGTGCCGGTGGACCGGGCCGACGCGGGCGGGCACGTGCTCCGCTTCCGCGCGCCGGGGTTCGTGGAGGAGGCGCGCGAGGTGGCGGGCGGCCTCGCCGGCGTGCGGGTCGGGGTGGCGCTGCGGCCGGAGGGCTGGCCGTACGGGGCGCTCGACCTGGACGAGCCGCGCGGGCTGGCCGCCGCCGCCGAGGCCCTGCTCGACGCGGGGGAGGCGGACGACGCGGCCGACTACGCGGCGCGGGCGGTGGCGCTGGAGCCGGCGCTGCCGGAGGCGCACCGCGCGCTCGGGAGCGCCCGCGCGGCGCTCGGCGACCGGCGCGGGGCGGCGGCGGGGTGGGGCGAGTACCTCCGGCTGCGGCCGGACGCCCCCGACGCGGCGCAGGTGGCGGAGCGGCTGGACGCGCTCGACGGCGGAGACGGGGCGCCGGGCGGGAACGAGGTCACGGATCCGGGCGCCGCGTCTCGTGGATCGAGGCCGCGGGGACGGGGGACGACATGGGACACCAGGAGCACAGGCACGAGGCGCCGAAGCGGGTGCGGGTCTTCGTCATCACCGCCTCGGACACGCGGGGCGAGGCCGAGGACGAGAGCGGCGCGTTCCTGAAGCACGCCGTGTTCGCGGCCGGCCACGACGTGGCCGGCTCGCGCATCGTCAAGGACGACCCGGTCCAGCTCCGCGCCGCGCTGGACGAGGCCGCGGCGGCGGGCGCGGAGGCGATCGTGGTGAACGGCGGCACCGGCATCGCCGGTCGCGACCGCACCTACGAGGCGGTGGCGGGCGTGCTGGAGAAGCGGCTGGACGGCTTCGGCGAGCTGTTCCGGATGCTCTCCTTCCAGGAGATCGGCAGCGCGGCGATGCTGTCCCGCGCGGTGGCCGGCACCTGGGGTGGGCGGGTGATCTTCTCGGTGCCGGGCTCGCGGGCCGCGGTGCGGCTCGCCTGGGAGAAGCTCATCGGGCCGGAGCTCGGCCACGTCATCCGCGAGCTGCGCAAGGACCGGGGTTGACGATCGCCCGGGCGCTCGCCGTTGCGCGCGCCGCCCCGGCGCGGCACAAGAGGGGCGCATGCCCCGCCGCGCCGCCGCCTTCCCCGCCGCCCGCGCCGAGGCGCTGCGCCCGCTGCTCGAGCGGCTCGATCGCTCGCTCGATCGCGCCGCGCGCATCGCCGCCGACCCGGTGGAGTTCCCGCGCGCGTTCCGCGACCCCGCCGACGCCGAGGTGGCGGGGCTGGTGGCGGTGAGCCTCGCCTACGGGCGCGCCGACCTGTTCAAGCCGGTGGTGGCGCGCGTGCTCGCCGCCATGGGGCCGTCGCCGGCGCGGTTCTGCGAGGCGTTCGCGGACGCGCCGGACCCGGCGGCGTTCGACGGCGTCGTCTACCGCTTCAACCGCCCCCCGGACCTCGCCGCGCTGGCGGCCGCCATCGGCGCGGTGCGGCGGCGCCACGGCGGCATCGGGCGCCGGCTCGGCGCGCTCTTCCGCGAGGAGGGGGGCGGCCCGGCCGCGCTCCGGCCGGCGCTGGCCCGGCTCGCGGCGGAGCTGCGCGAGGCCCCGGAGGCCCGGGCGCTGCTGCGGGGGCGCGGGCCGCGCGGGCTCCGCCACCTCCTCCCCGACCCGGCCGGCCCGGGCGCGTCGAAGCGGTGGAACCTCTACCTGCGCTGGATGGTGCGCGGCCCGGACTCGGTGGACCTGGGGCTGTGGCGGGAGGTCCCGGCCGCCGCGCTGGTGGTCCCGCTCGACACGCACGTGCACCGGGTGGCGCGCGCGCTCGGGCTCACCGCGCGGCGGGACGCGAGCTGGCGGACGGCCGAGGAGATCACCGCCGCGCTCCGCCGCGTGGATCCCGCCGACCCGGTCCGCTTCGACTTCGCGCTCTGCCACCTGGGCATGAGCGGGCTGTGCCCGGCCCGCCGCGATCCGGCGCGGTGCCAGGCCTGCGCGCTCGGCGCGGGCTGCCTGGCGCGGGCGCGGGCGCTCAGGGCAGGCCGGCCCAGCGGCAGCGCCAGAGCTGGAACGTCGTCACCTCGTCGCCGCCGCGCCGCACCGTGAGCGGCGGCAGCGCCTCGAGCGGCGCGCACGCCTCGGCGCGGCGCAGGCAGGTGCGCTTCTCGCGCCGGTCGAGCACCAGCACGCCGGAGCGGCCGCGGAGCGCCTCGGGATCGAACCAGTAGCGGTACTGCAGCCCGTGCTCGCCGGTGATCTCCGACGACCAGGTGCGCGGACGGCCGGGCAGGTAGTACTCGAGCTCGGCGGACACCTTGTAGTTGCAGCCGGCCACGAACGCGTCGGGCCCGAGCGCCGCGCGCTCCGCCTCCACCCGCGCGGCCAGCTCCCGCCAGCCCGAGGAGCCCTCGTCGCGCGCGGGGAACGGCAGCGCGGGCCAGAGCGGCACGAGGTGCACGTACACCGACGCGACCGCCGCCAGCGCCACCCCGGCGACGCCCGCCTTCCAGCGCCAGCCGCGCCGCTCCACCGCCAGGGCGGCCGCCGCGGCGAGCGCGGTCGGGTACGCCGCGGCCAGCCAGTTGCCCTTCACCCAGTGGAACGGCGAGATGACCGCCGCGAGCACGAGCAGCGGCGCGGCGAAGATGGCGCAGATCCGGTAGGCCGCCTCGCGGCGGCGGCGCACCGCCGTCACCACCGCCTCGACGAGGAGCACGAGCACGATCGGCGTGACGAGGCCGGCCTGCAGCGCGAGGAAGCGCCCCACCAGCACCGGGCGGAAGCCGGAGCGCTCGACCCGCTCGGCGGTCTGGAACGCGAAGCTCGCCATCCGGTGCTGGAGGTTCCAGGCGACCACCGGCGCGAACAGGGCCAGCGCCAGCGCCGCGCCCAGCCACGGCCAGGGGCTGCGGAGCATGCGGCGGCCGCGCGGATCGAGCGCGAGCACCAGCAGGATCTGCGGCAGCAGCAGGAACCCGGTGTACTTGCCCAGCACCGCCCAGCCCACCGCGGCGCCGGCCGCGAGCAGCCAGCGCGGCCGCTCCAAGTCGAGCGCGCGCACCGTGAAGTACAGGGCCATCGCCCAGCCGGAGAGCAGCGGGGCGTCGGGCGTGACGATGACCTGCCCCATCCCGAACAGCGGGACGCTGAACGCCGCGGCGAGCGCCACCAGCGCCGGGCGCGAGCCGAACAGGCGCCGCACCGTGAGCCACAGGAACACCGCGAAGACGACCGAGTGCAGCGCGGCGGCCAGCCGGATGGCGCGCTCGCCCTCGCCGGCGAGCGCGGTGGTGAGCGCGATGGTCCAGGCGGCGAGCGGCGGGTGGTCGAAGTACGAGAGCGCGAGCCGCCGGCTCCAGGTCCAGTAGTAGGCCTCCTGCGGCGAGAGCGCGATCAGCCCGCCGTAGGCGACGTGCAGGGCGGTGACGGTCGCGCCGAGCGCGAGCGCCAGCCGGTCGAGGCGCGGATCGCGGACGGGCGAGGCGGGCGGAGGGGAGGGGACGGCGCGCGGCGACGGAGCGGGCTCGGCGGGGCTCGGCACGCGGCGGAGGGTACCGCGAAGCGCCCCGCGCGCGAAGCGCCGCGGCGCGGGCCGGCGTCACACGCGCCGCAGCTTCTGCCGCAGCTCCAGGGCGATCTCGCCCTCGCGGAACACCCGCACCGTCCCGGTGGTCTGGGACACCGTGATGGCGACGGCGTTGGACTCGGCGGTGATCGAGGCCGCGGCGCTGTGGCGCGCCCCCAGGCCCATGGGCAGCTTCACGTCGCGCGACATGGAGAGCAGGTACCGCCCGGCCGCCATCACCACCCCGTCCTCGCGGATGATGAAGGCGCCGTCGAGCGCCGAGAACGTCTTGATGGCCTCGCGGATGGGCGGGTCGAGCGCGTTCCGCTCCGCCTCGCTGATCCCCTGGAACGGGTTGAGGATGAGCTGCCGGCTCTTCTCCATCACCGCGGTCGAGTCGCCGATCACCACGATGGTGCCCACCGCGTGACCCTCGTAGCCCTCCGCGCCGATCTCCATGGCGGTGTGGATGAGGCTCTCCACCACCTGCGACGAGAACTCCGGCGGCAGGCCCAGCGTGTCCACCCGGATCTTCTCCTCCGGGTCCTCCGAGCCGATCACGAGCTTCACGAGCGTGTCCATGACCCGGTCGTCGCCGGGGCCGCACAGGGCCAGCACCGTGTCCCCGTCCTTCAGCAGCCCGGCCGACTGCGCCGCCACCACCGCCACCTTGATCTTCTCGATGCGGGTGTAGTCGTAGGGCGGGATGAGCACCGCCGTCGCCTTCTTGGCCTTGAGCTGGTTCGCGATGCCCTCGCTGCTGACCGCGTAGACCAGCTTGCGCTTGGTCGGACGGCCGCGGATCTCGGTCGGCGAGGGCGGGTGGTCGGACACGAACAGGAGCCGGTCCACGTCCGTGCGCGACATGAGCGCGAGCGCGCTGCGGAGGAAGTCGCGGTCCAGCTTGCCGTCTGCCATGCGCGGAGGATCCGCCGCGCCGGTGCCCGAGTCAAAATCGTACGCCCGCGCCGCGCGCCTGCGCCCGCCTCCGCCGGACGCGGGAGGCCCGCGCCGGACGCCTGCTCCGCGGGCGCCCCCTCACCTTGACACGGGCACCCCTGCCGTTTAGGTTCTCGGCCTTCATTTTCCGGCCCCAGGCCTCGGGGCGGAGCGGGGTGCACGCTTGAACAAGAAGGATCTCAAGAGGTTCAAGACGATGCTGGAGGAGTCCAAGCGCCAGCTCCTCGTGCAGGCCAAGAAGACCCTGACCGAGGAATCGTCCTTCGACACGGACGACCTCCCGGACGAGATCGACCTGGCCTCGAGCGAGTACACGCAGTCGATGATCTTCCGGCTGCGGGATCGCGAGAAGTTCCTGCTCGCCAAGATCGACAAGGCGCTCGCCCGGATCGAGAACGGCACGTTCGGCATCTGCGAGAAGTGCGAGGAGGAGATCTCGGCCAAGCGCCTCGAGGCGCGGCCGGTGACCACCCTCTGCATCCGCTGCAAGGAGGAGCAGGAGCAGAAGGAGAAGTCCTTCGGCTAGCTGCGCCGCCGGGAGCCTCGGGTCGTGCGCGCGGCCGGGCGGAGACGCCCGGCCGTCGTGTTCTCCGGCCCGTCAGGCCTCCACGCGCAGCAGCTGGGCGCCGAGCAGGAGCTGATCGCCGGGCGCGATCTCGGTCGGCGCCGAGATGCGCACGAACGTCCCGTTGGAGCTGCCCAGGTCCACCAGCGTGACCGCGTCGCCGCGCACGTCGATGCGCGCGTGGCGGGCCGAGACGTAGCGGTCGGACGGGAAGCTGATGCGCCCGGCCTCGCGCCCGATCGCGTTCTCGCCCTCGTGCAGCGGGACGACCTCGCCCTGCCCGCCGCCCTCCAGGAGCTGCGACAGGCGGAAGCGGCAGCCCGGATCCGGGGCCCCCCAGCTCCGGACGCCGTGCACCGCGGCGGGCGGGCGCGGGAGCGGCTCGAGCCGGAGGAGCTGGCGCCCGACCCGGATCTCCTCGCCGACCGCCAGCCGGTGCGGGCGGCGGATGCGGACGAACGTGCCGTTCACGCTGCCCAGGTCCTCCACCCGCAGCGCGGTGCCCTGCACGCGGAAGCAGGCGTGGCGCGGCGAGACGCTCGGGTCGTCCGGGATCCGGATCTCGCCCTCGGTGCGCCCGCACACCGCCTCCGGCGCCGGCACCCCGTACTCGGCGCCGGGGAGCCCGTCGGTGCGGACCGCGGCGAGCCGGAAGGACGGCGGCGGCGGGCCGGCGATGCCGGAGGCGGTGGGCGCCGCGTGCGGATCGTCGGGCCGGGCCGCGGCGGCGGCCCCGCAGCGCGCGCAGAACCGGTCCACCGGCTCGAGCCCGGCGCCGCAGCCGCCGCAGCGCCGGCCCGGCGCGGCGGGCGGCTCGGCCGCCGGCCCGGGGGCGCGCAGCGACAGCCCGCACTGCTGGCAGAACGCCGCCGCCGCCCCGTTCTCACGTCCGCACCGCGGGCACGCCGCGTCCCTCGCCATGCGGCGCATTCCGCCACGCCCATCGCCATGGGTCAACGCGGGTACCGGGAACGCGGGACGCGTGGACGTGCGGCGCGGTGCGCGCCGGGCTACCATCCGGCGGTGCCCACCCGCCGCCGCGGTCCGTTCTGGTTCTTCGTGCTGGCGATGGCGGTCGCGCTCGCCGGCGGCCTCGCCATCGTCGTCCTGGCGCGCCGGAGCGCGGCGGAGCGCCAGCTCCGGTACCGCGCGCCGGCGCCCGCGGAGCCGGCGCGCTGAGCTACTTCAGCTTCTCCTCCACCGACCGCACCTTCCCCGCGATGCTGTGGTCCGGCCGGTCCCGCCGGTCGTCGATCTGGATCGACGTCGAGACCCGGACGGCCCCCTCGGTGAACGGGTGCTCGTGCATCCGGCGCACGACCGCCAGGATCTCGTCGAGGTCGCCCTCGATGAGCGTTCCCATGGCGGTGAGCTGGCTGGTGAGCCGGGTGCCGCGGAGGATCCGCTCCACCCCGGCGACCCAGCGCGACACGCTCGGCGTCGCGGTGCCGAGCGGGGTGATCGCGACGAACACGACGGCCATGGTTCGCTCCTCCTCGGCGGCCCTCAGGGATCCGCGACCGCGCTCACGCGCAGCACCGTCCGGCCCAGGCGCACCGCGTCGCCCTCGCGGAGCTCGCGCTCGCCGTGCGGCGGGACGCGCGCGAACGTCCCGGTGGCGGAGCCGAGGTCGCGCAGGCGAGCGGTCCCGTCCGCCTCGATGCGCAGCTCGGCGTGCGCCGGCGCGATCGACGGGTCGTCGCCCAGCGACACCGCCGCGCCGGCCCGGCCCACGGTGATCGACGGCCCGCTGCGCACCCAGGTGCGCCCGGGCACGCCGCCCTCCAGCAGCTCCTCCACGGCCACCGCCGGCGGCGGCGGGCGCGGAGAGCCGATGCGCCGGGTGCCGTCGGCCGCGGGCAGCGGCGGCGGCGGCAGCGGCCCGGCGTAGCGGAGCAGCCGGCCGCCCACCGCGAACGGATCGCCGGGGCGGAGCGAGGCGGGGTGGCCGCGCAGTCGCACCAGCACGCCGCCCGGCGCGCCCTCGTCGCGGACCAGCAGCGCGCCGTCGCGGAACAGGAACGTGGCGTGGCGGTCGCCGATCGACGGGTCGTCGGCGAGGCGGAGCGCGCCCTCGCTGCGGCCGGCCACGGTGGTGGGGCGGGCCAGGCGGAACGGCGCGCGCGCCGGCCCGGGGCTCGGCTCGGGCACCAGCTCCACGCGGCCGGGCGCGAGCGGGGGCACCGCCGGGGACGGCGGAGGCGGGGCCGCGGCGGGGCGCGGGTCGGGCCGGAGCGCGGCCCGGATGGCGGAGGCCGGAATGAAGCGGGTGGCGGCGGCGCCGGCGCGACCGAGGGCGTGCACGAGCGGTGAACCGGGCGCGGGCGGCGCGGGGGCGGGCGGGGCGCTCGCCCGCGCAGGGGCCGGGGCCGCCGGCGCGGGGGCGGGTGCGGCGGTCCGCGCCCGAGGGGCCGGGGCGACCGGAGCCGGCGCCGGCGGGTTCGGGCCGCCGGTCGGCGGCGGCTCGCCCGCCCCGAGCGGCTTGCCGCAGGCGGAGCAGGCCCGGGCGCCCGGCTCGTTGTACGCGTCGCAGGCGCGGCAGACCACGCCGAGGATGCCGGTGAGCCGGCCGAACTCGAGCTCGCGGCCGCACGCCGGGCACCGGTCCATGGTGGCGTCGAGCGCCGCGCCGCAGCCTTCGCAGGTCATCCCGTCGCCTCTCCTGGCCCGGCGCGACGTTACCGCGCGCTGCCGGGGGACCTCAACGTCCGGTGCAGGCCGGGCCCGGGTCCAGACCACGCTGCCGCCCGCCTCCGCCGGGCCGGACGGCCCGCCGGGCGCCTCCCGCCGTCGCCCAGGGGGGACGCCCGCGACCCATCCCGGCGCCCGGTGCGTCCGCGGGTCATGGCACCGGGTGGCGCGCCGCGTTACGGGATCTGAGATGATGGGCAGGCTCACAGGCTTGCCGCACTCCGACGCGACCCGTTACGCTGGCCCTTCGACCTTGCTCAGGCTCAACGACATCCTGGACCGGGTATCCGGCTACCACCCCGATCCCGATCTCGACCTGATCAAGAAGGCCTACGTCTACAGCGCCAAGGTCCACCAGGGGCAGATCCGCAAATCGGGCGAGCCGTACCTGGTGCATCCGCTGGAGGTCGCGGGCATCCTCGCCGAGCTGAAGCTGGACGAGTCGTCGGTGGTGACCGGGCTGCTGCACGACACCATCGAGGACACCCTCGCCACGAAGAAGGAGATCTCCGAGCTGTTCGGCCCGGAGATCGCCGACCTGGTGGACGGGGTCACCAAGCTCTCGCAGTTCACCGCCGCCAACACCCAGGAGGAGAAGCAGGCGGAGAACTTCCGCAAGATGGTGGTGGCGATGGCGAAGGACATCCGCGTGCTGCTGGTGAAGCTCGCGGACCGCACCCACAACATGCGGACGCTCGACGCGATGAAGCCGGAGTCGCAGGAGCGCATCGCCCGCGAGACGCTGGACATCTACGCGCCGCTCGCGAACCGGCTCGGCATCCAGTGGATCAAGACCGAGCTGGAGGAGCTGTCGTTCAAGTACCTGCGCCCGGGCGACTACTCCGAGCTGAACGAGAAGGTCTCGGTGCGCGCCCGCGAGAAGGAGCGGTTCGTCGCGGAGGTGGTGGAGATCATCCGCCGCCGGCTGGCCGAGGCCGGCATGCAGGCCGACGTCTCCGGGCGCGTGAAGCACGTCTACTCGATCTACCGGAAGATGCGGCAGCTCGACGTGGACTTCGAGCAGATCCAGGACGTGGTCGGGTTCCGCGTCATCGTGGACACGGTGGCGGAGTGCTACGAGTCGCTCGGGTTCGTGCACTCGCTGTGGAAGCCGGTGCCGGGCCGCTTCAAGGACTACATCGCCATCCCGAAGCCCAACCTGTACCAGTCGCTCCACACCACCGTGGTCGGCCCGGCGGGCGAGCGCATCGAGGTGCAGATCCGCACCCGCGAGATGCACCGCATCGCCGAGGAGGGCGTGGCGGCGCACTGGGCCTACAAGGAGAAGGGGCGCGACGGGAAGGGCGCGGAGCTGTCGCGCAAGGACGCGGCGTCGTTCGGCTGGCTCCGCCAGCTGGTGGAGTTCCAGCGCGACCTCGCCGACCCGCGCGAGTTCCTGGAGACCGTCAAGGTCGACCTGTTCTCCGACGAGGTGTTCGTCTTCACGCCGAAGGGCGCGGTGAAGAGCCTGCCGCGCGGCGCCACGCCGGTGGACTTCGCCTACACCATCCACTCGGAGATCGGCGAGCACACCGTCGGCGCCAAGGTGAACGGCAAGCTCGTCCCGCTCCGCTACACGCTCAAGAACGGCGACACGATCGAGATCCTCACCAGCCCGAACGCGCACCCGTCCAAGGACTGGCTCACCTTCGTCAAGACCAGCCGCGCCCAGGCCCGCATCCGCCAGTTCATCCGGCAGGCCGAGCACCGGCGCTCGGTGGAGATCGGGCGCGACATCGCCGAGCGCGAGCTGCGCCGCTTCGGCGTCACGCTCAACAAGCTGCAGAAGGGCGGCGAGCTGGAGAAGGCGGCGCAGGCGCTCGGGTACCGGGTGGCGGACGACGTGCTCGCCGCGGTCGGCTACGGCAAGGTGTCGCCGGGGCAGCTCCTGCAGCAGGTGCTCCCGCCCGACCGGCTCGCCGAGCCGCCGCCGCCCGCCGAGGCGGCGCCCACCAGCCGCATCACCGAGCTGTTCCGGAAGATGGCGCGCCGCCCGACCGAGGGCGTCCGCATCAACGGCATCGACGACGTGCTGGTCCGCTACGGCAAGTGCTGCAACCCGGTGCCCGGCGACGCCATCGTGGGCTTCATCACCCGCGGGCGCGGCGTGACCGTGCACACCGCCTCGTGCGACAAGGTGCTGGGCATCGACCCGGAGCGGCGCGTGGACGTGGCCTGGGACGTGCGCGGCGACTTCAAGCGCCCGGTCTCGCTGCGGGTCATCACCACCGATCGCCCCGGCATCCTCGCCAAGATCTCGCAGACGTTCAGCGAGGCCGGCGTGAACATCTCGCAGGCGAGCTGCCGCACCACGCCGGGCGAGCGCGCGGTGAACGACTTCGAGGTCACCATCGGCGACCTGAAGCAGCTCAACTCGGTGATCCGCAGCATCGAACGGATCGAGGGCGTGCAGTCGGTCCAGCGCGTCTGAGGTGGCCCCCGCCGGCGCGTTGCCGGGGCCGCCGCGCGCGGGTAGGGTGCCGCGCATGAAGACCCCCATCGCGACGGACGGCGCCCCGAAGGCCATCGGCCCCTACAGCCAGGGCGTCGAGGCGCGCGGCAACCGCACGCTCTACTTCTCCGGTCAGATCCCGCTCGACCCGGCCACCGGCGAGCTGGTGAAGGGCACCATCGAGGAGGAGACGGCGCGCGCGCTCGGGAACCTGCGCGCGGCGCTCGCCGCCGCCGGCGCCGGCCCGGAGCACGTGGTGAAGACCACCGTGTTCCTCGCCGACCTCGGGGACTTCGCGAGGATGAACGCCGAGTACGCGAAGCACTTCCCCGCGCCGGCGCCGGCCCGCTCCACCGTGCAGGTGGCCGGGCTCCCCCGCGGCGCGCGCGTGGAGATCGAGGCGATCGCGGTCGTCGACTGACGGCGCGGGCTACGGCTCGACGTACTCGAACTGCTTGCCGGCGAAGTTGCGGAGCACCCAGCGCTTCCCCTCGTGGGAGACCACGTACTCGGGGTTCACCGGGATCTTTCCGCCGCCGTTCGGCGCGTCCACCACGAACTGCGGCACCGCCAGCCCGGAGGTGTGGCCGCGGAGCGCCTCGATGATGCGGATGCCGGCCTCGACCGGCGTGCGGAAGTGGCTGATGCCGCGCGCCAGGTCGCACTGGTAGATGTAGTAGGGCCGGATCCGCATGAGCAGGAGCTTGTGGTTCAGCTCCTTCACCACCGCCGGATCGTCGTTCACGCCCTTCAGCAGCACCATCTGGTTGCCGATGACGCAGCCGGCGTCGGCGAGGCGGCGGGCCGCCTCGAACGCCTCGGCGGTGCACTCCTTCGGATGGTTGAAGTGCGTGTTCACGTAGACCGGGTGGTGCCGGCGCAGCATGTACACGAAGTCGTCGGTCACGCGCTGCGGCAGCGTGACGAGGTTGCGCGTTCCGAGCCGGAAGATCTCCACGTGCGGGATGGCCCGGAGCCGGCCGAGGATGTGGTCGAGCCGGTCGTCGGAGAGCGACAGCGGGTCGCCGCCGGAGATCACCACGTCGCGGATCTCGGTGTGCTGCGCGATGTACGCGAGCGACTCCTCGATCTGCCGCTTGGCCGCGGCGCTGGTCGGGTCGGAGACCTTCCGCTTGCGGGTGCAGTGGCGGCAGTACACCGGGCAGTTGTGCGTCGTGTAGAACAGCACTCGGTCCGGGTAGCGGTGCGTGATGCCGGGCACCGGCATGTCCCGCTCCTCCGCGAGCGGGTCCTCGAGATCGGAGGCGAGGATGTTGAGCTCGCCCATCGTCGGCACCGACTGGAGGCGGATGGGGCAGGTCGGGTCCTCGGGGTCCATCAGCGCCGCGTAGTACGGCGTGATGCCCATGTGGAACTCGGCCTCGGTCTTCACCGCCGCCTCGCGCTCCTCGGGCGTGACGCGCAGGACGCGCTCGAGCTGCTCGAGCCGGATGACCCGCTCGCGCTGCTGCCAGTGCCAGTCGTTCCAGAGCGCGTCGGGCACGCCGGCCCAGATCGAGCGCGGGCCGGGCTTGAACCGGGACAGCACGTTCGCCACCGGGCGGGGCGCGTCCTCGTGCCGCACCGCCGGGGCCTTCGCCTCCCCGTTCGTCCGGCCGCCGCCGGCCAGCTCCTCGGTCACCCCGCCGACGTCGCCCATCACCGGAAGATTCGCCATGTCGTGCTCGCTCCAGGAGGCCCGGTCCGGCGGCCCGTTGCCCGCATTGCTTAACAGAGAGGGCCGCCATTGACATCTGCGACCGCGCCCCGGCGGTGTAGCCGAAAGGGGAGCCCTCGGCCGGAGGGCCGGTCTGGAACCCTGCAGGGCCTCTGGAGGTTTGACTCGGCTGCCTGCTGCCGTTACCTTCCGCGCCTCGCGTGCGCTCCCCCCCGGTCTCCTGAGGCCTGCGCCGCACCCGCGATGACCTGGCGAGAGCTCTTCCCCGGCACCACCGAGGCCGAGTGGCGCGACTGGCGCTGGCAGCAGCGCCATGCGCTCACCACGGCCGCCGACTTCGAGCGGTTGTTCCCGCTCACCGACGCCGAGCGCCGCGGCTTCGCGCTCGCCGCCGGCCACACCCGCGTGGCCGCGACGCCGTACTACGCCTCGCTCGTCGACCGCGACCACCCGGCCTGCCCGATCCGGCTGCAGGTCATGCCGTCGGCGGCCGAGGCGGTGCCCGCGCCGGGCGACCTCGACGATCCCATCGGCGAGGAGCCGCACCGCCCGGTGCGCGCCATCGTCCACAAGTACCCGGACCGCGCGCTCTTCCTGGCGGTGGACCGCTGCGCGGTCTACTGCCGCCACTGCACCCGCCGGCGCATCACCTTCAGCGACGACGAGGGCGGCTTCGACCGCGCCGCGGTGGAGGAGGGGATCGCCTGGGTGCGCGCGCACCGCGAGGTGCGCGACGTGATCGTCTCCGGCGGCGACCCGCTCTCGCTCTCCGATCAGAAGCTCGACGGGATCCTGGCGGGGCTCCGGGCCATCCCGCACGTGCAGGTGCTCCGCGTCGCCACGCGCGCGCCGGTCACGAACCCCATGCGCGTCACCGACGCGCTCGCGGCCGCGCTGCGCCGCCACGCGCCGCTGTTCGTGGTGACGCACTTCAACCATCCGAAGGAGTGCACGCCCGAGGCGCGCGAGGCCTGCGAGCGGCTGGTGGACCACGGCGTGCCGGTCGAGAACCAGTCGGTGCTGCTGCGCGGCCTGAACTCCTCGGCGCGCATCCTCACCGACCTGAACGAGCGCCTGCTCACGTTCCGCGTCCGCCCGTACTACCTGCACCAGGGCGACCTCGCCGCCGGCACCGGACACCTGCGCACGCCGCTCGCGGCGGGCGTGGCGATCCTCGAGGCGATGCGCGGGCGCACCAGCGGGCTCGCCATCCCGCACCTGGCGGTGGACCTCCCGGGCGGCGGCGGCAAGGTCACGCTGCAGCCGCAGTACCTCGCGGGGGAAGGCGAGGAGGGCGCGCGGGGCCACTGGCTCCGCAACGGGCGCGGCGAGCGCTACTTCTATCCGGAGCCGCCGGAGCAGGATTGCACCTGCCCCTACGAGGCGGTCTACTACCCCGCCGACGCGGCCGCGCGAGGCGGCCCGGCGGGCGGGGACGGCGAGGGCGAATGATCTCCAAGGTGATCGAGGCGCTGGCGGTGTTCACCACGTCGGTGATCTCGTCGATGGGCTACGGCGGCATCGTGCTGCTGATGGCCATCGAGAGCGCGTGCATCCCGCTGCCCTCCGAGATCATCATGCCGTTCGCCGGGTACCTCGTGTACCGGGGCGAGATGACGCTGCACGGCGCGGCGCTGGCCGGCGCCATCGGCTGCGTGGTCGGCTCCATCCCGGCCTACTACCTGGGCCAGTTCGGCGGCCGGCCGCTCATCGAGAAGTACGGCCGCTACGTGCTCCTCTCGCACAAGGAGCTCGACCTCGCCGACCGGCTGTTCCAGCGCTGGGGCCAGTGGGTGGTGTTCGCGGGCCGGCTGCTCCCGGTGATCCGCACGTTCATCGCGTTCCCCGCCGGCGTGTCGCGCATGCCGATGGGCAAGTTCGTCCTCTACACGTTCGTGGGCTCGTACCCCTGGTGCTACGCGCTCGCGTGGGTGGGCGAGTGGGCCGGCGAGGCGTGGCACACCGATCCGCGGGTCAAGGCGATCTACCACCGCTTCGAGCTCGTCATCGTCGTGGCCGGCGTGCTCGCCGTCGCCTGGTTCGTCTGGCACAAGGTGAAGGAGGCGCGCCGCGCCCGCGTGCCGGCCGCCGCCGACGAGGGCTGACGACCGCCGTGCGCCGCCCGCTCGCCACCGCCGCGGCGCTGGCCGCCGCGCTCGCCGCGGCCGCGGTCCCCGCGCGCGCCGAGGAGCTGATCCGCGTCCAGGTCCGGGCGCAGCCCGAGGAGATCCAGGAGCTGCGGCTCGAGGACTACGTGGCGGGCGTGGTGGCGGGCGAGATGCCGGGGAGCTTCCCGCCCGAGGCGCTCAAGGCGCAGGCGGTGGCCGCGCGCAGCTACGCGCTCACGCGCAAGGTGGAGGCGCAGGCGGCCAACCGGCGCTGGGACATCGCGAGCGGCGTCATCGCCCAGGTGTTCGCGGCGGGGCGCGCCAGCCCGCAGGCGCGCGCGGCGGTGGACGCGACGCACGGCGAGGTGCTGGTGCAGGGGATGGAGCCGGTGGAGGCGTACTTCCACGCGGCCTGCGGCGGGCGGACCGAGGCCGGCATGCCGGCGCTGGGGCGCGACCTGCCGTACCTCGCCTCGGTGGAGTGCGGGCGCTGCGATCGCGCGCCGCGCGTGCGCTGGTCGCTCGAGGTCGGCGCGGCGGAGCTGGGGCGGCTGGCCGGGCTGGGCGGGGCGGCCACGGCGGCGCGGGTGGTGGCGCGGAGCGCGAGCGGCCGCGCGGAGAAGGTGGAGGTGGCCGGGCGGGGGCGGCGGGTCACGCTCGCCGCCACCGACCTCCGGCAGCGGCTCGGCTGGGCGCGGCTGCCCTCGCTCGCGTTCGCCGTCCGCGAGGTGCGGCGCGGGTTCGCGTTCGACGGGCGCGGCCAGGGCCACGGCGCCGGGCTGTGCCAGTGGGGCGCGGCCGGGATGGCGCGCGAGGGGAGGGACTACCGCGAGATCCTCCGCCACTACTACCCGGGCACCGACGTGCTGCGCATGTACTGACCCGACCGTGCGCCTCTCCGACTTCGACTTCGCCCTGCCCGAGGGGCTGGTGGCCCAGGCGCCGGTCACGCCGCGCGACGCCTCGCGCCTCATGGTGCTCGCGCCGGAGGAGGGCTCGCCCGCGCACCGCGGCTTCGCCGACCTGCCGGAGCTGCTCGCGCCGGGCGACCTGCTCGTCTTCAACGACACGCGCGTCATCCCGGCGCGGCTGCTCGGCCACAAGGCGTCGGGCGGCAAGGTGGAGCTGCTCCTGTGCGAGCCGCTGGAGGGCGGGCTGGGCCGGCGCTGGCGGGCCATGGGGCAGGCCTCGAAGCCCATCCGCGAGGGCGCGGTGCTCACCTTCGACGGCCTCGAGGCGCGCGTCGACGACGTGGAGGGCGAGGGCTTCTACCGGGTCACGCTGGACCGCCAGGGCCCCGAGCTGGAGGCGGCGCTGGGCCGCGCCGGGCGCATCCCGCTGCCGCCGTACATCCGCCGCGCGCCGGACGCCGAGGACGCGGCGCGCTACCAGACCATCTGGGCGCGGGCGCCCGGCTCCGCCGCCGCGCCGACCGCCGGCCTGCACTTCACCGAGCCGCTGCTGGCGCGCCTCGCGGCGCGCGGGATCCGGCGCACCGCGGTCACGCTGCACGTCGGCCCGGGCACGTTCCTGCCCATCCGCGGCGACGACCTCGACCTGCACCGCATGCACGGCGAGCGCTACGAGGTGTCGCCCGCCGCCGCGGCGGAGCTCGCCGCGACCCGCGCGCGCGGCGGACGCATCGTGGCGGTGGGCACCACCTCGGTGCGCACGCTGGAGAGCGCCTGGCGCGACGGCGCCGTCGCCGCCGGCCCGGGCCGCACCGAGCTGTTCATCCGCCCCGGCCACCCGTTCCACGCGGTGGACGCGATGGTCACGAACTTCCACCTCCCCCGTTCCACGCTGCTGGTGCTGGTCTGCGCGTTCGGCGGCCAGGGCCGGGTGCTGGCCGCCTACCGCGAGGCGGTCGCGCGCGGCTACCGCTTCTTCAGCTACGGGGACGCGATGCTCCTGCTCCGCCGCTGAGCCCGGCGCGTCCCGTCCGGCGCGCCGTGAGGTGCGCCGGTGTGTGCTATACGGGCGGCGAGGAGCGGGGGGTTTGCACAGCGTCTCGGTCAACGTGGAGCCGGGTCAGTACCTGGCCGGCTGGCGGCCGGAGGCGGGGCAGATCTTCGTGCCGGCGCTCTCCGACTCGCGGGTGGGCGATCGCGTCGCGGTGCGGGTCGGGATCTACGGGCAGGCCATCCGGGCCACCCTCTACGGGAAGGTCGCCATGGTCCGGCGGATGGGGCGCCCGGCGCTGCCGCCCGGCGTGGACCTCGCGCTCGACCGCGCCTCGCTCCCGGCGGCCGGCTTCCTCGCCACCGCCGCGCGTGGCGAGCCGGTCTCGTTCCAGGAGCGGGCGCCGCGCTTCCCCTGCGACCTGCCGCTGCGGGTCGAGCACGCCGGGGGCGCGTTCGACACCGGCGCGCTCAACGTCTCGGACGGCGGCTGCGCGGTGCGCTGGCCCGGCCAGCTCCCGCTGGTCGGCGACCTGGTCGTGCTGCGGCTCGGCCGCGGGGTGTTCGCGCCGGCCGCGCGCGCGGTGGTGTGCTGGAACCAGCCCGGCGGCGCGATGGAGCGGAGCGCCGGGCTGCGGCTCGTCCTCGAGGGGCGCGCGGGCCGGGCCTGGCGCGGCGTGGTGGCCGGGGTGGCGCGCGTGGGGCGGCGCCCGGCTTGACAGGCCCGGCGGCGCGGGCGACACCGGCCCGGTGATCCGCTTCCAGCTCCTCGCCGAGGACGCCGCCGCCCGCCGCGGCCGGCTCGAGACCGCGCACGGCACCATCGAGACGCCGGTGTTCATGCCGGTGGGCACCGCCGCCACGGTGAAGACGCTCGAGCCGCGCGACCTCCAGGCGCTGGGCGCCGGCATCGTGCTCGCGAACACGTACCACCTGTACCTGCGCCCCGGGCACGAGCGGATCCAGCGCCTCGGCCGGCTGCACCGCTTCATGTCCTGGCCGGGCGCGGTGCTCACCGACTCGGGCGGCTTCCAGGTCTTCAGCCTGGGCGAGAAGGGCGCCGGCCGCGAGCGCGGCGGGCCCGGCCTGGTCGAGATCGCGGAGGAGGGCGTCACCTTCCGCAGCCACCTCGACGGCTCGCGCCACTTCCTCTCGCCGGAGCGGGCGATCGAGGTCCAGGAGGCGCTCGGCGCCGACGTGATCATGGCGTTCGACGAGTGCCCGCCGGCGCTCGCCGACCGCGCCTACCACGAGCTGTCGCTGGCGCGGACGCAGCGCTGGCTGGTGCGGTGCCGCGAGGCCTGGCGCGAGATCGAGGCGCGCGAGGGGCCGCGCTGCGCGCTGTTCGGCATCGCGCAGGGCGGGCTGTTCGGAGACCTGCGGGCGCGGGCCATCGAGGAGGCGGCCGCGCTGGACCTGCCCGGCTACGCGCTGGGCGGCTACGCGGTGGGCGAGACGCCGGCCGAGATGTGGGACGGCGTGGCCCGGGACGCGCCGCGGCTGCCGCGCGAGAAGCCGCGCTACCTCATGGGCGTGGGCACGCCGGAGGACCTGCTGGCGGGGATCGCCGCCGGCGTGGACCTGTTCGACTGCGTGCTCCCCACCCGCACCGCGCGCAACGGCCTGCTGTTCACGAGCCGCGGCAAGCTCGTGATCCGCAACGCGCGCTACGCGGACGACGAGCGGCCGGCCGATCCGGAGTGCGGGTGCTACGCCTGCCGGACGTTCACCCGCGCCTACCTCCGCCACCTGTTCAAGGCCGGCGAGATCCTGGCGCTCCGCGCGAACACCCTGCACAACCTGCACTTCTACCTGTCGCTCATGGCCGACGCCCGGCGCGCCATCGAGGAGGGCCGGTTCGCGGCGTTCCGCGCCGAGCGGCTGGCCGCCTGGCGCGCGGACGGCGACGGCTGACGGGGCCCGCCGGCCGGGTGCGCGCGGCCGCGCACGCCCGGGGGCCCCGGCGGGGAACAAAGGGGTTGCGGCCCTCGTCGAAATCACGCTAGAACACAGCGCTTTTTCTCACCCAAGCGGATCGAGCTCCGGAGCACATCCATGCATCCCGTCCTGCACGCCTTCCTGTCGCAGACCGCCGACGGTCAGGCGCAGAACCCCATCGTCGCCTTCCTGCCGTTCATCGCGATCGCGGTGGTCTTCTACTTCGTCTTCTTCCGCCCGCAGGCGAAGCAGGCGAAGGCGCACCAGGCGTTCGTGACCGCCCTGAAGAAGGGCGACGAGGTGGTGACGCAGAGCGGGATCATCGGCACGGTGGTGCTGGTGGAGGACCGCACGGTGACCATCGACGTCGGCGCGGGGACCAAGCTCCGCGTGCTCAAGGGCCAGGTCGCCGGCCAGTGGAAGCAGGTGGAGGCCCAGCCGGCCAAGGCGGAGGGGAAGAAGTAGATGGAACGCTCCTGGTACTGGCGCGTCGCGCTCGTCGTGGCGGTCGCGATCCTGTCGATCTACCAGCTCGTCCCGAGCTGGTTCTACTTCAAGCTCCCGCCCGACCAGCGGAACACCGAGGCGTACGACACCTCGGTGCCGGGCTGGGCGCCGGACGCGAAGCACCACCTCAACCTCGGCCTGGACCTCCAGGGCGGCATCCTGCTCTCCATGGGCGTGGACGTCGACCGGGCGGTGAAGACCAAGGTCGCCCGCCGCGCCGACGAGATCGGCGAGTTCCTGAAGGGCAAGAACGTCGCGTTCACCGGCACGCAGGTGGTCGGCGGCGGCGCGCAAGTCGAGGTGGCCGCCGCGAACCCGGGCGAGGTGAAGGACGCGGTGCTCGGCTCCTCCGGCTACGCGGAGGAGATGTACTCGCCGGGCGGCGCGCCGGAGGGCGCGGTCCGCTTCGCGTTCAAGGACTCGGTGCTCCGCGACTTCCGCGAGAAGGCGGTGAAGCAGGCGGAGAAGGTCATCCGCAACCGCGTGGACAAGTGGGGCGTCACCGAGCCCGACATCAAGACCAAGGCGAACAACCAGATCCAGGTCCAGCTCCCGGGCTTCAAGGATCCGGAGAAGGCCAAGGAGCTGCTGGGCCGCACCGCGCAGCTCGAGTTCAAGATCGCCGACGACGAGAACCCGGCGCTCGACCCGGTCCGCGGGCAGCTCCCGCAGTGCCAGGGCGACCGCCAGGGCCTGTCCCTGCCGCTCCCCGAGACCGGCTGCTGGACGGTGGAGCCGGTCGAGCTGCCGAACGGCGGCACGCGCGCGGCCACCATGGTCGCGGCGAACACCCGCACCGAGCTGGAGAAGGTCATCGCGGAGAAGCTGAACCCGCTGCTCGACCCGCAGAAGAACGCGGTCGGCATCGGCGAGGGCCAGGTCGGCCAGGGCCCCATCAAGACCACCTACTACCGGACCTACCTGCTCCGCGCGAAGACCGAGCTGACCGGCGACTACATCGCCGACGCGGCGGTGGCCGTGGACCAGTCCGACACGCTCCAGCGCGGGCGCCCGGTGGTCTCCTTCAAGATGTCGCCCGAGGGGGCGCGCCTGATGGAGAAGCTCACCACCGAGAACATGCGGCGCCGGATGGCGACGGTGCTCGACGACAAGGTCGAGACCGCGCCGTACATCCAGGGCCGCATCTCCTCCAACGGCCAGATCACGCTCGGCTCGGGCCGCAACCAGCAGGACATGTTCGACGAGGCGAACGGCATCGCGCTGGTGCTGAAGGCTGGCGCGCTCCCCGCGCCGGTGACCATCACCGAGGAGCGCACCGTGGGCGCCACCCTCGGGCCGGAGCTGGTGCGCAAGGGCACGCTCGCGGCGCTGGTCGGCCTCGCGCTGGTGGTGGTGTTCATGGTCGTCTACTACCGCGGCACCGGCCTGGTGGCGGACGTGGCGCTGGCGCTGAACGGCCTGCTGGTGCTGGCGGTCATGTCGATGATCGGCACCACGCTGACGCTGCCGGGCATCGCCGGGTTCGTGCTCACGCTCGGCATGGCGGTGGACGCGAACGTGCTCATCAACGAGCGCATCCGCGAGGAGATGCGCGCCGGGCGCAACGTGCGGCAGTCGGTGCAGCTCGGCTACGACCGCGTGTTCTGGACCATCGTGGACTCGCACGTGACCACGCTGGTCGCCGGCGTGGTGCTGTTCCAGTACGGGTCGGGGCCGATCCGCGGCTTCGCGGTGACGCTGATCATCGGCCTGGTCGCCTCGATGTTCACGTCGATCGTGGTGACCCGGGTGATCATGGAGTACTTCACGCGCCACGACACGGCGCGCCTGAGCGTCTGATGCAATTCAAGACCTTCGACATCATCCCCCACGACACGAAGTTCGACTTCGTGGGCAAGCGCCACATCGCCGTGGCGCTCTCGCTGGTCGTGAACCTGGCGATCATCCTGTGGTCGCTCCCGTTCGTCCACGGCCTGAACATGGGCGTGGACTTCGCGGGCGGCACCGAGATGGAGGTCCAGTTCGGCAAGCCCGTCGATCCGGCCGACATCCGCAAGACGGTCGAGGACCTGGGCTTCAAGGGCGCCTCGGTCCAGACCTACGGCGCCGAGGCCGAGCACACGTTCCTCATCCGCGTGGAGCGCATCTCGCTGCTCACCGAGGCGGACGTGGCCCGGGTGGCCGACGCGGTGAAGACGAAGCTGCCGGTGGCGGGCTTCGCGTTCAACCCGGAGTTCGGCGACAAGATCGACTTCCAGTTCTCGGGCGCGGTCGACGCCGCCGCGGTCCGGGCGGCGGTCGAGGCGGCCGGCGTGAAGGTGCGCGACGTCCGGGAGGAGCAGGGCCTCACCGCCGGCACGCGCTCCTACGCGGTCATCACCCAGGGCATCCAGGAGAACGTCCAGGCCGGCCTGAAGGCGCAGCTGGGCGACTCGCAGCCGAACGTGCGCCGCGTCGAGTACGTCGGCCCGGCCGCCGGCCGCGAGCTCCAGGCGCAGGGCCTGAAGGCCATCCTGTACGCCATCGGCCTCATCGTGGTGTACATCGGCCTGCGGTTCGACTTCCGCTTCAGCCCGGGCGTGGTCATCGCGATGCTGCACGACGCGATCATGACCATGGGCTATTTCACCATCAGCGGCCGCGAGTTCAACCTGACCTCGATCGCGGTGATCCTGACGGTGGTCGGCTACTCGGTGAACGACACGGTGGTCATCTACGACCGCATCCGCGAGAACCAGGCCAAGCTGCGCGGCCGGAGCCTCTCGGACATCGTGAACCTCTCCATCAACGAGGTGCTGGGCCGCACGTTCCTCACCTCGTTCGCCACCGCGCTCTCGCTCATCGGCCTGCTCGTCTACGGCGTGGGCACGATCTTCGACTTCTCGATGGCGATGCTGTTCGGCATCGTCTCGGGCACCTACTCCACCTGGTTCATCGCCGCCCCGATGACCATCTGGCTGGAGGAGCGCGCCGAGAAGAAGCGGGCGAAGGCGAAGGGCGCGGCCGCCGCGGCCGCGGCCCAGCCGCAGGCGCGCACCGCGAAGTAGCCGCGCGCCGGCAGCGGTTCCGGAGGGCCCTTCGCGCCAGCGGGGGGCCCTCCGCCGTTCCGGGGCGCCTCACTCGCCGCCCATCCGCACCCGCAGCCCCGCCCGCACCATCCGCGGCGCGCCGATCGTGTCCACGCCGGCGCGGCCGACCAGGTACCGCCGGTCGAGCACGTTCTCGGCCGCCGCGAACGCCTCCAGCCCACCGCGCAGCGGCACCGAGGCGGCGAGGTCGAGCAGCACGTAGCCGCCCATGGGCAGCGCGTTCCGGTCGTCCTCGTACTGGCGCGAGACCGCGCGCAGCTCGGCGCCGAGGCGGCCGAGGCCGGCGCGCCAGGCGGCGAGCGAGACCGCGGCGCGGTGGCGCGGGTCCTGCGGCAGCGCGCGCCCGGAGAGCTCGGGGTGGCCGGGCGCGGACGCGACCCGGGCGTCCACGAACGTCCAGGCGGCCCGGGCCTCGAGCCACGGCAACGGCGCCCAGGCGGCGGCGGCCTCCAGCCCGCGGATGCGCGCGGCGCCCAGGTTGGCGCGGCGCCGGGTGGCGCCGTCGGGCAGCGGCGCGTCCAGCGTCACGACGGTGATCGGGTCGCGCAGCACGCTCCAGAAGCCGGTGACGCGCAGGCGGAGCGCGCCGCCCCGGACGGCGAGCTCCGGCCCGGCCTCGGCGCCGAGCAGCGTCTCGGCGCGGAGCGACGGATCGGGCGCGGTCACGATCGTGCCGACCTGGAACGTCCGGTACAGCTCGTTCAGCGTGGGCGCGCGGAACGCCCGGTAGGCCGACGCGCGCAGCGCGAGCGGGCCCTGGCCCGGGCGCCAGCGCAGGGCGACGCGGGGCGAGACCTGGGCGTCGCTGCGCGGCGCGTACCGGGTCCGGTCCTCGCCGCCGCCGGCGGCGCGCCGCAGCCCGGTGGCCTCGCCGTTCCGCCACAGGTCCACCCGCAGCGCGGCCGAGAGCTCGAGGCCTGGCGCCACCGCGGCGCCGCCCTCGGCGAACACGCCGCCGAGCAGCTGCGAGCCGTCCGCCTCCCGCGCCACCGCCGCGTCCGGCGCCGCGGTCGCCGGGAACAGCGTCTCGCGCGCCGCGCCGGCGACCCGCCGCAGGTCGCCGCCGGCGGTGAGCCGGAGCGCGCCGCGCGCCGGGGCCGACCAGACCAGCGAGCCGCCCAGGTCGCTGGAGGGCACGCGCTGCCGCGCCGCGAGCGCCTCGGTGGCGCGCTCCGGGCCGAAGCGGGCGCGATCCGGGTCGAAGCGCCGCGCCCCGGCGTACAGCACCGCCTCGAGCCGCCCCAGCCCGCCCTCGGCCTCTCCCCGAGCGGCGAGCCGCTCACGGCGACGTAGAGCCGCCCGCGGGCCGCGTCCAGGCGCAGGCCGCGAGGCCGCGGGCCGACCTCGATCCTCGCCACCTCGGCGCCGCTGCCCGCGTCGAGCACGACCACGTGCCGGGAGCCCTCGTCGCTCACGTAGACGCGCGGGCCCGCACCGGAGGTGGATGCGGCGGCGAGCCAGAGCGCGAGGGCGGGCGCGTGCACCGGCGCAAGGTGCGGTCTCGCGCGTGCGCAGAGGAGCGGCCGCCAGGGGATCGACCCGTCGCCCGGGCTACCCGGGCGCCGCGACGCGTCGCCGGGGCGACGCCCCCGTAGGCGGGACCCGCTCGACGCGGCCGGCGGCGAGCGCAGGCGCGGCGCGGCGGCGGGTCGCATACCCACCGTGAAGTCGCGCCGGCGACCCGGTCGCACCGTGAACTCGGCGCAGCACCGATTGCGCAATCACCAGGAGCGACCCCGCGCGGGGGGTTCGCGTATCGGTGGGGAGCGCGCATCCATGCGGCATGGGGGCGAGCGGTTCCACGGCGGGATTGCGCATCGTCGTCATCGATGATGACGCGGACCTGCGCGAGCTGCTGGTGGACGTCCTCCGGCGGCTCGGTCACGCGGTGATCGGACTGCCCGCGCAGGCCGGCGTGTTCCAGCTCGCCGATCTCCCGCCGGCGGACGTCTGGGTGGTCGATCACCGCCTCCCGGGGCGCCTCGGGGGCGAGGTGATCCGCGCGGTCCACGACGCGCCCAGCCGGCACCACCCGGTGCTCGTCGGCATGTCCGGCGACGAGCACGCGGAGGAGGCGTTCCGCCGGGCGGGCGCGGACGTGTTCCTGCAGAAGCCCTTCGACCCGGCGCGCCTGGTCGCCGCGATCGAGGCCGCCCTGGCCCGCCGGCGCACGGCGTCGTGATCCGCGCGCGACCGCGGCCACCCCCGTTCACGGAGCGTCATGGAGGCAGCCGCGGCGCGGCGCGGTCAGCGCTGGACGCCGCCGCCGGTGCCGGTGCCCGGCGCGCCGGTGCCGGCGCTCCCGGTCCCGGCGCCGCCGGTGGTGCCTGCGTCGTTCGTGTCGGTCCCGGTGCCGGCGGGCGGCGGATAGGTGCCCGTGTCGGTGGTTCCGCTCGTGCCGGTCCCGCTGGTCCCCGCTCCCGTCGCGTCCGTGCCGGTGCCGGCTGGCGGTGGGTAGGTGCCGGTGCCGGAGGTCCCGTTCGTCCCGGTCCCCGGGGTCCCGGTTCCCGTCGTGTCCGTGCCGGTGCCGGTGCCGGCGGGCGGCGGAGCCATGTCGGTGCCGCCGGTTCCGGTGCCCGTGCCTGGCGTTCCGGTGGTGTCGGTCCCGGCGGGTGGCGGGTACGTGCCCGCGCCGTCCGTGCCGCTCCCGGTGCCCGTGCCGCCGGGCGGCGGATAGGTGCCGGTGCCGTTGGTCCCGGCGCCGGTGGTGTCGGTGCCGGCGGGCGGCGGGTACGCGCCCGTGCCATCGGTGGTCCCGGTCGCGCCCGTGCCGGTCGTGTCCGTCCCTGCGGCGCCGGCGCCGGTCCCGGCGGTGCCGGGCGCGCCGGCCGTGCCCGCCGTGCCGGCAGCCCCGCTCCCGGTGCCACCCGCGCCGCCGCTCTGCGCGTAGGCGCCGCCCATCCCCGCGGCGGCCAGCGCGCCGGCCAGGATCCATCTCGTTGCGTGCCTCATCCAGCCTCCCGTCTCGCGCGCGCGTCCTGCGCGGCGGCCCGAAACCTGCGCACGGCCCCGCTCGCGGCCCGGAGCGCGCGCCGCAGCGCCTGCGGGCGCGCGAGCCCTCGCGCCCGCGGCCCCGCCCCTGCGCCCGGCCGCCGCCCTGTCAGGGCGGCGTGCTACCGAGCGGACCGTGTCGGGCGCGACCGGGAAGCGGTGGGTGGAGGCGGCGGTGGACGCGGCGCGGGCGGCGCAGCTGGCCGGCGCCCTGGACCTGCACCCGCTGGCCGCGCGCGTGCTGGCCGCGCGCGGCCACGCCGATCCGGCCGAGGCCGAGGCGTTCCTGGCCGCGCGCCTCGCCGACCTGCCCGACCCGTTCCGCATGAAGGGCATGGACGCCGCCGTCGAGCGGATCGTGCGCGCGCTGGAGGGCGGCGAGCGCATCGCCTGCTACGGCGACTACGACGTGGACGGCGTCACCTCGACCGCGCTCCTCTGCGGCTTCCTGCGCGCGGCGGGGGCCGACGTCGTCACGTACACCCCGCACCGGCTGGTGGAGGGCTACGGCCTCAACGGCGACGCGGTCCGCAGCCTGGCCGCGCAGGGCGTCCGCCTGCTGGTGACGCTCGACTGCGGCATCACGAGCGTGGACGAGGTGCGCGTCGCCGCCGGGCTGGGCGTGGACACGGTGGTGGTGGACCACCACACCGTGCCGGTGGAGCTGCCCGCGGCCGCCGCCATCCTCAACCCCCACCAGCCCGGCTGCGCCTACCCGTCGAAGGACCTGGCCGCGGTGGGCGTGACGTTCGCGCTGGCCATGGCGCTCCGGCGCCGGCTCCGCGAGCGGGGCCGCTTCGGCCCGGCCCGGCCCGAGCCGAACCTGAAGGAGGTGCTCGACCTCGTCGCGCTCGGCACGGTCGCCGACGTGGTGCCGCTCGTCGGCGCGAACCGGATCCTGGTGCGCTGGGGGCTCGAGCAGCTCGCGACCAGCCGGCGCCCCGGCGTGCGCGCGCTGAAGCGCGTGGCCGGCATCGCGGACGGGACGCCCGTGACGGCCGGCCAGGTGGGGTTCCGGCTCGCGCCGCGCATCAACGCCGCGGGCCGGCTCGACGACGCGGGGCGCGGGGTGCGCCTGCTGCTCTCCGGCGACGCGGCGGCCGCGCAGGCGCTCGCGGACGAGCTGGATCGGGAGAACCAGGCCAGGCAGGAGATCGAGCGGCGCATCCTGGAGCAGGCGCTCGCGGACGCGGCGGCGCGGGTGGCCGCCGGCGCGCGCGGGCTGGTGCTGGCCCGCGACGGCTGGCACGCCGGCGTGGTGGGCATCGTCGCGTCGCGCGTGGTCGAGCGCTTCCACCGCCCCGCGGTGCTGGTGGCGCTGGAGGACGGCGCCGGGAAGGGCAGCGGGCGATCGATCGAGGGCTTCCACCTCTACGACGCGCTCGCCGCGTGCTCCGGCCACCTGGCGCGCTTCGGCGGCCACCGGCACGCCGCCGGCGTCACGGTGGAGCGGGCCCAGGTCGAGCCGTTCCGGGCCGCGTTCGAGGCGCACGCCGCCGCCACCATCGCCGACGAGGACCTGGTGCCGCGCTGCCGGATCGACGGCTGGGTGGGCGACGCCGAGGTGACCGAGGACGCCGCCGAGGCGCTGGGACGGCTCGGGCCGTTCGGCGCCGGCCACCCCGAGCCGGTGTTCGCGCTGCGCGGCGCCGCGGCGCGCGCGCGGACGGTCGGGGCGGGCGGCGCGCACCTGAAGCTCGCGCTCGGCCGCGGCCTCGATGCCATCGGCTTCGGCATGGGCGACCGCGCGCCGGCGTGCGGCGGGCCGGTGGACGCCGCGTTCACCATCGGCTTCGACGAGTGGGACGGCACCCGCCGACTGCAGCTGAAGCTCAAGGACCTGCGACCGGCGCGCTGAGGCGCGGCACCGCACGATCGATCGGCGAGCGCAGCGAGCCCGCCGGGACGCCGCCGCGTCCGCGGCGAAGCCGCCCGCGGCGGCGCAAGGGACCCGGCGAGCAGGGTGGGGGCGGGGCGCAGCCCCGTCAGATCCTCACGGCGCGACCGCGACCACCGCGCGCCCGCGCACCTGCCCGGCCAGGATCCGCTCGCTCCAGGCAGGGACCTCCGCGAGCGGGATCTCGGTCGTGAGCGCGTCGATCCGGTCGGCGGTGAGGTCGCGCGCGATGCGGCCCCAGGCGCGCGCGCGCGGCGCCGCGGGCGCCATCACCGAGTCCACGCCCTGGAGGCGCACGCCGCGGAGCACGAACGGGAGCACCGTGACCGGCAGGTCGGTGCCGCCGGCCAGGCCGCAGGCGGCCACCGCGCCGCGGTAGGCGGTCTGGCGGAGCACGCTCGCCAGCACCGCGCCGCCCACGGCGTCCACGCCGCCCGCCCAGGTCTCCGACTCGAGCGGCCGCGTGCCCGGCCGGGCCAGCTCCTCGCGCGGCACGATGCGCGTGGCGCCCAGGGACTCCAGGAAGGCACGCTCCGAGGGGCGGCCGGTGGAGGCGGCGACCTCGTAGCCCGCGCGCGCCAGCAGCGCGACGGCCACGCTGCCCACGCCGCCGGCCGCGCCGGTGACGATCACCGGCCGGCCGCCGGGGCGCACGCCGGCGTCCTCGAGCGCGTCCACGCACAGCGCCGCGGTGAAGCCGGCGGTGCCGACGGCCATGGCGCGCCGGGCGGTCAGGCCACGCGGCAGCGGCAAGGCCCACGCGGCGCGAACGCGCGCCAGGCCGGCGTAGCCGCCGAACGTGGCCTCGCCGATGCCCCAGCCCGTCACCAGCACCTCGTCGCCCGGCTGGAACGACGCATCGCGGGACTCGAGCACCGTGCCGGCGAGGTCGATGCCCGGGACCATGGGGAACTTCCGGATCACCTTGCCCTTGCCGGTGACCGCGAGCGCGTCCTTGTAGTTGAGGCTGGAGTAGCGGACCGCGACCGTCAGCTCGCCCTCGGGCAGCGCGGAGGCGGGCAGCTCCTCGAACCCGGCGGAGCGGGCGCCGTCGCCCTCCCGGACGACGAAGGCACGGAAGCGCTGCGGCAGCGAAGGCGCGGGCATGGGCGGATCTCCGGGGGCGAGGGGAGGGCGATGGAAGGCGAGGGACCGCCATCCTGCGTCCAGCCCACCGGAGGGGTCCAGTGCCCGGATCAGGGAGGTCCGCGCCGCCCGGCGCATGCGCCCGTCATCCCGGGGAATCCGGCCACGCGCCGGTCAGGCGACCCCCCAGCGATCGCGGCGCTCCCCGAACAGCGCGCCCATCCTGGCGAGCTCGCCCACGTGGAGCCGCTCGGCGTGCCGCTCGAAGCGCTCCCGGCACCGGCGCGAGCAGAAGAAGTACCGGCGCTTCTTGTACTCGAACGACTCGGAGTCCTCCTCGAGCACCGGCCGCCCGCACACCGGATCGATCCCGACGCCGTCCTGGTCCGCGTCCATGTGATGCCTCCCTCCCCGGGGATCCGGGACTGCAACGACGGGGCCACCGGCGGGCGCGCCGCCGGCCGGGCCCGCGTCCGCTCCGCGGCGCGGGGCCCTGCAGGAATTCCAGGGTCCGGGCTGCAACTTCCACATGCCCGAGCGGCCGGGGAGACCCGGCGGCGGCGCGCACCGGAAGGGCTGCGGTCGTCCTTGACGCCTGAGGTTCCGCAGTGTTAGCTGCCTTTCCCCACGTCCGGAGGCCCTTCCCTTGCCGCGCTTCATCACCGAGCTCAAGCGTACCCACTCCTGCGGTGAACTCACCAAGGCCGACATCGGCAAGGAGGTCGTGCTGTTCGGCTGGGTGAACAACCGGCGGGACCACGGCGGCGCGGTGTTCATCGACCTGCGCGACCGCGCCGGCCTGACCCAGGTGGTGTTCGAGGAGGACGTCCGCCCCGACGTGCACGAGCTCGCCGGGCAGCTCCGGCTCGAGTACTGCGTCGGCGTGCGCGGCAAGGTGGTCTCGCGCGGCGGCAACGTGAACCCGAAGCTCCGCACCGGCGAGATCGAGGTCCACGCGTCGGACCTCGAGATCTTCAACCGCTCCGAGCCGGCGCCGTTCCAGATCGAGGACGAGATCGACACCGGCGAGGAGAAGCGGCTCCAGTACCGCTACCTCGACCTGCGCCGCGCCCCGCTGCAGCGGACGCTCATGACCCGCGCGAAGGTGAACCACCTCACCCGCAACTACTTCACCGACAAGGGCTTCCTCGAGCTCGAGACGCCGTTCATGGTGAAGTACACCCCGGGCGGCGCCCGCAACTTCCTCGTCCCCTCGCGCCTCAACCCCGGCAAGTTCTACGCGCTCGCCGAGAGCCCGCAGCTGTTCAAGCAGCTCTACATGATGGCGGGCTTCGACCGGTACTTCCAGATCGTCCGCTGCTTCCGCGACGAGGACCTCCGGCTCGACCGGCAGCCCGAGTTCACGCAGATCGACGTCGAGATGTCGTTCGTGGAGCAGAACGACGTGTTCGACGTGATGGAGGGGCTGGTGGTGAAGCTCTGGAAGGAGGTGCTCGGGATCGAGATCCCGCGCCCGTTCCAGCGCATGCCGTTCGAGGAGTCGATGGCGAAGTACGGGAACGACAAGCCCGACCTCCGCTTCGACATGCCGCACGTGGTGCTCACCGACCTGGTGCGCCAGCACGACGGCGGCGGCGTCCCGCTCATGCACGAGGCGGTGAAGGCCAAGGGCATCGTGAAGGCGATGCGCGTGCCCGCCTCGGCGAACTTCTCGCGCACCGAGATCGACAAGCTCGAGGAGTACGTGAAGGGCATGGGCGCGAAGGGGCTCGCCCGCGCCAAGGTCGGCGAGGGCGGCGAGTGGACCCAGTCGCCGCTCGCGAAGACGATCACCCCCGCGCTGCGCCAGGCGATCAACGAGGCCTGCGAGGCGAAGCCCGGCGACCTGCTCCTGTTCCAGTTCGGCAAGGAGTCGGTGGTCCACACGGTGATGGCGAACCTGCGCGTGCACCTCGCCAAGCGCATGGGCCTCATCCCCGAGTACGGGTCGGGCGGCGCCTGGCGCTTCCTGTGGGTGGTGAACCCGCCGCTGTTCGAGTACGACGAGGAGTCCGGCCAGTGGGCCGCCGCGCACCACGCGTTCACGCGGCCGCACGACTCCGATCTCCAGTTCCTCGAGAGCGATCCGGGCAAGGTGAACTGCTACCGGTACGACCTGGTGCTGAACGGGTTCGAGATCGGCGGCGGATCCATCCGCCTCCACGACCCCGAGGTCCAGGCCCGGGTGTTCAAGGCCATGGGCATCACCGACGAGGAGGCCCGCAGCAAGTTCGGCTTCCTGCTCGACGCGCTCAAGATGGGCGCGCCGCCGCACGGCGGCATCGCGCTCGGCATGGACCGCCTGGTCATGCTCCTCACCGGCGCCGAGTCGCTCCGCGACGTGGTGGCCTGGCCCAAGACGCAGAAGGGCACCGACCTCATGACCGGCGCCCCCGGCGACGTGGACGCGCGCCAGCTCCGCGAGCTGTACGTGAAGAGCACGTACGAGCCGAAGTAGCGGCGCCGCGCCTGCCCGCGGCGCGCCGCCGCGGCCCCGCGCCCGGAGGCGCCTCACCTTTCGCGCGACCGCGCCCCCGGTCCGGGCTACGCTTCGGAGCCGGGGGCGCGCGCGATGGGCGAGCACGACGTCATCATCGTCGGCGGCGGCGTGAACGGGACCGGCACCGCCCGCGACTGCGCCATGCGCGGGCTGCGGGTGCTGCTGCTGGAGAGGTCGGACTTCGGCGTCGGCGCGAGCGGCAACAGCTCGGGCATGATCCACGGCGGCATCCGGTACATGCTCTCCGACCGGAAGGTCACCGAGCTGGCCTGCCGGGACTCCGGGTTCATCCAGCGGATCGCCCCGCACCTGCTGTTCCGCATCCCGTTCCTGATGCCGTTCGGCTCGCGCGCCGAGGCCGCCACGCTCGCCGAGCGCGCCGCCTGGTACGCCACCGAGGTCTACGTCGGCACCTACGACCAGTACCAGCCGCTGAAGCGCGGGAGGCCCTCCACCCGGCTGACCGCCGAGGAGCTGTACCGCCTCGAGCCCGGCCTGCGCCCCGGCCTGCACGGCGCGGTGACGCTGGACGAGTGGGGCATCGACGCGTTCCGGCTCTGCGTGCTGAACGCGCTCTCCGCCCGCACGCACGGCGCCGAGCTGCGCACCTGGACGGAGGTCCGCCAGCTCCTCGTCGAGGGCGGCCGGGTGCGCGGCGTCCGGTGGCGCGACGCGCTCACCGGCGAGGAGGGCGAGGCGCGCGCGCCGGTGGTGTTCAACGCGGCCGGCGCGTGGTCCCCGGCGCTGGCGCGGGCGAGCGGCGTGCGGGTGCCGATGCGCCCGGGCAAGGGCGTGCACCTCACGCTCGACCGCCGCTGGTCCAGCTACGGCGTGATCTGCACCGCGGTCGACGGGCGGCAGATGTTCCTCATGCCGCACGAGAACGAGTCGATCGTCGGCACCACCGACGACGACTGGTACGGCGACCCGGACGACCTCGAGGCGACCCAGGACGAGGTGGAGTACCTGCTGGAGGGCGCCGCCTCCCTGGTCCCCGGCGTGCGGCGGGCGCGGATCACCCGGGCCTGGTGCGGCCTGCGCACCACCCTGTACGCGTACGGGCCGAACGAGGACGCGCTCTCGCGCGAGCACCAGTTGCTCGACGGCGCCGCGGACGGCGCGGCCGGGCTGCTCTCCATCGTGGGCGGGAAGCTCGCCTCGTACCGCGCCCAGTCCGAGGAGGCCGCCGACCGGATCGAGGCGCTGCTCGGCCGGCCGGTCACGCCCTGCCGCACGCACCAGGAGCCGCTGCCCGGCGGCGACGAGGTGCCCGACCCGGCCGCGCTGGCGCGCGAGTTCCCGGTGGCCGCGGCGGTGGCTGCGCGGCTGGTGTACCGGCACGGCGGCCGCGCGCGGGAGATCTGCGCCATGATCCGCGACGACCGGCGCCTGGGCCTGGTGCTGTGCCGCGACGAGGCGATCCTCGCCGCCGAGGTGGTCTACTGCGCGCGCCACGAGCAGGTGCGCCGCCTCCAGGACCTGCGGCGCCGCTGCCGGCTCTCGGTGGGCGCCTGCGGCGGCCTCGACTGCGCGCGGGTGGGCGCGCAGCTCGTCGGGCGCGAGCTGTCCTGGCCGCCGGAGCGCGTGCGCGCCGAGCTCTCCGACCTGCTCGACCAGGGCTGGCGCGAGCGGCGGCCGGTGCTGGACGGCGCCCAGCTCGCCGCCGAGGAGCTGCTGCGCGGCGGGTGCGGCCCGTGGGAGGCGCCGTGACCGCGTCGCGCACGGTGCGGGCCGACGTGCTGGTGGTGGGCGGCGGCATGGCCGGGGCGATGGCGGCGCTCTCGGCGCGGGCGGCAGGCTGCGAGGTCGCGCTGGTGCGTTGCGCGCCCGGGGCGACGGCGCTCTCCTCGGGCGCCGTGGGCGTGGCGCCGGACCTGTCCGCGCTCCCCGGCGATCCGCTCTCGTGGCGGCGCGGGCCGGTCGAGTCGGCGCGGCGCCTGGCGCGGCAGCGCCCGGGTCACCCGTACGCGGCGGTGGGCGAGGGGCTGGTGCTGCTCCCGGACGCGCTCGACTTCGCGGTGCGCGCGCTCGACCCGCTGCTCGCGCCGGTGCTGGAGCGCCCGCGCTTCCTCGCGACGGCGACCGGCGAGGTGGTCGCGGCGGCCACCTGCCAGCGCGCGGCCGAGCCGGGCGACCTGCTCGCGGTGGCGGGGCCGCTCGCGGTGGCCGGGCTCCGCGGGCACCTGGGCTTCGACGCGGCGCTGGTCGCGGACGGGCTCGGCCGCCACGCCGGCCGCGGCGGGCCGGAGGTGCGGGAGCTCGAGGTGGACCTGCCCGGCCTCGATCCCTGGGCGCGCCCGCACGAGCTGGCGCGCGCGCTGGAGCCGCCCGGCGAGGCGGAGCGGCTGGGCGAGCGGCTGCGGGCGGCGCTCGCGAACGGCGCGCGCGGCGCCGCGGCGGTGCTGCTCCCGCCGGTGCTGGGGCTCTCGCCCGCGGCGCGGGTCCCCGAGCGCGTGGCGGCGGCGGCGGGCGTGCCGGTGGCGGAGACGCTCTCCGACGTCCCGAGCGTCCCTGGGCTCCGGCTCCAGGCGGCGCTCGAGGCGCGGCTGGCGCGCGCCGGGGTGACCGTGCTCGCCGGCGAGCTCCGGGCCGCGGGCGGCGCGCCGGGCGACCGGGTCGAGGTGGGCGAGGCGGTGATCCTGGCCGGGAGCTGGGTGCTCGCCACCGGCCGGTTCGTGGGCGGCGGGCTGGTGCGCCACGGGGCGCTCGCGGAGCGCGCCATGGGGCTGCCGGTGGAGGCCGCCGAGGGGCGCGACGCGGGGGTGCACCTGTCCGGCCGGCCCGCCACCTCGCTGACGGTGCGCGACCGGCGCGCGCCCCAGCCGCTGCTCTCCGCCGGGCTGCGCGTGGATCCGTCGCTGCGGCCGCTCGATGGTCGCGGCCGCCCCGTCCACCCGAGGCTGTTCGCGGCGGGCGCGCTGGTGGGCGGTCACGAGCACGCGAGCGACGGAACAGGCCTGGGCGTGGCCATCCTCACCGGCTGGCTGGCCGGGCGCGCGGCGGCGGCCCGCGGGTAGCGCCGCCGCCCCGCGCGTCACGTCCCTGGCGCGCGCGCGGAACCCCGCGGGATCGCGGCGGGCGGTCGGAGGGCGCGCCGCGTGCATCCGCCGCCGGCATGGCGCGCTACGCGATCTCCGTCGTCTCTCCCCCCGGATACGTCCACAGCGCCGCGTTCCGAGAGGTCGCCGAGACGCTCCACGCGGCGCTCGGCGCGCTCGGGCACGACGCGGTCCTCGGCACCGACCCCGCGCCGCGCGGGCGCCGCGCCATCGTGCTCGGCGCGAACCTGCTGCCGCACGTCCGCCAGCCGCTCGCGAAGGACGCCATCCTCTACAACCTCGAGCAGGTGGACTCCGGGTCGCCCTGGCTGACCGCGCCGGTGCGCGCGCTGCTCGCCGCGCACGAGGTGTGGGACTACAGCCCGCGCAACGCCGCCCGGTACGCGATGCTCGGGCTTCCGGCGCCACGCGTGGTGCCCATCGGCTTCGTGCCGGGGCTGTGCCGGATCCCGCCCGCGCCGGAGGACGTGGACGTGCTCTTCTACGGCTCGATGAACCCGCGGCGGGCGCGGGTGATCGAGGCCCTGCGCGCGCGCGGCCTCTCGGTCGAGACCGCCTTCGGCCTGTACGGCGCCGCGCGCGACGCGCGGATCGCGCGCGCGCGGGTGGTGCTGAACGTGCACTTCTACGAGGCGAAGGTGTTCGAGATCGTCCGGGTGTCCTACCTGCTCGCGAACCGCCGCTGCGTGGTGTCGGAGCGCGGCGCCGACGCCGCGGAGGAGCGCGCGCTGGAGGAGGGCGTGGCGTTCGCGGAGTACGGGCGCCTGGTCGAGGCGTGCGAGGCGCTGGCCCGCGATCCGGCGGCGCGCGCCCGCCTGGCGGAGGCCGGCTTCCGGCTCATGTCCGCGCGCGACGAGGTGGCGATCCTGCGCGCCGCGCTCGCCGGGGACGCCCCGCCGCGGGGGGCCGCGCGCCTCGTCCTGGACGGCGCGCCGCAGGCGCCCGGCACGCCCGGCTGCTAGACTCGACGCGTGGCCTCGCCGCGCGCGCTCGCCTACCTCGCCTACCGCGCCCTGGTCGCGCACCCGCTGAAGCGGCTGCGCGCCCGCGGGCCTGGGCTGGAGCGGTTCCGGGCGGCGTACGTCTCCGAGGGGCTGCTCCCGACGCTCCTCGGGGATCGCGAGGTGGACGAGGCCGCGTCCGCGTGCATCTCGTGCGGCCTGTGCGAGCCCGGCTGCGACCTCGCGCGGGCCGCGCCGGCGGTGCGCGCGCTCGGGCTGCACGCGGCCTTCCGGCTGTACGGCCGGGCCGGGCCGGAGCTGGCCCTCGCCGCGGGCGCGCTCGGCGCCTGCGACGGCTGCGGCGACTGCGAGGCGCGCTGCCCGGTGGGCGTGCCCATCTCGCGCGTGGTCCGGGCGCTGCACGCGCGGGCCGAGGTGGGCGCGACGCTGCGGGGCGCGCGCTCCGGTCAGGCCGTGGCGGGCGCCGCGAACGCGATCGTCTCCCAGGCGCCCGGCGTGAAGTGGTCGAGGTAGATCCGGTACCCGAGGCCGAGGGCGTCGATCCAGGCGGGCAGGGCGCCGAGGTCCTCCGGCCGGTGGTACGCGGCGATGGCGAGCCGGGGCCGGTGCCGGCGGATGGTCCGCTCGGCGCCGCGCAGGGCGGCGAGCTCCGCGCCCTCGACGTCCAGCTTCAGGAAGTCCACCCGGGGGAGCCCGCGCGCCTCGACCAGATCGTCCACGCTGCGCGTGCGCGCCGCGGCCGCCCCGGCGCCCGGCGCCGCGCCGAGGTGCGTGGCCGGGCCGTGCTCGGTGAACGGGATCTCCTCGCCGCTGCGGTCCCAGAGCGCCTCCGGCACGATCTCCACCCGCCCGGCCAGCGCCGGGTTGAGCGCCAGGTTCGCGCGGAACACCTCGAGGTGCGCGGGCAGGAACTCGAAGCTGAGCACGCGCCCCGCCGGGCCGACCTGGTGCGCGAAGTGGAGCGCGGTCTCGCCGAAGCAGCCGCCGCCGTCCACGACCACGTCGCCCTCCGCCGGCGCCACCCGGACGCCGGCGCGGTCGAGCTGGTACTGGCGCAGGAAGAACGTCGCGACCACGTACTCGGCGGTGGAGAGCAGCTCGAGCGGGAGGCCGGCCGGCCGGAGATCGTAGCGGTCCAGCCGCCAGCCCTGGAACGCCTGCGACCCGCCGCGCGTGGCCGAGGCCGGCACGGCGCCGCGCTCGCGGAGCATCCGCGCCTCCACGTCCTCCTCGAGCGAGCGCGCGCGGTCCGCGTCGAAGCGCACCGGGACGCGCCCCGGCCCGAGCGCGCGGTGCGCGCACAGCTCCAGCATCCAGCGGCGCGAGTCGGCGTCGGCGAGCGCGGCCCAGGCGCGCTCGAACTCCGCGTGGCGCCCCAGCACCGCCGCCGCCGCGTGCGCGGCCGCCTCGAGCGAGGGCCCGGCGTCGCCGGCCGGTGCCTCGGAGGCGAGGTCGAGCACCCGCAGGAACGCGCGGGTGAACGCCGCGCCCGGCATCCCGCCGCCGGCCGCCGCGCGGTCGAGCATGCCGACGAACGTGCGGAACGCCTCGCCGGACGCCGGCGAGAGCTCCAGCTCGCGGAGCAGCGCGGCCGCGGCGTCCGCCGGGCGGCCCAGCCCGGCGAGCGCGAGCGCGCGGGCGCGGTGCGCCTGCGGGCGCGCGCCGTCGAGCTGCGCGGCACGATCCGCGAGCCGCAGCGCGTCGGCGGGCGACCCCGCCTCGAGCCGGGCGACGGCGTCCGAGACCAGCGCCGCCGCGTCCTCCGCCGGAGAGGCCGGGGCCGGGCGAGGGCGCGCGAGCGGGCCCGCCTCGATCCCGGCGAGCAGCTGGCGCATGCGCTGCGCGTAGGTGTGGCGCCCCGCGACCGCGCGCTGCTGCTCGGCGGCGAGCACGGCGCGCCCCTCGGCGTCGGCGAGCCAGCGCTCCACGAGCGCGGGCAGCTCGGCGGGATCGTCGAACCGAACCAGCCCGTCCACCAGCTCGTCCTCGCCGTTGTGCACCGCGCCGCCGATCAGCAGCCCGCCCGCGCCGAGCGCCTCGAAGAAGCGCATGTTCACGTCGTTGCCCACCGGCAGGTTCAGGATGATCCGGCTCTGCTGGTAGATGCGCAGCGCGGCCTCGCCGTAGGCCTGGCCGAACACGCAGCTCGGGAACCGCCGCGCCAGGTCGCGACAGATGCGCGGCCGGTCGCCGAGCGGTGTCCCGAGGAAGCACCAGTCGATCTGCTTCGGCTGGGCCGGGTCGGGCGCGAGGCGCGCCGGGTCGTACGCGAGCGGCAGCCAGCGCGCGGCGATCCCGCGGCGCGCCAGCAGGTCCACCCCGTCGCGCTGCGCGCTGAAGACGTGGTCGAAGTCCCGCGCCTTCTCCGGGCGCAGCAGCGTCCCGCCCGCGAGCGGCGCGCCGAGCCGGTGCGTGTCGATGCAGTAGTAGGCCGACGGGGCCCCCAGGCCCACAGGCCCGGGGTAGGCGAGGTCGTCGTCCACCTGCAGGTAGAGGTCGGCGGACGGCAGGGCCTCGTAGCCGACGAGCTCGACGCCGCCGCCAGGCGTCCGCCGCAGCGGCTCGTGGTGGAACGCATCGCAGCCGATCTCGTGCAGCGCGCGGAGCACGTGCACCCCCGTCGTGTCCTCGCGGGGGAGGGTGCTGAAGACGACGCCGATCCTCATCCGGCCTCCGGTCGCGCCGTGTGCGTGGCGCCGCCGGAGGCCCTTGCCTGGCCCGTGCCAGGAGGGGCGCCGCGGAAGGCGTGCCGCGCGACAGGTTCGTGACGCGGCAGGACGCCGCGGGGACCCGTCCCGGGATATGATCCGGTCCGGTGAAGCCCTTCCTGATCGTCAACCCCGCCAGCGCCTCCGGCCGCACCGGCCGCCACTTCGACCGGATCGCCCGCGCGGTGCGCGCCTCCATCGGCGACTTCGAGTGCGCCTTCACCCGCGCCCGCGGCGACGGCGTGCGCCTGGCGCGCGAGGCGCTCGCCTCGGGCGGCAAGCTGGTGGTGGCGGTCGGCGGCGACGGCACCGCCAGCGAGGTCATCGACGGGCTCACCGGCGAGACCGGCCCGCGCGATCCCGAGGCGCACTTCGGGTTCATCCCCCGCGGCACCGGCGGCGACCTGTGCCGCACGCTCGGCATCGACCCCGACGTGGACTCGGCGGCGCGCACGCTCGCCTCGCGCGACGTGGCGGTGCTCGATCTGGGGAGGCTGGAGCTGGCGGGCCCCGACGGCGCGCCGGTCACGCGTCACTTCGCCAACGTGGCCGGCTTCGGCGTGTCGGGCGAGGTGAGCGCGCTCGTGAACCGCGGGCTGAAGCTCCCCAGCGGGAAGCTGTCCTACATGCTCGCCTCCGCGCGCGCGCTCATGAGCTGGTCGGACCAGCCGGTGCGGTGGCGCGTGGACGGCGGGGCGTGGAAGGAGGAGCGGATCACCGCCGTCTCGGTCTGCAACGGGCGCTACTTCGGGGGCGGCATGAAGGTGGCGCCGGACGCCCGCATGGACGACGGCCTGTTCGACGTCGTGCTGTGGAAGGCGTTCGGCATGGGCGACTTCATCGCCAAGCGCCCCATGCTCTACGACGGCACCCACGTGCGCCTCGAGAACACCCGGGTGCTGCGCGCGCGCACGCTGGAGGCCGAGCCGCTGGAGGGGGCGCGGGTGCGCATCGACTCCGACGGCGAGTCGCCGGGGCGCCTCCCGGCGCGGTTCACGATCCTCCCGGGTGCGCTCCGGATCCGCGTGGGGCGTTGACCTCGCCGCCGGGGCTGCACGGTCCTTACCCTCCAGCATCATGACGCTCGCCCTCGTCGTCGCCGTGCTCACCGCCGCAACCCCCGCAGGCGGGAAGGCCGCAATCCCCGCCGTCCGGCACGCCGGGGCGCCCGGGCCCGCGCCGCGGGCCATCCGCTCGGCGGAGGACCTGGCCGCGCTGTGCCGCGCGCTCACGCCGCCGGAGCGGCTCCGTCCGCGCGGCGACGCGGTGGAGCGGGGCGAGGCCGAGGCCCGCCACGACGCGGACCGCGACGCCGCCATCGTGGCGCGCTACGCCATCACGCTCCCCGCGGCCCGCCTGGCGTTCGCGCCGTACGACGCGAGCGAGCGGCGCCTGGCGCTGGCCGAGCCCGGCGTGCTGCCGGTCGCGGAGGGCGGGTCGCGGCTGTGGCCGAGCGAGGAGCGCGGGCTGCCGGTCGACGCCGACGCGGCCGCCGCGCGGCGCGTGCTCGAGGCGCAGCGCGCCGGCCGGCTCTCGCTCGAGCTGACGTTCGACCTCCCCGACGACGCCACCTGCGGCGCCGATCCCCGCGGCAAGACGTTCACGCTGCCGGTCGAGCCGGTGGAGTGGGCCTGGACCGACGGCGGCGCGGCGCTGGCCCGCGGCGGGGCCGGCGCGGGTCGCCCGCTCGCGACCGCGGCGCAGGGCGCCACGCCCAGGGTGGACGTGGGCGAGCCCATCGCCGGGCCGTCGGAGGCGAAGCGCGCCGTGCTGACCCGCGCCGGCGATCTGCAGGCCTGCTACGCGGAGGCGCTGCGCCGGGATCCGGCGGTCGACGGGGTGCTGGTGGTCGAGCTGGGCGGCGGCCGCATCGGCGTGGCCGCCGACTCCACCGGCACGCCCGAGCTGTCGACCTGCGTGCAGCGCGCGCTCGCCACGCTCGCCCCGCCCGGCGGCGGCCGGGTGGCGGTGCCCATCCGCTTCGAGCTGGTCGCGCCGGCAACCGCCGCGGCCGGCACCGGGTCGGCGCCGGCGACGCGCTGACGGCTCAGACGCAGCGCCAGTACGCGGTCGCGACCAGCGTCCGGCGCTCCTTCACCTCGGAGCGCTTCTTGAGGTCGGCGATGGCGCGGTCCTTCTCGGCGTAGCGCTGCGCCTCGACGGCGCGCAGGTCGTCGAGCTTGCGCCGGTACTCGCGCTCGGCGCGCTCCAGCAGCGCCCGTCGATCCCGCAGCGGCAGGTCGGAGCGGTCGCCCAGCGCGGCGCGCGCCCGACCCCAGGCGGCGCGCGCGTCCTCGGCCGCCTTCCGCGGCGAGGCGAGCGCGTCCTCCACCGCCCGGTCCCAGCGGTCGCGCGAGGCGTCGTAGGCGGCGCCGATCCGCTCCTGCAGGTCGGCGACCAGCGCCGCGTGGAACGCCTCCAGCGCCTGCTCCTGGGCCTCGCCGATCGACACCGTGGCGCCGCGCGGTCCGGCCTGCGTCTCCTCCGCCGGGAGCGCCGCGAACGCGTCGGCGTCCTCCGGGGAGAGCGCGTGGAACCGCTCCCCGTCGAACCAGAGGACCAGGTGCACCACGCGCTCCTCCGAGACGAGCGCGTCGAACGCGTACTTGTAGGCGAACCACCAGCCCTCGCGCCCGGCCAGCTTGCCCAGCGAGGCCGGCAGGAGGCGGTTGGGGAGCTCCAGGAACGAGACCGCGTCCTGCGGCCGGGCGCGGATCCGCTCCGCCGCGGCCTGGATCAGCTTCGCGCGGCGGGTGCGGCCGCGGGCCGGCTCCTCCGGCGGCGCCGCCGCCTCCTCCTCGAACGCGGCCGCGACCAGCGCCTCCTCGTCGGCCTCGCGCCGGGCCACCGCCTCCTTCGCGTTCTTCTCCGCCACCCGCAGCCGGCCGCGCACCTCGCCGTCGAACCGCTCGAACAGGAGCGCGCGGGCCGCCGCGAAGCGGGCCGAGATCCGGTCGTCCAGCTCGCCGCGCAGCTTCGAGAAGGCGCGGTCGATCTCCTCGCCGGAGCGGCAGGCCTGGTAGATGTCCAGCACCCGCTTCTCGAAGTCGATGCCGGTGCCGAGCGCGCCCAGGATCTCGTCCGACGAGCCGAACACGCCGTCGAACAGCGCCAGCTTCTGCGAGAGCAGGTCGAACAGGCGGGCGTCGGCGGCGTTGGACCGGTTCAGGAAGTTCAGCACCAGCACGTCGCGCTGCTGGCCGTAGCGGTGGCAGCGGCCGATGCGCTGCTCCACGCGCTGCGGGTTCCAGGGCAGGTCGTAGTTGACCACCAGGTTGCAGAACTGGAGGTTCAGCCCCTCGGCGCCGGCCTCGGTCATCAGCAGGATCTGGGTGCGGTCGCGGAACTCCTCCACCAGCGCGGCGCGCTTCTCGGTGCCGCCCACGTCGCCGGAGAGGCAGGTGACGCTGTAGCCCTTCGACTCGAGCAGCCGCCGGAGGTAGTCCTGCGTGCGCCGGAACTCGGTGAACACCACCGCCTTCTCCGGCCACCCGCACGCCTTCGCGACGGTGAAGCAGCGGTCGAGCCCGCGCACCAGCGCGTCGCCCTTCGCGTTCACCTTGATCTCGCGCGCCAGCCTGGCGCAGGCGCGCAGCTCGGTGAGCTCGTCGTTCATGCGCCGGAGCGCGAGCTGGCCCTTCGGCTTCTGGGGCGCGCCCTCGTCGTCGAAGAGCTCCTCCACCTCCTCGGCGAACCCGTCCATCTCCAGCAGGAGGTCGGCCTGGGCGGTGCACTCGACCCCGGCGATCTTCTGGTCGAGCGTGTCGGCGAGGCGGTCCAGCGTGGCCGCGAGCGCGAACGACGAGGACGCCAGGATCTTGCGGTACACCAGCACGAACAGCGCGCGCCGGGCCATGGGGATGGCGTAGGCGTCCTCGCGCCGCAGGTACTCGGAGACGCGGTCGTACAGCTCCTGCTCCTGCGCGGTGGGGGCGAAGTCCTCCACGATGGAGCGGCGGGCCGTGTACTTGACGTACTCCTTCACCTGCCGGCGGAGGGTGCGCACCACCACCGGCGCCAGCCGCGCCTTCAGGTCGGCGGCCTTGTCCTCGGTGAGCTCGCCGGACGCGTACTGGAGCCGGAACGTCTCCTCGTTGCCGAGCAGCGCGTCGTCGATGAACGCGGCCAGCCCGAGCAGCTCCATCAGGTCGTTCTGCAGCGGGGTGGCGGTGAGCAGGAGCTTCGGTGAGCGCCGCAGCGCCCGGCGCAGCGCCTGGCCGGTGCGGTGGTCCTTGCGGTAGGCGTTGCGGAGCCGGTGCGCCTCGTCGATGACCGCCACGTCCCAGTGGACGCGCTCCACCTCGGCGACGCGCAGCGCGGCGAACGGGTGCGAGCAGATCACGATCCCGCCGGTGTCGAACGGGTTCGTCTTCAGCCCCTGGCGCTCGCGCTCGCGGCAGGTGTCGCCGTCCACCACGTCCGCCTCGAGGCCGAACTTCGAGCGCAGCTCCTCCCGCCACTGCGCGCGCAGCGAGGCCGGCACCAGGATGACGGCGCGCGGCTTCCCCTCGGCGGCGAGCTGCGCCAGCACCAGGCCCGCCTCGACGGTCTTCCCCAGGCCGACCTCGTCGGCCAGCACCGCGCCGCCGGTGGGGAGCGCCGCCAGCGCGAACGCGGCCGCCTCGATCTGGTGGGGGTTCAGGTCCACCGCGGAGTGGGCCAGCGCGGGCGCGAGCCGGGACGTGCCGCCCCCGCCGCGCGCGGTCAGCGCCTCCGCCGCAACCCGCTGGTGGAACCGCGTCAGCTGCGGCCGGGCCGAGCCCGCGCGCGACGCAACCTGAGACACCCCGCCCATCCGCACCGCCTCCGCCACCCCGGGGCGCCCACGCGCCCGCCCACGCCGCAGCGCGCGCGGAGGTTCCCGCGGCGCCGCCCGGTATCCCGCGATACCGGAGCGGCCACTGTACCAGCATCCGGATCCCGGCGGCAGCCGCTCGTGCGCCCGCGTCGGGGCTGGCGTGTGCGCGCCGACCCCACGCGCGCGGCGGGACGGCGAGGCGGCGGTCGCTGCGCCCGCGGCGGCCGCACCGGGCGGCGCGCCGCGGGACCGGCTCCGGGACGGCGGCGCCGTCAGCGGGCGAAGACGTCGGCGGCCGGCGTGATGCGGATCGCGTCCGGCCGGATGCCGAGCTTCGACGCGCCGATGAGCCGGTCCTCCTCGAGCAGCGCGGCCGGCTTCTCGGCGTCGTACTTCACGGTGGAGACGCCGTCGGCGGCGAGTGCCGCCGCGAGCCCCTTCGCGTCCTGCGTCACGATCACGAACGACAGGTCGGTGGCGGAGAGGTGCGTGCGGATGGCGCGGTTCACGTCCTCGCGGGTGAGCTTCGCGAGCCCGTCGCGCAGGTAGCGCGTGAACTCCGGGATGCCGTACCAGCGCGAGTCGAGCGCGTAGCCGACCTGCTGCTCCTGGCGGGCGGTCATCACGTACACGTTCTTCATGAGGTAGGCCCGGGTGGCCTCGAAGTCGGCCTGCGAGAGCCCCTCGTCCACCAGCTTGCGCAGCTCGTGCAGCGCGATCCGGATCGCCATCTGGGCGTTCTGCGGCTGCACCGGCCGGATCCACACCTCGAAGAGCTGCGCCCGGCGGGCCAGGTTCGGGTCCGGGAAGAACTGGAACATGCCGCGCGGGAACGCCTCGACGTACGCGTAGTCGCCGTAGTTCATCCCGCGCGCCTCGCGGATGCGCTGGTACAGGTGCGAGGTGGAGGCGCGGTGCTCGCCCAGCCAGGTCTTGGCGAGCCAGAGCGCCGGGAAGTCCGGGTGGCCGCGGGTGACCGCGATGGGCAGGCCGAAGGAGATGGCGGTGGCGCGCGTGTCCTTCTGGACGATCTCCACCTCGATGCCCTTCGGGCGGCGGCCGGTCACCGCCGGCGCCGGCTCCGCCTGCGCCACCGGCAGCCGCCCCAGGTCCGCCTGGAGCCGGTCGAGGAACGCCTTCGGCGCGTCGCCGCCCACGCCGACCAGCACGTCCGGCCGCGCGTAGCGGGCCCGGACGAACGCCTTCACGTCCTCGAGCGTCACCGCCTGGATGCCCGCCACGGTGCCGATGGCGGGGTGGCCGTAGGGCGTGCCGGCGAAGGCGTTCGCCTGCAGGCGCTCCTTGGCCAGTTCCTCGTCGTTCGACTCGCGCAGGTCCTGGGTGAGCGCGTTCAGGTGCTCGTCCTTGATGCGCCGGAAGTCCTCCTCGCGGAAGCCGGGCTCGGTGACCTGCGGCAGCGCCACGTCCGCGAACCGCTGCCAGCCGTCGGCGGGGAAGCGCCCGGTGAGCGTCGCCATCTCCTTGTCCACCTGCGCGTCCAGGCTGGCGGCGAGCGGGTGCAGCGCCTCGCGGATCTCGTCGAGGCGCATCCGCTGCGACCCCGCGGCGGCGAGCATGTCCGCGGCGAGCGCGGCCAGGCCCTCCTTGCCCTTCGGGTCCTTCGCGCTGCCGGCCGGGAACACGAGCTTCACCGTGACCACCGGGAGCTTCGAGGGGAGCAGCGTCACCGGCACGCCGGCCGGCGCGGGCGGGCGCGGCTCCAGGGACGCGAGCGCGGGCTGCGCCTTCACCGCGGCCGGGAGCGGGTCCTTCGCGAGCGTCGTCACCACCAGGCCGGCGTCGGTGAAGTAGCGCCGCGCGGCGGCCAGCAGGTCGGGGCCCCGCAGCGAGGCGTAGGTGCGGAAGAGCTGGTTCGCGGTCGCGTAGGAGCGCCGGAAGTGTGCGAAGCGCGCCACCATGCCGGCGACGGCGTCGGTCGAGTCGAGCCGGCGCACGAACGCGGCGCGCCCGAAGGACTTCTGATCGGCGAGCTTCTTCGGATCCGGCGCGGCGGCGCGCGCCTGCGCGAACGCCTTCAGCAGGACGTCGCGGACGTAGGGCGCGTCCTCCGCCTTCTTCAGCCGCGCGAACACGGTCACCAGGCCCGGATCCACGTTCGGCCCGGTGTCGGTGAACAGCGCGTCGACCTTCTGCTCGTCCACCACCAGCTTCCGGTAGACGTCGGAGGTCTCGCCGAAGTGGAGGTCGAACAGGAGGTCCACCGCCGCCCAGTCCTTGCCGGTCTCGGAGAACGCCGGGCCGTGGAACGCCACGGTGACCCACGGCAGCGTGGGCGTGGTCCAGGGCACGTGCGCGTAGACCGGCCCCTGCGGCGCGGGCTCGGCGGGGATCCGGGCCTGGTGGTCGCCGCGCTTCCAGCCGCCGAAGTACTTCTCGACCAGCGGGAACACCTTCTCCGGCCGCACGTCGCCGGCCACGATCACCGTCGCGTGCTCGGGCCGGTACCAGCGCGCGTAGAACGCGCGCGAGTAGTCGTACTGGTTGGGCATGTCCTCGATGTCGGCGAGGAAGCCCATGGTCGTGTGCTTGTACGTGTGCGCGCGGAACGCGGCGTCGCGCTGCACCTCCTCCAGCTTCACCAGCGGGTTGGAGGCGTTCTTGTTGTACTCGCCGAGGATGGCGCGCGACTCGGTCTTGAAGCCCTCCACCGAGTAGTCGAGGTGCTGGAAGCGGTCCGCCTCGATCTCGAGGACCTTCTCCAGGTCCTCCCTGGCGAAGGTGGTGTGGTAGTTCGTGAGGTCGTCGCTCGTGTACGCGTTCTGCCGCGCGCCGATGCGCGTGAGCACCGCCTGGTACGCGTCCGGCGGGTAGGCCTTCGTCCCGCGGAACATCATGTGCTCGAAGAAGTGCGCGAAGCCGGTCTTGCCGGGCTCGACCTCGTTGCGCGAGCCGGTCTGGATCGGGATCTGGACCGAGACGAGATCCGGGAAGCCGGTCGGCACCACGATCACCTTCAGGCCGTTCGGGAGCGTCCGCTCCGCGGCGGGGAAGGGCAGCACGTCGCCGGCGGCGGCGCGCGGCGGCGCGGCGGAGGCGAGCGCGGGCGCGGCCAGGGCCAGGGCTGCGATGGCGGCGGCGGCGGCGAGGAACGATGGAGCAGGGGTCGGACGCATGCGGCGGATCTCCCTCGGGTGAACGAGAAAGGGACGAAAGCACGGGGTGGGGCGACCGGCAAGCGGCGCCTCCCCCGGCGCCACGCCGTCGCTTCTCCGAGGCGCGGCGGCCCGGTCCGTGACCCCCGCGGCCAGGAGGGTCGCGCGCCGTCGCGTCGAAATAGCCCCGGCCTCCCTCCCGTAGGAAAGGCCATCGGAGGTTGGACATGAAGGCCCTCGCAATCGTCGCTCTCGCCGTCGCCCTCGAAGCAGGCTTCCTCTTCACGCTCGCGGTCCCCGCCCGCGCCGCCGTCGCCCAGGACGGCCGCGCCGCCCAGGTCGAGCTGGCGCGCGCTCCGGCGCCCGTCCCGGCCCGCTCGTAGCCCGCACGCGGCACCCCGCGGTGGACTACGATGCGCCATGGCCGAACGCCCCTGCCTGCTCCTCGCCGCCTTCCCGCCCGAGCTGGCGGGCCTCGACGCGGCGCCGCCGCCCGGCTGGATCGCGGGCGTCACCGGGGTGGGCGCCGTCGCGGCGGCGATCGAGACGGCGCGGCTCGTCGCCCGCCACGCGCCGGCGCGGGTGCTGTTCGTCGGGACCTGCGGCGCCTACGACGCGCGGCTCGCGCCCGGCGACCTGCTCGCCGCGTCCGAGGTGGTCGCGACCTCGCTCGACGAGGTGGAGGGCCGGGCGTACCGGCCGGCGATCGAGCGGGTGCGCTGGCCGGCGGGCTGGGACCTGCCGCTCCCGGCGCATTGGGTGGCGGTGCCGCCCGCCATCACCCGCACCGAGGCGGGTGCCCGCGCGCTCGCCGCGGTGGCCGCGGCGGAGCACCTCGAGCTGACCGGCGTCTTCGCCGCGTGCCACGCCGCGGGCGTGCCGGCGGCCGCGGCGCTGGCGGTCGCGAACCGGGTCGGCCCGGACGCGCACGCAGAGTGGAAGGCCACGCACGCCGCCGCGAGCGCGGCGCTCCGCGCGGCGCTGGAGGCGCGCGGCGTGCTGCCGACGTCCGCCGCCGGCCGGTCCCGCTGATCGGCGCGAGCCGCGCGCGCTCAGAGCGCGTGAATCCATCCCCGGACCGAGCCAGGCGGTCGAGACGCGAGCAGCGCGAGGCGCGACGACCGAGCATGCCCCGAGGCATGTGAGGGAGGAGCAACGACGCGATGCGACGCGGATCGGCCGCCGCGGCGACGGGAGGGGGGGCACGTGCTCTCAGCGCGGAGGGGGCGTGGGGCGGGCGGCCGACGCGGCGGCGAGCGATCGCCGAAGGACCCAGGCGATGGCGAGAAGGACGGCGCCCGTCCCGAGCGCCGGCAGGATCAGCGCGCCGGCGCCGCCGCGGCCGGCCGCCAGCGTGGCGCGGAGCGCGGTGACGTCCGCGGCGAGCGACCCGACGTACACCGAGACGACGAGGCCCGGGAGGCTCCCGAGCAGCGACGCGAGCGCGAAGGCGCGGAGCGGCACCGGCGTCGCGCCGAGCAGGTAGTTGAGGACGGTGAACGGCGCGAACGGCGCGAGCCGCAGCAGCAGCACCACGCGGAAGCCGGAGGCGCCCAGCGCGGCGTCGAGGCCCGCGAGGGCGGGGGAGCGCGCGGCCAGCCGGGCGGCGCGCTCCCGCACCAGCCAGCGGCCGGCGCCGAACGCGGCGCAGGCGCCGGCGGTGCTGGCCGGGATGGCGAGGAGCGAGCCGGTCACCGGCCCGAGCGCGAACCCGGCGGCGAGGTGCAGCAGCGGAGCGGGCACGAGGAGCGGGCCGCTCGCGACGTAGGCCGCCGCCAGCGCGGCGGCGGCGGCGGGCGCGCTCTGCCGCAGCGCCTCGAGCGCGCGGGTGGCGGGGCCCGGGGCGAGCGCGGCGAGCGCGGCCGCGACCGCGACGACCAGCAGGGCGGCGGCGGGCCGGGCGAGCCGGGCCAGCCGGCCCGGCGGAGGGGAGGAGGGGAGCACGCGCGCAGTGTAGCGCCCCTCGGTCCCATCCGCCCGGCCGCGCCGCCCGCGGGTCACTCGCCGAGGGTGGCGCGCAGGAACCAGCCGTGCTTCTCCACGCCGGCGATGACGCCGGTGAGCAGGTCCACCGTCTCGGGGTCGCCGTGCTCGTCGGCGAGCGCCTGCGCGGCGCGGAGGCTGCCCAGGTACGCCTCCACCCGGTCGGCGAGCAGCCCGACCAGCTCGAGGTCGCGGACGGCGCCCGCGGGCAGCTCGGGCACGCGGCTCGTCGCGGCGACCTCGCGCGCGGTCCCGGCGGCGCGGCCGCCCAGCGTCACGGCCCGCTCGGCGAGGTCGTCGGAGTGGCGGGCGAGCGCGGTGGCGAGCTCCTCGAACAGCGCGTGGAGCGGGGCGAAGCCGGGCCCCTTCACGTTCCAGTGCGCGACCTTCGCCTGCGTCTGCAGGTCGAGGCCGTCGGCGAGGGCGGCGACGAGCGCGTCGGCGACGCGGCGGCGGTCGGGCTCGGCGAGCGCGCTGGGGCTGCGGAACAGGTCGCGGCGGGGGCGGGGGGGCTGGGGGGTGGCGGTCGGGGTTCGGGTCGTGGTCGTCATGTTCAGGTCCTCCTCTCGGACGCGAAGGAGGATGCCGCCCGGCCGCTGATAACTCCAAGACATCGTCTCGATGGCACTGATATCCGAAAGCTGTCACGGGCGGAAGCAGTCCGGCGCCGGCGCGCCCGCGGCGTTTGACGCCGCGGCGCCGCCGTTGCTAGATCCCCCGCACCATGCAGGTGAGGCTCAACGGAGAGCTCCGCGACATCCCCGACGGACTGACCGTCGCCGGTCTCCTCGCGCACCTCGGCGTCAAGGCGCCGCGGGTGGCCGTCGAGGTCAACGAGGCGGTCGTCACCAAGGACCGCTACGAGGCCCACCGGATCGGTCCGGGCGACTCGGTCGAGATCGTCGCCTTCGTCGGAGGAGGGTAGGCCATGGCGGACACCTGGAGCATCGGCGCGCACGCGTTCACCAGCCGCCTGCTGGTGGGCACGGGCAAGTACCCCGACTTCCCCACCATGCAGCGGGCGCTCGCCGCCTCGGGCGCGGAGGTCGTCACCGTCGCGGTCCGCCGGCTCGACCTGTCGAAGAAGGGCGAGGAGTCGCTGCTCGCCTGGATCCCGAAGGGCATGAAGCTCCTGCCCAACACCGCCGCCTGCTTCACCGCCGAGGAGGCCATCCGCACCGCAAGGCTCGGCCGCGAGCTGGAGATGGGCGATCTGGTGAAGCTGGAGGTGATCGGCGACCGCCGGACGCTGTTCCCCGACGTGGAGGGGCTGATCCAGGCGGCGAAGGTGCTGGTGAAGGAGGGCTTCACCGTCCTGCCGTACACGAACGACGACCCGGTCACCGCGAAGAAGCTCGAGGACGCGGGCTGCGCCGCGGTGATGCCGCTCGGGGCTCCCATCGGCTCCGGCCTCGGCCTCCGCAACCCGTACAACCTCCGCATCATCATGGAGACGGTGCAGGTGCCGGTGCTGGTGGACGCGGGCGTGGGCACGGCCAGCGACGCGGCGCTCGCGATGGAGCTGGGCGCGGTCGCGGTGCTCATGAACACCGCCATCGCCGAGGCGAAGGATCCGGTGCTCATGGCCGAGGCCATGCGCGCCGGCGTGGAGGGCGGCCGCAAGGCGTTCCTCGCCGGCCGGATCCCGATGAAGCTGCACGCCGCGGCGTCCTCGCCGATGAGCGGGCTCATCGGGAGCTGACGGCCGGGCGCTCCCTCGCCTCCTCTCGACGGTGCGCCGCCGAGGCGACGCCGCGCTCCGGGCGAGCGCGGGCGAGCCGGAGGCGGTCGCCTGGATCGAGGCGGTCCGGCTACCCGGCGGGCTCGAGCGTCGCGACGTCGTCGATGACCGAGCGGAAGACGCGCGAGGGCTTGCCCCATCCACCCGCCGTGTACCCGCGGCAGATCCGGTCGTACGCCTCGGGGTGCTGGTGCGGCGCGAACTCCTCCACCGTGCCGCGCAGCGCGTAGCCGCGGTAGGTGTCGAGGTCGATCACGGTCCGGGTCTCGAGCCGGTTCGACTTGAGGTTCATGTACGTCTTCAGCGCGAGCCCGTCGCCGTGGAACAGGGTGAGGCGGCCGTCGCGGACCTCGTGGTGGAAGATGAACCGCGGCGAGATGTTCGCGGTCTCGCCCACGCCGACCAGCGCGTAGCGGACGCTCCCCACGATCTGCACCAGCTCCTCGAACGGCACGTTCTCGAAGAACTTGAGCGTGTACGGGCTGTGGTGGACGGTGAAGATCGACGCGCCCTTCACCACCAGGCCGTCGCGGTCCTCCTCCAGGAGGTCGGTCGCCACCGAGTTCACCGACAGCGCGCGGGTCTTCACCTGGAAGCCCTGGTACTGCTCGACGCGCGTCAGGTGGACGGTGATGCACTCGCCGCGGGCCGGCGTGCGCGCCAGCGGTCCGGCGAGGCGGAGGCGCAGCTCGCGGCCGGTCGGACCGGGCTCGATCCCGAGCACGCGGTTGACCGACACCGCGTTGTAGGTGCCGCCGAGGCTGGTGGTGCCCATGAAGGACAGCACCTTGTCGAACTTCACCGATGGGAAACGGGGGGCCTGCTTCGCCTTCTGCGCTTCCAGGAAGGCGAGGAAGCTCTGGAGATCGCTCGACACGGATGCTCTCCTCGCGCAGGATGTTGCCGGAGGCGGAGATTACGGATGGAGGTCCCCGTTGTCCACCTGATCACGGACCGTCGGCTCGCTTCCTCGCTGCCGGCGCGCGCCGCCGCCGCCCTGCGCGGGCTGCCCCCCGGGATCGCCGCGATCCACCTGCGAGAGAAGGACCTTTGCGGTCTGGATTTGCTCCGGCTCGCGCGCGCGCTCGCCGCGGTCTGCCGCGACGCGGGCCAGCGGCTGCTCGTGAACGATCGGCTGGACGTGGCGCTCGCAGCCGGGGCCGACGGCGTCCACCTCCCGTCCGCGGGCATCTCGCCGGTGGACGCGCGGCGGCTGCTCGGCCCCGCGGCCCTGCTGGGCGTCTCGTGCCACTCGGAGGCGGACGTGGTCCGCGCCCGCGCGGGCGGGGCGAGCTTCGCCACGTTCGGGCCCGTCTACGACACGCCCTCGAAGCGCCCCTACGGCGCGCCGGTGGGCGTCGGCGCGCTGCGCGAGGCGGCGCGGCTCGGGCTCCCGCTGGTCGCGCTCGGCGGGGTGGACCCCTCGCGCGTCGCCGAGGTGCGCGCCGCGGGCGCGCGCGGGGTCGCGGCCATCCGCGCCTGGCTCACCGGCGACGATCCCGCCGGCGCGGTGCGCGCGCTCCTCGGCCGCTGATCCCGGCGCGCGGCGGGCTCAGCCGGCGCGCCGCAGCGACAGGAAGTACTGGTACGGCAGGAACGCGTGCTCCTCTGCCAGCTCCAGCCCGGCCTGGTGCGCCGCGGCGAGGAAGTCCTCGCGCGACACCTTGTGGTCCGGCGGCGGGCCGACCGGGAGCTCGCCCGGCTGGAAGTCCACGTTCACCAGCCGTCCCCCGGGCTTGAGGCGCGAGGCGAGCCGGCGCAGGTCGGCGGCGCCGTCGTGGAAGTGGTGGAACGTGTTGACGACGAGGATCGCGTCGCACGGCTCCGGCGGCAGGGCCGGCGCGCCGTCGGTGGAGAGGAGCGGGTGCACGTTGTCGACGCCGGCGTCGCGGGCCCGCTCGCGCAGCAGCGCGATCATCCGCGGCTCGACGTCGATGGCGTACACGCGCCCGCGCGGCCCCACCGCGCGCGCCATGCGCAGCGAGAAGTAGCCGGGGCCGGCGCCCGCGTCGCACGCCACGCCGCCGTCCGGCAGCCGCAGCGCCTCCACCACCGCATCCGGCTTCTGCCACGCGGCGCGGTCCGCGCCCTCGAGCTTGGCGAGGTACGCGGCGAGATCCTCCGGGTTCCCGTGCCGGTCCCGGCCCGGCGCGTGATCGCCGTGGCCCTGCCCGTGCCGGTGCCCGCCCGCGCCGTGCGCTCCGTGCCCGTGTCCGCCGCCGTCGCCGTGGTGTCCGTGTCCGCTCATGGTCGCTGGGAGCCCTTTCCCGGCCGGGCGGTTCACCCCCCGGCGCGTCCGGCCCGAACCGGGGTGCACGCCGGCCGGTGGCCGGGTATATTGCCGCGCGCATGGGCAGTCCCGTCTACGAGATCTCCAAGGACTTCGTCTTCAGCGCCGCGCACCAGATCCGCTTCCACGGCGGCAAGTGCGAGCGGCTGCACGGCCACAACTGGCGCGTCCGGGTGCACGCGCGCGCCTCGACGCTGAACCGCATCGGGATGGTGATCGACTTCGCCGACCTGCAGCGGCTGGTCGCCGAGGTCGGGTCCCGCTTCGATCACCAGAACGTCAACGAGGTGGCTCCGTTCGACCAGGAGAACACCACCGCCGAGCTCCTCGCCCGGTTCTTCTACCAGGAGATGTCCCGGCGCCTCGCCGATCTGGAGGGAGGGCGCGTGACGGTGTCGCGCGTGGACGTCTGGGAGAACGAGGGCTCGCTGGCGGTCTACCGCGAGGAGTGACGGCGGCGCCTTCGGGCGTCAGCCGCGCGCGGTAGGGTCGGCCGTGCCCGTCCTCTGCCTGGTCCCCACGCCGCTCGCGGCGGCCCGTGCCGCACGCCGGCTGTGCGACGCGCAGGGCGGGCTCCTGTTCGGACCCTCGGTCTCCACGCTGGAGCGGCTGGTGCCGGGCATGCTCGCCGCCGCGGGCGACCGCCGCGCGGTGCTGCCGCCGCTCGCCGAGCGGTTGCTCGCGGCGGGGGCGGGGGCGGACGCGGGCGGTCCGTTCGCCGGGATGCAGGCCTCGAGCGGCCTCGCCGGCGCGCTCGCGGCGGCCATCGCGGAGCTCCGGCGCGCCGAGGTGACCGCGGCCGACGCGCGCGCCACCGCCGACGAGGGCGGCCTGCCCGGCGCGGCCGCGGCCCGGCTCCGCGCGCTCGCGGACGCGCTGGCCGCCTACGAGGCGCGGCTCGACGGCCTCGGGGCCCTCGATCGCGCCGGGGCGGCGCGCACCGCCGCGGGGGCTGCCGCGCGCGGGGCCGCCTCGGCCGAGACCGCCGGCCTCGACCTGCTCCTGCTCGACGGCCACGTCGCGCTCGCCCCGGCGGAGTGGGACCTGTTCGCCGCGCTCATGGCGCGCGCCCGGCGGACCCGCGTCCACCTGCCGTACTTCCCGGAGCGGCCCGACCTGTGCGCGCCCGCGGAGCCGCTGCTCCGGCGGCTCGAGGCGCTGCACGAGGTGGCCGCCCGCCGCGACGTGGAGGTGGTCCTCCCGCACGTGGACGGCGCCGATCGCGCCGTGCGGCCCTCGGCGCTGCTGGCCGCGTTCGCCGGCGGGCCGGGGGCCGGGCGGGCCGCCGGGCCGGAGGGCCAGGTGCTGGCGCTCCCGGGCGCGGGCGAGGCGGGGGAGGCCGAGGCCGTCGCGGAGGCGGTGGAGCGGCTCCTCGCGAGCGGGCTCGCGCCGGAGGACGTGGCGGTGGTCTCGCCGGCGCCGCGCCGGGCCGGTCCCGCGCTCGCGCGCGCGCTCGCCGCGCGCGGCCTCCCCTTCGCCTCCGGGCGCGGCCCGGCGCTCGCCGAGGTGCCGCTGGCGCGCTGGGTCCGCGAGGCGCTCGCGGCGGCCGGGGACCTGGGTCGCGCGGCCGCCGAGCGGCTGCTCGCGAGCGGCTGGCTCGCGGCGCCCGGCGGCGGCGCGGTCGGGCCGGTCCTGGACCGCGCCGGCGCGCTCGACGGCCGGGGATCGCCGGGGGCGGCGCTGCGGCGCCGGCTGGCGGCGCTCGGGGGCGCCGCCGGTCGCGAGCGCGCCGCGGTGGCGCGCGCCGCCGGGGCGGTCGAGGCGCTGGAGGCCGCGATCCGCCCGCTCGCGTCCCCCGGCACGGCCCGCGCCCACGCCGCGCGGCTGTCCGCGTTCCTCGACGCGTCCGGCGTCCGGCGGCGCGCCGCGCGCGGCCCGCGCGCCGAGGTAGCGCGCGATCTGGCCGCGCTCGCCGGCCTGGAGGAGGCGGCGGAGGCGGTGGTGCGCGCGTCCGCGCTGCTCGGCGAGGCCGGCGCGGCGCTGGCGCCGGCGGCGTTCCTGGAGCGCCTCGGGCTGGCCGTCGACCAGGCCGCGCTGCCGCCCGGCCCGGAGGCGGCGGCCGGCGCCGTCGAGCTGTCCGGCCTGGACGAGGCGCCCGGCCTGTCGGCCCGGGCGGTCGTGGTCACCGGCGCCCGCCACGGCGCCTTCCCCGCCGCACCGCCGCCCGAGCCGCTCCTGCGCGATCCCGAGCGGCTGGCGCTGAACCGCCGGCTGCGCCGCGCCGCCCTCCCGCCCACCGGCGCGCGGCGCGCCGAGGCGACCTACCGCGCCTTCGCGGCGCTCGCGGCGGGCCGCGAGGCGGTCGCGATCACCTGGGCGGCCCCCGGCCCGGGCGGCGACGGCGGTCCGGTCGCGCCGCTCGCGGCCGAGGCGCTGGTCGCCGCCGGCGCGGAGGTCGCCGGCGCGGCGGTCGCGCCGGAGCCGCCGCTCTCTCGGGCGCGCACGGTCCGCGCGGCGCTGCGGGCCGCGGCGCGCGCCGGGGACGCCGGCGCGGCGGCGCTGGCCGGCACCGTGCTCGCGCCGCGCGCGGCGGACGCGCTCCGGCGCGGCGCCATCGAGTCGGCCCGGCGCGACGCGGTGCTGGCGCGGCGGCCGGCGCCGTTCGCGGGGCAGGTGGAGGCGCCCGCGCTCGCCGCGCTCGCGGCCGCGCTCCCGGAGGAGTGGGCGCCCACGCGGCTCGAGGGCTTCGCGCGCTGCCCGTTCCGCGGCTTCCTGGCCCAGGTGCTGCGGCTCCCGGACCGCGCCGCCGCCGACCTCGACATCGACCCGCGCGACGAGGGCAGCCTGCTGCACGCGGTGCTGGAGCGCTTCGTGCGCGGCCGGATGGAGCGGCGCGCCTGGCCGCCCGACGGCGGCGAGGCCGACCTGGCGGAGATGCGGGCCGCGGCGGCCGAGGCGTTCGCGCGGTTCGAGCGCGAGGGGCGGACTGGCGATCCCGCCGCCTGGGCGGCGCGGCGCGAGGCGGTGCTGGCGCGGCTCGATCGCGTGGTGCGCGCCGAGGCGCGCGACCACGGCGGCCTCGCGCCCGCGGCGGTGGAGCTGCGCTTCGGCCGCGGCGGCCTGCTGCCGGCGCTGGAGCTGGCGTGGGACGGCGAGCGGGTCCGGCTGGAGGGGCGGGTGGACCGGATCGACGCCGGCCCGGGGCGCCTGCTGGTCGTCGACTACAAGAACGCGCGGAACGGCGACGCGTACGCGGACGGGCTCGACCCGGAGGCGTTCGGCGACGCGGCGTTCCAGATCCCCGCCTACCTGATGGCGGCGGCGCGCGCGTTCCCGGGGCGGCCGCGGCTGGAGGCCACCTACGCGCTGCTCCGCCGCGCCGAGCGGCTGGAGCCGGTCGCGCTCGACGCGGACGCCCCGCTGATCGCGGCCCAGCCCGCGCCGCCACCGCCGGGCGGGCCGGAGGCGCCGCGCCCGTTCGCGGCGGCGGTGGTGGAGCGGGTCCGGCAGATCCGGGCCGGCGCGTTCGCCATCGCCTCGCGCGGCTGCGATGGCTGCCCGTTCGGCGCCGTCTGCCGGTTCCAGGGCACCGCCGCGCTGGCGGAGCGGGTCGGCGGGGCCGCGGGGAAGGGCGCGTCGCCGTGAGCGGCAAGGTGACGTTCGGCCCGGCCGCGCAGGCGCTGTTCCGCCTGGAGGCGGCGACGGCGGTCTCGGCCGGCGCCGGCTCGGGCAAGACCACCGCGCTGGTGGAGCTGTGCGTGCGGCTCCTGGAGGGCTCCGCGCTGGGCTCGCCCTGCGAGCCGCGCGCGCTCGCCGCCATCACCTTCACCGAGAAGGCGGCCGAGGAGCTGGAGGAGCGGCTCCGCGCGGCGGTGACGGCGCGCGCGCGCGCGGCGCGCGAGGCCGACCCGGGGTCGCCGGAGGCGCGCGCCTGGCTGGAGCGGCTGCACGCCCTCGACGCGATGGCGGTGGGAACCATCCACGGCTTCTGCGGCCGCCTGCTGCGCGAGCACGCCCCCGAGGCCGGGCTCGACCCGGAGGCGGCGGTGCTCGACGAGGACCGCGCGTCGGCGTGGATCGGCGCGTCGGCGCAGGCCGCGGTGGTGGCGGCGCTGGACGCCGGCCGCCCCGCGGCGCGGGCGCTCGCCGCCGGGCTCGGCGCGGCGCGCGGCGGCCTCCCGGCGCTGGTGGGCGGGCTCCTGCGCGAGCGCGCCACCCGCGGCGACGGCGGGCCGCTCGCGCTCGCCCCCGCCGACGAGCCGGCCGCGCTCGCCGCGCGCGCGCGGCTCGATGACGCCGCGCGTGCGCTGCTCGGCGCCCGGGCCGAGGCCTCGACCGCCGGGGCGCGGGCGCTGGTCGAGGCGGTGGGGCGCGCGCGCGAGGCGCTCCGGCCCGGCGACCTCGACGGCGCGCTCTGCGCGGACGCGCTGGCGCGGCTCGGCGGCCTCGCCGAGGCGCTGCGCGGCAGGCGCGTCCTCAAGGCGGACGGCCCGGCGCTGCGCGAGGCGCGGGAGGCGCTCGCGGCCGCGTGGGAGGCGCTGGAGCCGCTCGCGGCGGGCGTGCTGGCCGCGCCGCAGCAGGCCGAGCTGGCGCGGCTGGTGGAGGACGCGGAGGCGCGCTACGCCGCGCGCAAGGCCTCGGCGCGGGCGGTGGACTTCGACGACCTCCTGCTCCGCGCGCGCGACCTGCTCCGCGCGGACCCCGGGGTCCGGGCCGAGCTGCGCGGGCGGCTGCGCGCGCTGCTCGTGGACGAGTACCAGGACGTGAACCCGGTGCAGCAGGAGGTGTTCGAGCTCGTGGCCGGGCCGGACGGCGGGCCCGCCGGGCCGGTGCTGGTCGCCGTGGGCGACCTCAAGCAGTCCATCTACCGGTTCCGCGGCGCCGACGTGGCGGTGTTCGCGCGCCTCATCCGCCGCCTCGGCGCGGGGCAGGGGCGGGTGCTGCACCTCTCCGAGAACCACCGCTCCGCGCCGGCGGTGCTCGAGCTCGTGAACGAGGTCTCCGCCCGCGCGTTCCGCCCGCCGCCCGGCGAGCCGCCGCGCGACGACGAGCTCGCGTTCGGCGAGCACGACCGGCTGGTGGCCACCCGCCCCGAGGCGCTCCGGCCCGCGTGCGAGGTGCTGGAGGACGGCGCGGAGGGGAACGCCGCCGAGCGGCGCGAGCGCGAGGCCGAGGCCATCGCGGCGCGCATCCGGGCGCTCGTGTCCGGCGCCGCCGGGGTCGAGGTGCGGGAGCGCGACGGCGTCACCGCGCGGCGCCCGCGCTTCGGCGACGTCGCCATCCTGTTCCGGCGGCTCACGCAGATCGCGCCGTACGAGCGGGCGCTGCGCGCCGCCGGCATCCCGTATCGGCTGGCGCGCGGCGGCGGCTTTTACCAGGCGCCGGAGGTGCGGGATCTCGGCGAGCTGCTGGCGGCCCTCGCCGACCCGTCCGACGCGGTGGCCTGGGCGGCGCTGCTCCGGTCGCCGGCGTGCGCGGTGTCCGACGGGTCGCTGCTCCTGCTCGCCCGCGCCGGGCTCGGCCGGCTGCCCTGGCTCGCGCCGGCGGAGCTGGCCGCCGAGGTCGATCGCGCCGCCGCGGGCGCCCAGCCCGGCGCGGGCGTGGTCGCGGCCGGGCCGGGCGCGGGCCCGCCCGCAGCCGTCGCGCCGCGTGCGATCCCCGCGGACGAGTGGGCCCGCCTGCTCCGGCTGCTCGCCGCCTATCGCACGCTCCACGCGCTCCGCGACCGGGTGCCGGTCGGCGAGCTGCTCTCGCGCGCCGTGGAGGCGCTGGACCTCGACGCCGCGCTGCTCGCCGGCCCCGACGGCGAGCGCCGCGCCGTGAACCTCGAGAAGGCGCTCGCGCTCGCCGCGCGCTTCGGCGAGGACGGGGGTACGCCCGCCGAGCTGGCCGCGCACCTCCGGGCCCAGGCGGCGCGGCCGCCGCGCGAGCCCGAGGCCGAGCTGGAGGCCGCCGACGCGGTGTCGCTCCTGTCGGTGCACCAGGCGAAGGGGCTCGAGTGGCCGGTCGCGTTCGTGCCCGACCTGGGCGCGCGGGCCCGCGCCGACCTGCGGCGCGCGCTGCTCGATCGCGAGGGCAGGCTGTGCGTGGCGCTCTTCGACCCCGCCCGCGAGGCGTTCGTCGAGACCGCGGCGCTCGCCCGCGCGCGCGACGACGACCGGCGCTCCGCCGCCGCCGAGTCGCGGCGGCTGCTGTACGTGGCGCTCACCCGCGCCCGCGACCTGCTGGTGCTCTCCGGCGAGGGCTCCGGTGCGGAGACCTGGCGCGGGCTGGTGGAGGCCGGGCTGGCCGAGCGGCCCGACCTCGCCCGACGGATCCCCGTGGCCGAGGACGCCGCCGCCGCAGCCCACGCGCCGCCCGCGCCCGCGCCCGCCGCCGCATCGACCACGGAGCCCCTCGCCCCGCCCCCGCTCGCGCCCCCTGCGCCGCCCGCCGCCACGCGCGCCGCCGTCACCGAGCTCGCCGAGTACGCCCGCTGCCCGCGCCGCCACCTGCTCGGGCGCGTGCTCGGGATCCCCGAGCCGCGCGGCGCCCCCGGCGTCCCGCCCGGCGACGACCCCGGCCGCGCCACCGCCCGCGGCACGCTCGCGCACGCCATGCTGGCCGAGACCGATCTCGGCGCGCCGCCGCTCGAGCGCCGGGCCCAGCTCGCCGCCGCCGCCGCGCGGCGCGGTTACGACCCCGCCAGCCCCGGCGTGCGGCGGATCCTGCTCGAGGTGGCGCGGTTCGCCGAGGCGCCCGGCGGGCGCGAGCTCGCGCTCGCCGCGCGCGAGGGCCGGCTCCTGCGCGAGGTCCCGTTCCTGCTCCGCCTCGGCCCCGGCGACGGCGCGCCCGCGGTGTACCTCGTCGGCGCGCTCGACGCGCTGGTGCAGGAGCGGCGCGGCGGCGGGCTCACCGTGGTGGACTACAAGTACGCGACCCCGAGGGCCGGCGCCGCGGAGCGCTACCGGCTCCAGCTGCTCGCCTACGTGCTCGCCGCCGCCCGCGCCCACCCCGGCGCGCGCGTCCGCGCCCGGCTCCAGTTCCTGCGCGGCGACCACCGCGCCGTGGACGTGACCCCCAGCGCCCGGGAGCTGGAGCGCTTCGAGCAGGACGCGCCGCGCCTCGCCGCCGAGGCGCGCAAGGGCGCCGAGCCTTCCCCCGCCGAGCTCGGCCGCGACGAGGCCCGCTGCCGCGCCGAGGGCTGCGGTTACGTCCCGCGCTGCTTCCCGAGGCGGCACGGGGATTGAGCGAACGTTCACCCCGTGCCCGTGCCCGTGCCGGTGCCCGAACGCTCGGCGCGAGCGCCGCCGTGCCCCCCGCCGCGACGTCCCCGCGCGTACGCGTCGATGAGCGCATCGCCCAGCACCCGCCGCGCCAGAAGCTCGACGCCGAACGCGACGCGCTGTCCCACGCCATGCCGGGCGCCACCCGCGAGAACGTGCTCGAGGCCGCGCTCGACCAGTTCCTTGCCGAGCGCGCGCGGCGGAAGGGGCTCACGGCGAAGCCGCAGAAGCCCCTCCGGCCTTCCGGGTCGGCGCACATCCCTGCGCACGTGCGCCGCGACGTCTGGGAGCGCGACGAGGCTCCCCCCGAGCGGCATCGCCACGACCCGCGGGCTCGATCCGGCCGGGCGGAGGCGGTTCGGGCGCCCGAAATAGAACCGGCGCCGCAGCGCTCGACGCCATCGACGGCGCGGCGACCGCCCGGATCGGCACGATGACCTCGCGACGCGGCGGATTCTCGACGGGCCGGATCGAGGCCGCCACCGCCGCCGCGTCCCGGCTCGACAGCCCGAAGAACCGCGGCAGGATCTCGGCGCAGTTCTCGGTGGTCACCACCTTCGACAGCTCGCAGACGAGAGGCCCGGGCCCTGTACAGCCCGCGCCGGTCGAACTCCGCCAGCGCGACCAGGAACTCCGCCATGGCGTGGCGCTCAGAGCGGAGGAGGGCAACCAGACGGTTCGTGAACTCGAGCGCGGTGTCCATGGAGGAAGCATCGCACGCGAATTTCGCCGACCCCTCGTCGCCGAACACCGCTCAGCGCCGATACGCGCGCCCCCGCCGCCGACCGCTCGCCGCCCGTCGGTGCCGCACGCATGACGCGCAGCAACCGTCCCGCCCCACTCCGCCCCGCCCGCCCTACGGATGCCTCGTCGGATTCGCCCCCGTCTCCACCGCTTCCTTCCCGAGATCCTCCCGGTGCCGCACGTCCGTCCGGTGCATCCCGAAGCGCGCGCTCCCCTCGCCGAACTCCCGGAGCACGTCCGATGGGCTCGTGTACGTCCGGTCGGGCAGCGACCGGAGGAAGTTGATGGCGTCCGCCGGCGCGCCGGCCTCGGCCGCCGCGGACGACAGCTCGTCGCGCGTGATCGGGTACTCGACCTCGGACAGGATCGCCGAGGGGCTCCGCTCCGGACGCTCTCCCACTCCACGGGCCATTGGTGCCTTCCTTTCGGGTGGACCACGGAAACCTGCGCAGCCCGCGGCGCGACGGCGAGGCGCGGCCCGGCGGCCGCCGGCTTTTCCCCTTGCCTCGTTCGGGCGCGGGTCCGTAGATTGCGGGCGGAAATCATTCAGGCACCGCCCCCGAGCCACCGACACCGCCAACCGAAATCGCTGGAGAGAGAGATGCCCGAGCACACGACCGAGCGCGTGAAGCAGATCCTGTCCTGGTACGGATCGGACAACCCCGGGACGCTCGCGAACCTGCACCGCATGCTCATGCACGGGAAGCTGGGCGGCACCGGCAAGATGGTGATCCTCCCGGTGGACCAGGGCTTCGAGCACGGACCGGCGCGGTCGTTCGCGAAGAACCCCGACGGCTACGATCCCGACTACCACTTCCAGCTCGCGATCGACGCGGGCTGCAACGCCTACGCGGCGCCGCTCGGCTTCATCGAGGCGGGCGCGGCGAAGTTCGCGGGCCAGATCCCGCTCATCCTCAAGCTGAACAACTCCGACTCGCTCTCGAAGACGGGCGGCGCGCCCTGCTCGGCGGTGACGGCGTCGGTGAAGGAGGCCGTCCGCCTGGGCTGCTCCGCGGTCGGCTTCACCATCTACCCGGCCTCCGACGCGCGGAACACGCAGCTCGAGGAGCTCCGCGAGATCACCCAGGAGGCGAAGTCGATGGGCCTCGCGGTGGTGGTGTGGAGCTACCCGCGCGGCTCCGGCGTCTCCAAGGACGGCGAGACCGCGGTGGACATCAGCGCGTACGCCGCGCAGATCGCCGCGCAGATGGGCGCCCACGTCATCAAGGTGAAGCCGCCCAAGGACCTGGTCGAGCTGGACGCGGCGAAGAAGGTCTACGAGGAGCAGAAGATCCCGACGAAGACCCTGGCCGAGCGCGTGCGCCACGTGGTGCAGAGCGCGTTCAACGGCAAGCGCATCGTCATCTTCTCCGGCGGCGAGGCGAAGGGCACCGACGCGGTGCTCGAGGAGATCCGCGGCCTGAAGGAGGGCGGCGCGTTCGGCTCGATCATGGGCCGCAACGCGTTCCAGCGCCCGAAGGCCGAGGCGCTGAAGCTGCTGTCCGAGGTGATGAAGATCTACGCCAGCTAGGCGCGCGCTCCGGCGCGGGTCCAGGGGGCGGCGCCGCCGGGCGCCGCCCTCGCCGTTTCCGGGGGGGGGGCGCCGCGCGGCGTTGCGCCCGAGCGCGGCCGCCGCCGCGACGCCTGGGCGCGCGCCAGCCGCCCGCCTGCCGTACGCTCCGTGAATCCTCCGGGCCCGCGCGGGGCCGGGCCCACGGGGGCCGATGCGCGCCCGTCCCGCGGCATGGAACATGCCAGAAGCCGCTGTTTTCTCTTGCCTATGAAGGCAGGCGGGGTTTATACGGCTTTACCTTTTGTTTCGCGGTCTTCGCACCGGCATCCGGCCCGCGGCGCGGACCGCGGCGTCGAGGCAAGGACACACTCCATGCGGCTTTACCCGAAGGTCATCCCGACGATCGCCCGCGAGGTCGTACAGACCCTCATGCAGGACGGCGACGTGGAGGTGGAGACCCTGCGCATCGCCGACGCCGAGATGGACATGGCGGCGATCATGAAGGAGTACCTCGCCGCGGAGGAGCGGGTGAACGCCGCCACGCGCGAGGCGCTGGAGCGCCGCGGCTACGATCACTCGCGGTTCAACCAGGTGAAGCGCGAGATGGCGGACGTCCGCGGCTTCAAGATGGGCGACGAGGGGATCGAGTACGTCATCGGTCAGATGATCGAGTTCCTGCTCATCTCCCGCAACGTGGAGGAGGTCTTCTCCGAGGATCACGTCCTCCGCAAGAAGGTCTTCAACATCTTCAAGAAGCACCTCGACGTGGACGAGGAGATCGACCGCGAGGCGCGCGCCCGGCTGAAGCACCTGCAGGAGGGCACCGCCGCCTGGGACATCGAGTACCAGAAGACGGTCGAGCTGCTCCGGCGCTCGCGCGGGCTCATCTAGCCCCTCGGCGACACCCCGCGTCACCCACGGCCCGCCCTCGGCGGGCCGTCCCGTCTCCGGACCCGGCGCCGCCGCCGGAAAGTTGACCTTCGATATCGCCCGATTACCGTGGACCCTCGGTGCGGAGGGCGGCGGAGATGGCGCGGGCGGATCGGTTCTACCGTGGGGTCCGCGGGAGCGCGGCGCTGGCCACGCGCCCGCTCGCCGCCGGCGCGATCGCCGCCGAGGCGCTCGAGCCCGGCGAGATGCGTCGCCTGCCGTTCGAGGGCGAGCTGCTCGGCGCTGCGCGGGTGCGGTCCGGGTTCGTCGCCATCCCGCTCGACGCGTTCGACGCCGCGGCCCTGGCGCTGGAGGCCGAGGAGCAGGCCGCGTACCTGCACCTGCTGCGGCTCTCGTTCGGCGAGGGGCGCAACTGGTGCCGCGCCGCCAAGCGCGACCTCATGGCGCGCCTGCGCCTGTCCGAGCGCCGGCTGCTGCGCGTCCTCGACGCACTGGTGGAGAAGCGCTTCGCGCGCCCGCTCCACCGCGACAACCGCGGCACGCTCTGGCGCGTGTACCTGCCCCGCGAGGCCGCCGGCCGGGCGCCCGGGGACGAGGTGCTGCTGGGTCGCGCCATGCCCGCCGCGCTCCCGGTCCGGGCCCCCGACGTCCCCGCGCCGGTCCGCGCGCCCGCCCCGCCGCCGCCGCCCGCCGCGACGGGCCCCGAGGCCGCGCTCGCCTGCGCGCTCCGCGACGCGCGGGGCGAGGACGGGCCGGACGCGCTCGGCCGCGCCCTCCGCGACGTGCGCGACCTGCTCGCCGAGGGGCACAGCGCCTCGCGCATCGCGGCCGCGATCGACACCGTCCGCCGCCGCGCCGTGCGCGCGGCGCAGAAAGGCCAGCCATGAGCCGCCTGCCCGCCGTCGCGCTCGTCGAGTCGCTCGATCCCGACGCCGTCGAGGTCTCACCCGAGGCGCCGGCCGCACCGGGGGCGGGGGCGGTCGACGCGCTCCGCCGCCGGCTGTCCGGCTCCACCGCGCGCGAGCACGTGGTGCTCGACTTCCTGGAGGACGACCTGCGCGAGGCGCGCGCGGCGCTCTCCGCGGTGGCCGCGTACGTGGCGAACGTCGAGGCCGCGCTCTCCGACGGCGAGCCGAGCCAGCAGCGCCTGCTCTCGCTCGCGCTGGGCGGGGCGCCCGCCGAACGGCTCGACTACCTCTCGGGCGTGCTCGGGAGCGTGCGCCGCCGGCTGGCGCAGGTCGCCGCGCGCATGTGAGGCGCTCAGAGCGCGTGAATCCATCCCCGGACCGAGCCAGGCGGTCGAGACGCGAGCAGCGCGAGGCGCGACGACCGAGCATGCCCCGAGGCATGTGAGGGAGGAGCAACGACGCGATGCGACGCGGATCGGCCGCCGCGGCGACGGGAGGGGATGGGTTCACGTGCTCTCAGGGCGCGCGCGCGCCGCGCACGCTCGCCAGCATCGCGCGCACCGGCCCCAGGTCGATCTCGCTCACCGCCGCGACCAGCAGGCGGCGCCCGTCGTTCGAGAACCACAGGTGCAGCGGGCGCGCCCGCGCCGCCGGGTCGTCGGCGCGGCGCGCCACCGCGTCCACGCGCAGCGTCTGGAACCGGCCGGCGGGCGTGTCCACCGGCTCGATCTTCCGCGCGACCGTCCCCTCCAGCCGCCAGAAGCGCCGGTTCGCCACCAGCTCGAAGCAGAACGCCTCCCCTGGCGCGAGGCGCGCGGCGCGCAGCAGGTAGACCGCCGAGAGCGCGTCCAGCACCGGGCCCTGGCGCGGGTACGACGTCTTCCCCTCGCGGTCGCCGTAGCGGTATGCGACCACCACCTCGCCGGCCGGCGGCGCGAGCCGGGTGTCGCTCACCTTGCGGACGCCGTTCTCCAGCGCCTCGTCGCGGTACCGCTCGGGCAGGAGCGTGTCCGCGTCGATCCAGGAGAACCCCACCGCGGTGACGTTCTTGAGCGCGGCGAGGGAGGCGTCGGTGCGCGCGCGGGCGCGCAGCGGGATGACGCGCCCGCGGGACATGGGGCGCTCCACCGAGAGCTGGAGCGTGCCGGTGCGCACCATGCCGAGCAGGTCGAGATCGAAGGTGAGCGTCTCGCCGGGGCCCCAGGGGCGGGCGCCGGCGGCGAGCGGCGGCGGGCCGCAGGCCGGGGCGGCCGGAGCGGCGGATGGGGCGAGCAGGGCGAGCACGAGCAGCGCGGCGGAGGTCATCTGCGGCGCCCCGGCCGCGCCCGGGCGCTCAGCGCGCCGCCAGCCGCCGGGCGAGCGCGTCCCCCAGCCGCCGGCGCGCCGCGAGCCAGCGGGCCGGGTCGCGCTCCCACCCGCGGGCCGAGGGCACCAGCGCCTCCGCCGTCGTCGCGGCGAGGCCGCCGAGGCCCGCGGCGGACGCGAGCCGCAGCAGCTCCACGTCCTCCAGCGCGTCGCGCACGATCTTGAGCCGGATGGACTCGACCGGGAACGGGCGCGTCCCCCCGAGCATGGCCGGCCGCCCCGGGTAGAGCAGCGTCCCGTCGCCATTCCCCGCGAACGCGCGCACGTCGGTCCATGGGTCGCCTCGCCAGGCCTGGAGCATATCGTAGTAGAGCTCGCCGGAGAGGCCGCGCCGCCAGCCCAGCCAGGCCACCGCGCGCGCGGCCGCGCCCGGCCGGTCCACCTCGTAGCCCGGCCAGCCGGTGAACGTGCGGCGCATCTCGGCGTGGAGCGGGCCTTCCCCGGGCAGCTCCGCGCACCCGTGCGACATGCAGGACGCGTAGGAGAAGGCCACGCGCGGCGGCGCGCGCCCGTCCGGCAGCGCGTTCAGCACCGGCGCGTAGGCGTCGACCAGCCCGTCCAGCGCGGGCTGCGGGAGCGTGGTGGCGAACACGCGGATGCCCGCGGCGCGGGCGAGGCGGGCGCGGCGCGCCAGCTCGGTGACCTGGTCCGGCCGCGGCTCGTCGAGCGTGTACAGCCAGAGCCGGTCCGCCCATCCGCGCGCCTCGAAGTGCGTCCGCCACGCGCGCAGCGTGGCGGCGAGGTCCGCCTCCGGCCCGTTCCAGACGCGTCCGGCGATGCGCACCTCGGCGAACGCGCCGCGCACGCCCGGCACGAGCGTCCCGTCCAGCACCGGCCCGACCTCGGCGTCGTAGCGCGTCCAGTCGAGCGCGCAGCGCGCCGCCGTGCAGGTGCCGTCGGGCGGATCGGCCGACAGCGTGTACGGCGTCACCCGGTGCCGCAGCGCCGCCGCGGCGAGCGCGCGGGCCACCTCGGGATCGTCGGGGACGCCGAGCGCGCGGGTGCCGAGCCGGGTGGAGAGGCCGAACGGCGCGGCGAACGTGCCGGTGCGCGGGATCGCGAACGGCCACACCCGCAGCCGGACCGGGACGGCGGCCGCGCGCCGTCCGCCGTCCGAGAGCCGCACCACGCCCGCGTAGCCGCCGGGCGCGGCGTCCGCCGGCACGCAGACCTCCACCCAGATCGCCTGGAGCCGGCCGGTCGGGACCTCCACCGGGAACGCGCGCCGCGCCTCGCGGAACCAGGGGTCGCGCGCCGGGACGAGCGGGTCCGGCCACTCGCCGGCGGCGCCGTCCGGCCCGCTCGGCCGCGCCAGGCGCACCGTCGCCACGCGGTAGAGCGCGACCGGGATCCGGCGCCCGCGCCGGCGCTCGTCCGGGGCGAGCGGCGCGGCCTCGGCCGCGAGCGCCACAGGGACGCCGCGGGGCCGCACCGCGACCTGCGCCGACTCGCACTCGCCCTGCGCCGCGACCAGGTCCACCGCGCGGCCGGGCGGGAGCGGATCGGTGGGCCTGAGCTTGTCGAGGCCGCTCGCCACCGCCCACTCGAGCGCCTCCGGCGCGGCCCGAGGGACCGGGCCGGGGCGGGCGAGCGCGAGCAGGGCGAGCAGGATCGCGGGAGCGGCCACGCCGCGAAGGTGGGCGCCCGGGCCCTCGGGCACAAGCGAGCGCGAGGGCTCGCCCCGCGCGCGCCGCCCTGGAGGGCGGCGCTCAGCGGACCGTCGCGACCTCGCCGCCGGGCCGGTAGCTCTTCAGCGTCGCGACGATGCTGCCCACCGCGAAGTCGGCGGAGGCGCGGACCAGGATGTGGCGCGGATCGTCGGACAGCCACATGTACGAGTCGCGGCTGGTCGAGAACTTCCCCTCGAGCGCGGTGCGGACCTTCACCTTCAGGGTCGGGAACGTCCCGGCCGGCGTCTCGACCCGCTCCTGGCCGATCACCTCGGCCACGAGGGTGAACTGCTTCGAGCCGGAGACCACGGGCAGCTCGTAGCGGTGCCCGACCGTGAGCGGCTGCAGCCGGATCCACATGAACGCGCCGGTCAGGTCGTGCGCGTCGACCGGGATGGGGAACGTCTTCTCCTTGCGCTTCCCCTTCCGCTGCACGACCACGGTCGCCTGCCCGTTCGCCCGGTCGAAGCGCGCCGAGTCCACGTGGTAGTCGCCGACCTCGTAGGCCTTCAGGTCGGAGCCGCGGCTCATCCGCGCGGTCGAGTCCCAGTACGAGACCAGGTGCTCGCGGATGTCGATGAAGCCCGCCACGCCCTCGGTCTTGGCCTGGAAGATCACCGGCCAGACGTCACCCTCCGGCTGGCCGACCACGATGCGGCCCTCGCCCGTGGGGAGGTTGAGGTACCGGACGCTGAACACCGTCTCCTCGCCCGGCGCGAAGGCGTCGGCGCGCGAGGCGGGGACCGCGGCGAGCAGTGCGGCGAGGGCGAGCGTCCAGGTCTTGGTCATTGCGGCGGTTCTCCAGTCGCTTCTTCGAGCCATGCCGCGCGCGAAGCGGTGCGCGGTCGCCCCGAGGTAGAGCAAGGCCGGTGCCATCACCACGACAGCCGGACATTCTTCGGGATTCGAAGGCCGCCGCGCAATCACTGATGCGGGAGCGCGACAGCCGTGTCGCGCGTCCGACACGCCCCTGCGGCCTCCGGGGGTGGTCCCTTCGACCAGAATGGACGGGAGGGGCCCCCGCATTCCCACCCCCGCGCGCGAGGGACGCGACCGGTCGCCCGCTCGCTCGCGCCTCACCCCGAACTGGTCTAGGCTCGCGCCCAGCCGCGCCCGGCGCGGCGGAGGGAGCAGCGCGGTGCCGATCGATCGCGGGTACGAGGACGACGACGACGTCGATCAGGACGAAGGGAGCGGCCGGCGGTTCCAGGACTTCGACTGCCCGGACTGCTCGGCCAACAACCCGTACGACGACGGCTTCGGCGACGGAGACGAGGTCCGCTGCTTCTACTGCGGGCAGGACTTCGCGGTGGTGGTGACCGAGGCCGGCCGCCTGCGCCTCAAGACGCTGTAGCCGGGCCGGCGCCGCCCCGCGCCCCGTGCGGCGGCCGCGCGCCGAAGATGGCGCTGCCGACGCGGACCAGGGTGGCGCCCTCCTCGACCGCGATCCGCCAGTCGGCGCTCATCCCCATCGACAGCTCGCGCAGGCCGAGCCGGTCGCGGAGCGCCCGGAGCGCGCGGAAGTGCGGGCGCGGGTCGTCCTCCGGCGGCGGGATGCACATGAGCCCGGCGAGCTCGATCGACGGCAGCGCGCGGACGGCCGCCGCCAGCGCCTCGACGCGGTCCGGCGGGCAGCCCTCCTTCGACGCCTCTCCGCCGACGTTCACCTCGAGCAGCACGCGCGCGGTGGCGCCCTTCTGCCCGAAGCGGCGCGAGAGCTCGGCCGCCAGCTCCTCGCGGTCCACGGCGTGGACCAGCGCCACCCGGCCGGCCAGGTACTTCGCCTTGTTCGTCTGCAGGCCGCCGATGAAGTGCCAGCGCAGGCCGGGGAGGTCGGCGAGCGCGTCGGCCTTGGCGCGCCACTCCTGCGCGTAGTTCTCGCCGAAGTCGCGCTGGCCGGCCGCGTAGGCCTCGCGGATCGCCTCGGGCGGCTGCGTCTTCGAGACGGCGACCAGGGTCACGCCGGCCGGCAGGTCGGCGCGGATCGCGGCGAGCCGGTCGGCGATGGTCACGGGCGCTCCCACGGCAGCGGGAAGCCGGCGCGGCGGAGCAGCGCGGCCGTCTCGGCGAGCGGCAGGCCCACGACGTTCGACACGCTGCCGCGGACCTCCTCCACGAACGCGCCGCCCGAGCCCTGGATGGCGTAGGCGCCCGCCTTGTCGAGCGGCTCGCCGGTGCCGACGTACCAGTCGATCTCGGCGTCGCCGAGCCGCGCGAAGGCGACCTCGGTCGCGACCACGGCGTCGAGCTCGACCCCGAGCGCGCTCGCGTTCCGGCGGACGCACACGGCGGTGAGGACCTCGTGCCGCGTCCCGGAGAGCGCGCGCAGCATCCGCCGGGCGTCGTCCGCGTCGCGCGGCTTGCCGAGCACCTCGCCGCCGAGGACCACCGCGGTGTCCGCCGCGAGCACCAGGTCCCCGGGCACCGCGCGCGCCTTCTCCCGCGCCACCCGGAGCACGTAGTCCCTGGGCGGCTCGCCGGGCAGCACGCGCTCGTCGGTGTCGGCCGGGCGGATCTCCAGCGCGAGCCCGAGCTGCGCGAGCAGCTCGCGCCGGCGGGGGCTCTGCGACGCGAGGACGAGCCGGGGCGCCACGTCAGGGCTGCGGCGCAGCCGGCTGGGCCGCGCCCAGCAGCGCCACGTTCTCCTCGATCTTCGCCTTGCCGCGCAGCTCCTCGAGCCAGGCGCGGCGCACCTGCTCCGCCTTCATGCCCTGGAGCCGCGCCTCGATGCCCGCGCGCTCCGCCTCGAACCTCGCGGGATCCGGCGACTCGCGCAGCTTGACCACGGCGATCACCGGGCCGCTCGGCGTGTCGAAGACCTTCGGGAGCACCTCGCCCGCCTTCGCGGAGAGCGCGGCCTGCGCCAGCTCCGGCGCGGCGCCGACGCGCGGCACCACCGGCGAGCCGGCGCCGAACGGCCCGGTCTCCTCGGCGGCGAGGGCGGTGCCGCCCAGCGTCACCTTGCCCTTGCCGGCGGGCGGGAACAGCTCGTCGAGCGCCTTGCCCTTGCGCGCCGCGTCCAGCGCGGCCTGCGCCTTCTCGCGGGCCAGCGCCTGCGCGCGGTCGCGGGCCAGCAGCTCGCGGGCGATGTCGAGGCGTGCCGCCTCGAGCGTCACCTTGCGCGCGGGGACGACCTCGTCGGCGCGGATGAGGTGCCAGCCGGCGGGGGTGCGCACCGGCTCCGAGACCTCTCCGGCCTTCAGGGCGAGCGCGGCCTTGGCGAACGCGGCGTCGGCGAGCCCCTCGGAGACGAAGCCGAGGTCGCCGCCCCGATCCTTGGTGTTCGGGTCGTCGGACAGCGCCGCAGCCACCTTGGCGAAGTCCTCGCCCTTCTTCACCCGTGCCGCCGCCTCGTCGATCTTCTTCCGCGCGGCCGCCTCCTCGTCGGCGGAGGCGCCCGGCGCCACGCGCGCCAGCACGTGCCGGACGTGGGCCTTGGCCCTCTGGTCGTAGCGATCGGCGTTCTCCTTGTAGAACGCCTCGACGCGCGCGCCCTCCTTGTCCGCGAACGCCTTCGCTTCCGCGTCGGGCACCTTCACCTCGGCCTGCGCCGCGGCGACCGGGAACCGCACGAACTGCAGCGAGGCGCGGTCGGCCGAGGCCGCCCACTGCGCGCGCACCTCGGTGGCGGGCACCTTCACGGTCTCGACGAGCGCGCCGAGGATCTTCTGGTAGAGCAGGTCGTCGCGGACCGCCGCCTCGAAGTTGCCGGGCGAGCCGTAGTTCGCGCGGACCGCCTCGAGGTAGGTCTCGTAGCGGAACTGGCCGTTCTCCTGGAACGCCGGCATCTGGTGGACCGCCTCGGACACCTCGCGGTCGGTCACCACCACGCCGCGGCGCCGCGCCTCCTGCAGCGCCAGCTCGCGATCCTCCAGCACGCCCAGCGCCTGGCGCCCGAGGCCGAGCTGCGCCGCGAGCTCGCGGGTGAAGCCCTCACCGGCCTGCTGCTGGTAGAAGCGGAGCAGGTTCTCGTACTGCCGCTCGAAGTCGGCGGCCGAGATGCTCTTCCCGTTGACCCGGGCGGCGTAGGCCGGGGCGCCGCCGCAGCCCGCGCCCCCCTTGGACAGCGAACCGGGACCGAAGTTGATGGCGAACACCACCACGATCCCGAGGACGATGAGCCAGGAGAAAATGCCCTTCTTGTTGGCCCGGACGATATCGAGCATGAAGCGATGCTCCGAGTTGTTGTAAGACGAACGCCCTGGAAAGGGGTGGGCGCCGCGAAGTTGAACACCCTAGTCAACAAGGGCTAAAATGCAAGGGTTTTTGGCCCTGCTGGAGTCTCCGGAGTCCCCGTGTTCGCCTTGCTCAAGCGGTACCGCGAGCTGATCCTGGTCGCGGTCCTGCTCCTCGTGCCCCTCGGGGTCTTCTTCGCCCACGCAAAGCAGCCCAGCGAGCGCACCCGCCTGGATCGGGTGGTGCTCTGGATCACCTATCCGGTCCAGCGGGTGGTGGCCTGGGGCGTCACCGGCGTGCTCGACGGCTGGCGCGGATACGTCGCCCTGCGTCACGCGCAGGAGCGCGCCGTCGATCTGTCACGGCAGGTCAACCTGCTCCAGATGGAGAAGCAGCAGCTCGTGGCCGAGCGCGCGGAGGCGGAGCGCATCCGCAAGCTGCTCGCGTTCGCGGAGGCGACCCCCGAGCGCACCTACGTGGGCGGGCGGGTGATCGGCGTCCGCCTCGGGACGGCCGGCCTGCAGATCGTCACGCTCGACCGCGGCGCCGCGGACGGCGTGGACCGCGCCATGCCGGCGGTGGTGGCGGAGGGCGTGGTCGGGCGGGTGCACTCGGTGACGGACCACACCTCGGACGTGCTGCTGCTCACGGATCGCAACAGCTCCATCGCGGTGCGCGTGGACCGCACCCGCGCGCGCGCGAACGTGCGCGGCACCGGCAAGCCCGACGGCTGCAAGCTCGACTACGCGCTCCGCACCGAGGACATGATCGAGGGCGACCAGCTCGTCACCTCTGGCACCGACGGCGTGTTCCCGCCCGGCCTGCCGGTCGGCCGCGTCACGCACCTGCAGCGGAGCGCGAACGGCCTGTTCCAGGAGGCGCAGGTGGTCCCCGCCGTGGACGTCACGCGCGTCGAGGAGATGCTGGTGATCACCTCTGCGGAGCGCGCCGCCGAGGCGCAGCCCTCCGCGTACGCGCCGGGGACCCAGCGGTGAAGCCGCTCGCGCACGTCGTGTTCGCCCTGCTGCTGGCCGGGCTCCAGGCCGCGGTGCTCCGCTGGGTGGGCGGCGGCGCGTTCTCGGTCTCGCTGCTCGCCGCCTGCATCGTGTACCTCGGCCTGCAGGCCGGGAACGTGGACGGCTCGGTGGCCTCGGCCGGGGTCGGCTACGTGCTCGATCTCATGACCGGCTCGCCGAAGGGGCTCATGACGTTCCTGGCGGTGGCGGTGTTCGTGCTCGCGCGCGGCGCCGGCGCCGCGGTGGACGTGCGCGGGCGGGCGGGCTTCGCCGCGCTCTCCGGGCTGGGCGCGCTGGTGCTGTCGCTCGGCGCGCTGCTGCTGACGCGGCTGACCTCGGCCCCGGAGGTGCAGCCCGGCGCCGCCCTCCTGCCGCGCATGCTCCTCGAGGCGCTCCTCACCGCCGCCGTGGCCCCGCTGATCGGGGCGGGCATGCGCCGCATCGACGGCCTGTTCCACCGCGAGGAGCCGGGGCTCCTGCGCTGACATGTCGCTCATCCCGCCCAGCGCGCCCGGTGCGGCGCAGAAGGAGTTCAGGCCGCGGCTGGCCTGGGCCACGGGCCTGGTGGTGCTCGTGTTCCTGACGCTGCTCGGGCGTCTGTACCAGCTCCAGATCCTCCGCGGCGACGAGTACAAGGAGCGCGCCGACGAGAACTTCGTGAAGGAGCTGCGCATCCCCGCCGACCGCGGCCTGATGCTCGACCGCAACCGGCGCGTGCTGGTGGACTCGCGGCCCTCGTACGACGTGACGCTCACGCCGTACTTCTGCGGGAAGCAGTGCGACGAGATCCTGGCGCGCGTGGCGGCGCTGCTGCAGATGTCGCCCGAGGAGGTGGCCCGCGCGCAGGGGCAGCTCCGCTCGGCGCGCAAGCTCGAGCGCTTCCGCCCGTTCACCGTGAAGGTGGACATCACGCGCGAGGAGCTGGACCGGTACCTGGCGCGCCAGATGGACCTGCCCGGCGTGGACGTCCAGCCCATCCCGCACCGCAACTACCGCTTCGGCGGGCTGGGCGGGCACCTCATCGGCTACATGAACGAGGTCGGGGGCGAGGAGCTGAAGCGCCTCAACGAGGAGCTGCAGCGCACCGCCTCGCCGCAGGGCCCCTACTACATGGGCGACTACGTCGGCCGCCGCGGCCTGGAGCGCCGCTTCGAGCGCGACCTGCGCGGCGTGGACGGCAAGGAGCGCGTGCCGGTGGACGCGAAGGGGCGCCGCAAGGAGGACGCGGACGACCTCATCCCGCCCGACCAGCGCGTGGTCCCGAGCGTGCCCGGGCGCAACCTGGTGCTGTCCATCGACTGGCGCCTGCAGGAGTTCGCCGAGCAGACGTTCCCCGCCACCGCCGGCGTGGTGCTGGCGATGGACGCGAAGACCGGCTTCCTGCTCGCGCTGGTGGACCGCCCCGCGCCGGATCCGAACAAGATGTCCGGACGCATCACCGCGGCCGAGCTGGCGGCGATCCACTCGGACCCGCTGCAGCCCGAGCTGTTCCGCGCCATCCAGCAGCACTACCACCCCGGCTCCACCTTCAAGGCGCTCACCAGCATCGCGGCGCTGGAGGAGGGGGTCTACAAGCCGAACACCTCGGTGTACTGCCCGGGGCACTTCAGCATGGGCCGCGCGCGCTGGCGCTGCGACAAGGACAGCGGCCACGGCTACGTGGACTTCGAGCACGCGCTGGGCGCGAGCTGCGACGTGTTCTTCTACGCGGCCGGCGCGCAGCTCGGCGCCGACGCCATCGCGAAGTGGGGCCACCTCTCCGGCCTGGGCGTGCCCACCGGGTTCGACATCGCCGGCGAGGTGCCGGGCGTGGTGCCCGACGCGGCCTGGCACGACAAGCACCAGGCCGGCGGCTACCAGCGCGGCATGGCGGTGAACCTGTCCATCGGCCAGGGCGACGTGAACGTCACGCCCATGCAGCAGCTCGTGTTCTACGGCGCGCTCGCCACCGGCAAGATCTGGAAGCCGCAGGTGGTGCTGCGCGTGGAGGACCCGGACGGCCAGGTGCTGCAGGCGTTCACGCCGGAGACGCGCGGCGAGCTGCCGGTCAAGCCGTCCACCCGCGACACCGTGCTGAAGGGGCTGCTCGCGGCGGTGAACCAGCCGTTCGGCACCGCCTACTCGCAGCGCTCCGCCGACTACGTCATGGCGGGCAAGACCGGGACGGCGCAGGTGGTGAAGCTGGGCGCGCGGCGCCTCAAGGCGTCGCAGGTGTCGTACTTCGAGCGCGACCACGCGTGGTTCGCGGCGTTCGCGCCGGCGGAGGATCCGGAGATCGTGGTGGTGGTCCTGAACGAGCACTCGGGCTTCGGCTCGTCGAACGCGGCGCCGACCGCGTCGGCGCTGGTGAAGCGGTACTTCCAGCTGAAGGCGGAGGACGCGGCCGAGCGGGCCGGCCCGGCGCAGGGCCCGGCGCCCGAGCGCGCCCCGGCGCCTCCCGCCGCGCCGCCCGCGGCGCCGCCGCCCGGCGCGGTCGAGCCGGCCAGGCTGGGCACGGGCGGCGCGTCCGCCGCGGTGCCGGGGGTGGACCGTGGCGCCTGACGTCTCGCTCGCGGCCACGCCGCACCGGCGCGTGTTCGCGCACTTCCCCTGGCACCTCGCGCTGATCGTCCTGTCGATCTCGGCGATCGGGATCTGGAACCTCTCCTCCGCCTCGCGCAGCGCGCACGCGCCGGTCTGGATCTCGCAGACCTGGTGGATGGGCGCCGGCGCGGTGCTGGCGCTCGCCATCACGCTGGTGGACCACCGCGCGTTCCACCGCATGGCCTGGGTGTTCTACGCGGTGGTGCTGGTGCTGCTCGTGCTGGTGATGGTGAAGGGGCGCTACGTCATGGGCGCCCGGCGCTGGTTGACCATCGGCCCGGTGAACTTCCAGCCCTCCGAGCTGGCGAAGCTCTCGGTGGCGCTCGCGCTGGCGAGCTTCTTCGCGTCGGACACCGAGAAGCGCAAGGACGGCTACGGGCTGCTGCGCCTGATCGCGCCGATGCTGATCGCGCTCGTCCCGGCGGTGCTCATCCTGAAGCAGCCGGACCTGGGCACCGCGCTCATCGTGCTGTCGGTCGGGTTCACCCAGATCCTGTTCGCGAAGGTGCGCTGGAAGACGCTGGCGCTGCTGGCGGGCGTGGCGGTGGTCGGGTCGGTGCTCGTCTACCCGCACCTGAAGCCGTACCAGAAGAAGCGCGTCGAGACGTTCATCAACCCGGAGGCGGACGCGCTCGGCGCGGGCTACCACGCCACCCAGTCGATGATCGCGGTGGGCTCGGGGCAGGGGCTGGGGAAGGGCTGGGGGCAGGGCACCCAGACGTACCTGTCGTTCCTCCCCGAGCAGCACACCGACTTCATCTTCTCGGTGTGGGCCGAGGAGCACGGGTTCGTCGGCTGCCTGCTGCTGATCGCGCTCTACTTCGCGCTGGTGACGAGCGCCATGGACGTCGCGGGCAACGCGCGCGACCGGTTCGGGCACTTCCTGGCGGTGGGGCTCACCGGGATGCTCTTCTGGCACGTCGCCATCAACATCGGGATGGTGATCGGCCTGCTGCCGGTGGTGGGGGTGACGCTCCCGCTGATGAGCTACGGCGGGTCGAGCGTGATCGTCATCTACAGCGGGATCGGCCTGCTCGCGAACGTCGGGATGCGCCGGTTCGTGAACTGAGGGTGACGCGTGCCGCGCGCGCGTCGAGCGGTCGACGCGGCACGTTGCCGCACCTCGCGCCCCCGCCCGCCCGCGGCCCGCCGTGGCGGCCGCGAGCGGGGAACGACCGCCTAGCCGATCGCCTTCTTGACGCTGTCCTCGAGGCGCGTCTTGTCGGCGCCGATGACGGTGTCGACCACGCGGCCGCCCTTGAACACGAGCAGCGTGGGGATCGAGCGGATGCCGTACTGCTGCGGCACGTTCTGGTGCTGATCCACGTCCATCTTGGCGACCTTCAGCTTCCCCTTGTAGCGGGCGGCCAGGTCGTCCACGACCGGCGCGATCGCCTTGCAGGGCCCGCACCACACCGCCCAGAAGTCCACGAGCACGGGGGTCTCGCTCTTCAGCACCTCCTGCTCGAAGGTGGAGTCCTGCAGCACTACGACGTCGTTCGAGGCCATGGAATCTCCCGATGTCCGAAGTTGGCGCGAGTAATATCCGCGCGGTCCGAGGCTGGCAAGCGGCGCGGCGGGCGTGCTAATTTCCGGCTCCGCCGTGCGCGCCTCCGCGCCGCGGCGAGCGGGATCCGCGGAACGGAACGGCGCATGGCAGGTCTCCTCTTCGTCACCCAGTCGATGCTCGACAGCTGGGCCGAACAGGGGCGCATCGACTTCGTCGGCAACGTGATGACCCTCCTGGCGGGAGAAGGAAAGGGGCGCAGCTACGCGCTCGAGCCCGCGCTGCGGTTCATGGCGGTGCTCGGCGCGGAGGGCGATCCGCACGGGCTCCTCCACAAGGTGAAGACGGCGGCGCAGCTGCGCGAGCTGGGCGCCGAGCCGGTGAACGACTCCTGCATCCTGGGCGAGGTCGCCTACGAGGTGCAGCCCGGGTTCCTCGCCGAGGCGGCGGCGCTGCAGGCGGCCGTCGCCGCGCCGGGTGGGCGGCCGCGCGCCGGAGCGCAGGGCGGGACGGCGGGGGCGGGGAAGGCCCCGCTGCCGCGCGAGCTGGAGGAACGTCGGAAGGAGGCGGAGGCCCTCGCCCGTTTCCTGCTGGAGAACCTGTCTTGACCGGAGCCTCGGCCGGAGAGCGCGCGACGACGGCCCGGCCGTCCGCCGCGGGGAAGCGACCATGAGCGTCATCATCCTGCGCGTCGCCGCCGCAATGTACGCGGCGGCCGCCACGTCCTACATCGTGTACTTCGCCCGCCCTCGCCTGGCCCGCGCCGCCACCGCCGGCTACTGGCTGCTCGCGGCGGCGTTCGCCATCCACGCGGTCGCCATCGGCGTGGGCTGCGCCGAGTTCGGCGGCCGCGAGTTCTTCAGCCTGCGCGGCGGGCTGGTCCTGATGGTCTGGCTGCTGGCGGGCGCGTACCTGGTGCTCCAGCGGCGCTACCACCTGCCGACCGTGGGCGCGTTCATCACGCCGCTCATCCTGATCGTGCTCCTGCCCGCGATGTTCGGCGACCCCGGCCACCCGGGCGTGCCGCCCGAGACGCTGCGGCACAAGTCGGTCACCATCCACATCCTCACCGCCGGCCTGGGCGTGGCGCTGTTCGGCCTCGCGTTCGCGGTGGCGCTCATGTACCTGCTCCAGGAGCGCGAGGTGAAGGGCAAGCGCTTCGGCGCCCTGTTCTCCCGCCTGCCCTCGCTCGACGCGCTGGACAAGCTCAACCAGCGGCTGGTGCGCGCCGGCTTCGTCTCGTACACCATCGCGCTCATCGCCGGCACGGTCACCGCCACCGCGATCTGGAAGAGCCCCTGGTCCTGGGACCCGCAGCAGGTCATCTCGCTGGGCGTCTGGATCCTGTACGGCGCCATGGTGCAGCTCCGCCACACCGGCTGGCACGGCCGCCGGTACGCGCTCCTCACCCTGGTCGGGTTCGTGCTGGTGCTGGGCTCGATGGTGACCCTGAGGACCGTGCCGGGCGTCACGCGCCACGCCGGGGACTACGCGGGGTCGGCCCACACCGGAGGGGCGCAGTGACCGGCGATCGCCGCCTCTTCCTGGTCGGGCTCTCGCACAAGAGCGCGCCCATCGACGTCCGCGAGCGCGTGGCGCTGACCGGCGACGCGCTCAAGGCGGCGCTGTGCGAGCTGAAGGCGATGGAGGGCGTCACCGAGGCGCTGGTGGTCTCCACCTGCAACCGGGTGGAGGTGTTCGTCCACTCGGACCGGCCCGACGCCGCCCGCCGCTTCTTCACCGAGCGCTCGCCCGCGGCAGCCGACCACCTCTACGCGAAGGACGGGGTGGAGGCGGTCCGGCACCTGTTCCGCGTCGCCGCCAGCCTCGACTCGATGGTGGTCGGCGAGCAGCAGATCCTCGGCCAGGTGAAGGAGGCGTACGGGCTCGCCAGCGCCGCGTCGGCGGCGGGCTCCTACTTCTCGCGTCTGTGCAACCGCGCGTTCGCGACCGCGAAGCGCGTGCGCACCGAGACCGAGATCGGCCGCGGCGCCACCAGCATGTCGCAGGTGGCGGTCGAGCTGGTCGAGAAGATCTTCGGGCGGCTGGAGGGCCGGGCCATCCTGCTGGTGGGCGCCGGGAAGATGGGCGCGCTCTCGGCCAGGGCGCTGGCGGTGCTCGGCGCGGATCGCATCCTCGTCACCAACCGCTCCCCCGAGCGCGGCCTCGCGCTCGCGGCGCAGGTGAACGGCAGCTACCGCGGCTGGGAGGAGCTGCAGCGGCTCCTCGGCGAGGCCGACGTGGTGATCGTCTCGACCGGCGCGCCCACCTACGTGGTGACGCGCGAGTCGATGCAGGCCGCCATGAAGGCGCGGCGCCGCCGCTCGATCTGCCTCATCGACCTGGCCGTGCCGCGCAACGTGGATCCCGCCTGCGCCGAGCTCTCCGACGTCTACGCCTACGACGTGGACGACATGGAGCGCGTCGTCGCGACCAGCAAGCAGGCGCGGCAGGGGGAGGCGATCCGCGCGGAGGCGATCGTGGAGGCCGAGGTGATGGCCTTCGCGAAGGAGCGCGAGGCGCGCGCCGCGCTGCCGGTGCTGGCGCAGCTCCGCCGGCACGCCGAGCGGATCGCCCGGGCCGAGGCGGAGCGCACGCTCGCGCAGGTCGGCGGGAAGCTGGACGACAAGGGCCGCAAGAGCGTCGAGGCCATGGCCCAGGCCATCGTGAACAAGCTCCTCCACGGGCCGACCTCGCGCCTCAAGGAGGCGGCCTCCTCCGGCGACAGCGCGCTCCCGGGCGCCGCCGCGGAGCTGTTCGGGATCGAGAACGAGCCGGCCGGCGGGGAACGGCGGGAGGGCGGGGCCGAGGGCGCCGCCGCCGCGCCGGGCGCCGGGCCGGTCCGCAGCCAGGGAACATGAACGGAGACAGGATGATCCGCATCGCGACGCGCCGCAGCCCCCTCGCCAAGTGGCAGGCGAACCACGTGTCCCAGCTCCTCCGCGACCGCGAGCCGGGGCTCGAGGTCCGGCTCCACGAGCTGGTCACCCGGGGTGACAAGATCCTCGAGGTCCCCCTCGCCGACGTCGGCGGGAAGGGGCTGTTCGTGAAGGAGATCGAGGACGCGCTCCTCAACCGCGACGCCGAGGTGGCGGTCCACTCGATGAAGGACCTGCCCGCCGTGCTCGCGCCCGGCCTGGTGCTCGCGGCCGTGCCGCAGCGCGAGGACCCGCGCGACGCGCTCTGCTCGCCGCGCTGGAAGACGCTCGCCGCGCTGCCGAAGGGGGCGCGGGTGGGCACCTCCAGCCTCCGCCGCTCCGCGCAGCTCAAGGCGCTCCGCCCCGATCTCCAGATGGAGATGGTGCGCGGCAACGTGGAGACGCGCCTCCGCAAGGCGTCGGAGGGGCTGGACGCGGTGGTGCTCGCCTACGCCGGCCTGCGCCGCCTGGGCCTGGCCGAGCACGCCACCTACGTGTTCCCGCCCGAGGAGATGCTGCCGGCGGTGGCGCAGGGCGCGCTGGCGCTGGAGGCGCGCGCCGACGACGCGCCGACGCTGGCGCGGCTCGCCGCGCTCGAGGACCCGGACACGCGCGTCCGCATCGAGGCGGAGCGCGGCTTCCTCGCGCGCATCGAGGGCGGCTGCCAGGTGCCCATCGCCGGCCACGCCACGCTCGCCGGCGGCAAGGTCACCATCCGCGCGCTGGTCGCCTCGCTCGACGGCGCCCGGGTCATCCGCGGCGAGCGGACCGGCGCCTACGCCGAGGCGCGCGCGATGGGCGAGTCGCTGGCCGACGAGCTGCTCTCGCGCGGCGCCGACCAGATCCTGCGCGAGACCGAGGGCAAGGCGCCCGGGCTCGCCGCGCCGAAGCGCGGGTAGGGGGACGCGGTGCCTGCCGCGCCCGCGCGGCCGCTGGCCGGCCGCACCGTGGTGGTGACCCGGGGCAAGGGCTCCGAGGGCAAGGACGCGCTCGCGGCCCGGCTCGAGGCGCTGGGCGCGGAGGTGCGCGCGCTCCCCTCGATCGCGTTCGCTCCGCCCGCCGATCCCGCGCCGCTCGACGCCGCGCTCCGCGCGCTCGACCGCTTCGACTGGGCGGTGTTCACCAGCGCGAACGCGGTGGACCGGACGGTGGAGCGGCTGCGCGCGCTCGGCCTCGATCCGGCCGCCCTGGGCCGGCTCCGCCTCGCCGCCGTCGGGCCCGCCACCGCCGAGCGGCTGGCGGCGGCGGTGCGCGCGCCGGACGTGGTGCCGGTCGAGGCGAAGGGAGACGTGCTCGCCCGCACCCTGGGCGACCACATCCGCGGCCGGCGGGTGCTGTTCCCGCGCCCGGCCGAGGGCCGGCCCGAGACCGTGGCCGGGCTCCTCGCCGCCGGGGCCGAGCTGACCGCGGTCGAGGCGTACCGGACGGTCCCCGCGCCCGCCGAGGCGCTGGCGCACCTGGCGGGCTGGCTCGCGGCCGGTGAGGTCGCGGCGGTCGCGTTCGCGTCCCCCTCGGCGGTGGCGGCCGTGCTGGCGGCGCTCGGGGACCGGTCGGCCCTCCTCCGAGGGGTGCTGATCGCGGCGATCGGGCCCACCACTGCGGACACGCTGCGCGAGGCGGGGCTCCCGGTGGGCGCCGTCCCGGCGCACTACACCGGCCGAGACCTCGCGGAGGCCATCGCCGAGCGGCTCGGCCCCGGGTAGATTCGGTCGGGGGTGCCGCGTCGATGACCGTCGAGCTCGAGGCCGCCGAGGGGCTGGTGCGAGTCCGGGTGCCGCTGGACCGGGCGCCCGGGGAGCCCGGGCCCGCCGAGGATTGGATCTGGGCGGAGCCGCTGGGCAGCGGCCGCTTTCGGGTGGAGAGCTGCCCGTTCTTCGCCTACGGCGTCTCGCGCGACGACGTGGTGAGCGCGGCCGCGGTGGAGGGCGACGAGAGCCCGCGCCTCGACGACGTGGTGGAGAAGGGGGGCCACCGCACGCTCCGCCTGGCGCTCGACGCGCGGGCGGAGCTCGGTGAGCGCCCGGTGCAGGGGCTGCTGGAGCGCCTGCTCGAGGTGGGCTGCACGCACGAGCTGCTGCGCCCGAAGATCGTCGCGATCGACGTGCCGCCCGAGGCGGATCTGGACCTGGTCGCCGAGCTGCTCCAGGACCGGGCGCGCGAGGGCACGCTGGTGTGGGAGTGGGCCGACCCGCGGCCGTGCTGAGGACCTCGGCCCCGCTCGCCCCGCGGCTCAGCGCCTCGGCTTCGCCGTCGCCTTGCCCGCCGCGCGACGCTCCGCGCGCGCCGCCTTCTCGGCGCGCTTCCGGGCCAGGAAGCCCTTCGGCGCGGCGGGCGCCCGCGGCGCCTCGACCGGCTGTTCCGCCTCCGGCGCGCCCCGCGTGGACGGCGCGGGCGCCCGGGACCGGACGCCCTCGCGCGCGCGGCGCGGCTCGAGCGTCCAGTGGAACAGCCGCTTCACCACCAGCGTCGCGTACGCGCCGGGCGGCAGCGTGAAGGCGACGTTCACCCGGAACCGGTCGCGGTTCAGCTCGTCCGGGCGCGCCTCGCCCACCGCGAGGCGGCCCGGGAACGAGAACAACGGCCGCTCCTCGGGGTCGAAGTGGATCTCCGGCGTCCCCGGCACCGCCAGGTCCGCGAGCCCCATGTCCTCGCGGCCGAGCACCGACAGCGCGGCGCGCTCCACCGCCGGGTCGTCGAAGCGGGTGGACGGCGCGAGCAGCGGGAAGGTCTTCGACGAGAGCAGCCGCACCAGCGCCGCGTCCAGCTCGCGCGGGAACAGGAGCGACCCGGCCTGGTAGCGCAGGGACACGAGCCGCTGGATCCCCACCACCTCGCGCAGGTACTGCTTCACGCCCTCGTTCCAGAGCCAGCTCTGGTAGGCGAACACCTGCAGCCCGCGCCAGCGCGGCTCGGTGCGGAGCAGCGCGCCCCGGTAGTCCTCCGGGTGATCGCGCAGCCACTTCACCACCGCCTGGTAGCGCTCGGCGCCCGGGTTCGGGTTGCGCCGGTCCCACTCGCCCCAGTGCTCCTTCCAGAACGCCTTCACCTTCGCGTCGCCGGACTGGTCCAGCTCGCTCGGGCGGGCCAGGACGTTGCGCAGCGCGATCTCGAAGTCGCCGCGCATCAGGTCCTTCACGATGAAGCCCTGGCCGTGCTTCAGCGAGCCGAAGCGCTGCGAGTCGAAGTAGTTCACCACCCCGAGCCGGCGCACCTCGGCCACCGACGCGGGCAGGCGCGCCACGTCGTCCTCGCCGAGGTCGCGCACCGTCACCGCGAAGCGGTTGGAGGTGGTGTTCGCGGCGGACAGCCGCGTGCGGCTCCGGCCCAGCGGCTTGAGGCGCAGGTCGGTGTCCTGCAGCTCGATCTCGCGGCGCTCGAGGGCGACGAGCTGGGTGGTGCGCCCCTGCTTGTCCTTCAGCCCGCAGTAGCTCACCGACGCCCGCGGGATCTTGAAGCGCGTGCAGATGCGGTCGACCGCCTCGAAGGTCGACAGCTTCTGCTTGTCCATCAGGTAGACGAACCAGGCGCCGCGGGGGTCCTCGTCGAACTTCCAGGACTCCGTCACCTGGAAGTCCTCCGGTCGCTGCTTGAGCCTCATGGCCGCTCCGTACCACGCGCGCGCCGCGGCGTGGGGGTCGAACGGAAGGGGCGCGCGCTGCGGCGCTGGCGCGCCAGCCCGAACGAGTGTATCGAAACCGCCGGGAGCGGGTGGGGGCGCGCGATGGGAGAGCTGGGAATGGGCGAGCTGCTGATCATCCTGGTCGTGGTGGTGCTGCTCTTCGGGACGAAGAAGCTGCCCCAGCTCGGCGAAGGCCTCGGCAAGGCGATCCGGAACTTCAAGGACGCCGCGAGCGGGAAGGGGGGGCCGCCCGGCCCGCCCGCCGCGCAGCCGAGGGAGCTCCCGCGCCCGCCCGAGCCGCCCGCCGGCGGCGCCACCTAGCCCCGCGAGCCGCCCGGGCCCTGGGCCGGCGCCTGCGCCTCGCGCGGCCGGTAGAAGATCACGATGCTCAGGCAGTGGAACTCGTCGTCGCTCGACTGGGAGACGACGCGGTCCACCACCTCGACGTCGTTGGACCGAAGCCAGCGCGTGACGGTCTCGCCGAGCTCCTCGCGCTCCTTGGCCTTGGTGGCGGAGAAGACCTTCACGCCCGTGAAGTGCATCGCGCTCTCCCCTTCCCCGGCACGCAACACCCTCGCCCCCGCCGGCGCGTTCCCCCTTCAGGTTGTGCCAGACGCCCATGCCGGTGTCAAACCTGCGACCGCTCCAAGCTGCGAGCGTTCCTCGCGCTTTTGGGATCGCCCCGCGCGCGACCGGTTCCCCTGGCGCCGCCGGTCCCTAGATTTCGTCGCGCGGCGGCGCGGGGACGGAGGCGGGCATGGCGAGCGTGAAGAAGGGCCACGCGGTGGACTTCATCAACCGGATCCGGACGATGGAGTCCGCGGACCTCAACGCGCTCATCGTGCGCGAGGCCGGCGAGGAGCTGGCGCAGTTCTTCCTCTCGTACAGCGCGAGCCTCATCTCGCGCGATCCCGAGCGCGCCATCGAGAACACCTCCAGCCTGATGCTGATGGGATACCTGATCCGCGCGGCCGAGGAGCGGCGCGCAGCGGCGCCGCGCGCGTCCGCGCTCGCCTGAGCGGCCCGGGCGCGGGGCGTCGCGTCCTTCAAAAGCCGCGCGGCGCGTGCTAAGGCACCGGGACCGATCCGCACCCCGGGGCGACGCCATGCTCATCGACCTGCACGTCCACAGCCATCACACCCGCGGTTGCGCGCTGGCGCCGCGGGACGTGGTGCGGCGGGCCCGCGAGGCCGGCCTGGACGGCGTCGCCTTCACCGATCACGACACGCTCGAGGGGCTGGAGGAGATCCGGGCCGCCGCGCGGGACGAGGGGCTGGTCGCGCTGTGCGGCGTCGAGGTGACCACCGATCGCGGCCACTTCCTCTGCTTCTTCCCCGACCCCGCCGCGGTGCCCGCGCCCGTCCAGCTGTTCGGCGCCGCGCGGCCCTGGCCCGTGCGCGAGGTGCTCGCGCGCGTGCGGCAGCTCGGCGGCGCCGCGGTGGCCGCCCACCCCTACGACAAGACCGTGGAGCGCCCCTGCGGCGACGTGGTGTTCACGCTCGACGGCCTGTCGGCGATCGAGGGGCTGAACGCGCGGCGCAAGGGACCCGCGAACGACCTCGCCATCGAGGCCGCCGATCACATGAGCCTGCCCTGCACCGGCGGCTCCGGCGCGCACGAGCTCGCCGAGATCGGGAAGGCCGCGACGCTGTTCCGCGACCCCGTGGCGAGCGAGGCGGACGTCGTCCGCCAGCTCCGCGCCGGCACGGTGTACTGCGTCGCCGTGGGCGTGACCCCCTCGGAGCCCGATCGCGCACCCCGCGATCGCGGCGGCGAGCGAGGCGACCGCGGAGATCGCGGCGACCGGGGCGGCCACCGAGGGCACGGGCACGGCCGCGGCCGAGGGCACGGCGGCGGTGGTGGCAGTGGCGGTGGCGGCCACGGTGGCGAGCGCCGCCGGCGCTAGGCGCCGGTCCCCGAACGCAGCTCCGAGCTCGGCCCAGGTCGCGCGAGAGCGTCTCGGCCCGAGCTGCCGCGCCGAGCGAAGGTGTACGCGTCCATCACCCGGTCCCCGAAGATCCGCCGCGCCTCCTCGAGGTTGTGCCCCCGGCAACGAATGCGAAGGTTGTCCGCGGTCGAGGTCCCGCCGCGTGCCCGTGGGACCACGTGGTCGAGCTCGAGCCGGTGCGTGGAGCCGCAGGGCTCACCGGATGGCAGCGCGAAGGTGCACCGCCCGCCGTCGCGCTTCCAGACCTCGCGGCGAACGTGGGCAGGGATGTGGTCAGGCTTCGCGGGCCGGCGGGTCTTCTGGGGTCGTGCCGTGAGCCCCGTTCGCCGCGCACGCTCCGCGAGCAACGCGTCCAGCGCCGCCTCGAGCACGCGCTCGCGCGAGGCGCCGGTCATGCCGTGCGAGAGCGCGTCGCGGGCCGCGTCGAGCTTCTTCAGGAAAGCCTTGGAGACGGTGAGGTGCATGCGCGCCGAATCGCCGTCGAGCCAGTCCACCGAGCTGGGCTTGGCGGAAGGCGTTGCGGCGTCGGTCGCGTGGGGGACGCGCGCGGCCGGAGCGAGCGCGAGTGGGCACGCATCGGGCGGCTCGGCCCGGCTGGGTGCATTTGGTTCGGGCGCCCGAACTGGACAGGGAACCCGAATTTCGCGCTCCGTAAAACGCACGAGGATCGCCCAGGACGCGCGAACGCGCCCAGGGCCCCGCGCCCCCTCGGCTCACGCCCGCTCGCCGCAGCGCCGCCGAGCGAGCGCGCCAGACGCCTGCCCAGCGGTGGATCCGCAGGCGCGAACTGCTCCTTGCTCGGAGCGCGTCAAGCCTTCACCCAGAGACAAACGGGTGCCCCGCGACGCCAAGCCATCCGCCGCCACCCGCGCCCGCCGCCCCCCACGGCCTCGCGCCGCAACCGAGCCAACCGCGCCCCGCGCCCCGCCCTCGCGCTTCTCGTGAGCCGATCGCGCGCTCCCGGTTCCGGGCACGCGCAACCGCTCCCGATCCCGCCGGGCCCGTCTCAGCCAAGCCCCGCTGCCCCGGCCCGGCCACACCCGCGAAGCCGCCCCGCCGCGGCCCCCTCGACAGCCTGAAGAACCGCGGCCCCCCTACCGCTGCCTCACCAGCCGCTCGACCCGGTCGTCGCGCAGGAACGCGCGCCGCTTCCCCTCGGCCCACGACCACTCCTCGGTGCCGGCGGGCCGGTCGATGCGCTTCCGCTCGGGCACGCCCCACGCCATCTCGAGCGCGCGGGCGCTCATCCCCTCGAGCGCCTCCTTGCGCATGACCGCCTGCCGGTGCTCGGGCGGCAGCGCAGCGAACACGGCGCTCGGGTCGTCGGCGGTGAGCAGCCGCTCCAGCTCGCCGCGGACGTCCTCCAGGCTGGCGGCGGTCTGCGAGAGCACGATCACGTGCGGGCGCGAATCGCCGGCGACTTTCACGTACGCCCACGGGTGGTACCGGGGCGTGGTGACGACGCGCTGCGAGATCATCCAGCCGGTCGGCACCTCGATCTCGTCCACCCGCACCGGCGTGCCGGGCGGCAGCACGCGCTCCGCGGCCGGCGGGGCGATGGGCTCGCCGCCGGGCGTCTCCACCAGATCCACCTCGGCGGGCGGTGCGTCGGAGAGGAACACCTTGCCGGTGTCGCCCCAGAGCGGCCCCGCGTAGGCGGCCACGCGCAGGTAGCGCTGGGCGCCGTCGAGCGAGCGCGAGATGCGCTCGCGCTCGGCATCGGGGATGGTGGCTCGGGGGGCGCACGCCGCGAGGGCGAGCAGGGCGAGGGCAAGGGAGAGGGCGCGTCGCATGCGCCCTTTCTCGCACCGGTCGGGATGGCCCGCAAGCGTGCGCTCCGCGGGCCCTCCCTCATTTCCGCTCGGCCTGCTTGCCTTCCTCGATGAGCTCGCGCACCCGCTGCCCGCCCTTGTGGCCCAGCTCCGCGTAGCCCTTCGAGCCCAGCTGTTCCTTGCGCGCCTCGCCGCCGAGGCGGCCCGCCTCGCGCACCGTCATGCCCCCGCCGTTCCGGCGCCGGTCCCTGTCCTTGTCGTCCATCCGTGCCTCCTGCACGCGTGAAGCGGCCTCGCCGCGGAGCGAATCTGGGAGCCCCCCGCAGGTGCGGCAAGGGCGCGCGCCTCCTTCCGGCGCGGGACCGGCCGGGCCCTCGGCGCGCGTGCCCCCGGCGGCGGGCCCGCCACCCGGCTACATTCCCCCTCATGGTCCGGCTCGGCGAGAACGCCCGGCACGTGCTCGAGCGGCGCTACCTGCTGCGCGACGAGGGCGGGCAGGTGATCGAGACCCCCGAGGCGATGTTCCGCCGCGTGGCGCAGGCGGTTGCGGCGGCCGAGCACCCGGCGGCGCGGGCGCTCTGGGCGGAGCGGTTCGAGGCGCGGATGGCGGCGCTCGAGCTGCTGCCGAACTCGCCCACCCTCATGAACGCCGGGCGGGCGCACGGCCAGCTCGCCGCCTGCTTCGTGCTGCCGGTGGACGACGACCTCGCCGCCATCTTCGACGCGCTGAAGTGGGCGGCGCTCATCCACCAGTCCGGCGGCGGCACCGGGTTCTCGTTCTCGCGCCTCCGGCCACGCGGCGACGTGGTGAAGACCACGCACGGCGTGGCGAGCGGGCCGGTGTCCTTCATGCGCGTCTACGACGCCGCGACCGAGATCATCAAGCAGGGCGGCGTGCGGCGCGGCGCGAACATGGCGGTGCTCGCCGCCGACCACCCGGACGTGCTCGAGTTCGTGGACGCGAAGCGCGCCGCGGGGCTGGAGAACTTCAACATCTCGGTGTCCGCGCCGGACGCGCTCTTCCACGCGGCCGCGCGCAGCGGAGGCTGGGCGCTGCGCCACCCGCGCGGCGGCGCGGTGGTGCGCGAGGTGGACGCGGCCGGGCTGCTGGAGCGCATCGCCGCCTCGGCCTGGGCCTCGGGCGAGCCGGGCCTGGTGTTCCTCGATCGCGTCGAGGCGGCCAACCCCACCCCGGACCTGGGGCGGTTCGAGGCGGTGAACCCGTGCGGCGAGCAGCCGCTGCTGCCGTTCGAGGCGTGCACGCTCGGCTCGGTGAACCTGGCGCGGTTCGAGCGCGGCGGGCGGGTGGACCTCGAGCGGCTGGGCGCGTGCGTGCGCGACGGCGTGCGGCTGCTCGACGACGTGCTCGACGTGAACGTCTGGCCGCTGCCGCAGATCGCGGAGATCTCGCGGCGCAACCGGAAGATCGGGCTCGGGGTGATGGGCTGGGCGGACCTGCTCGTCGCGCTCGGGATCCCCTACGACGCGCCGGAGGCGCTGGCGCTCGCGGGCGAGGTGATGGGGTTCGTGCAGCGCGAGGCGCACGCGGCGAGCGAGGCGCTCGCCGCCGAGCGCGGGGCGTTCCCGGGCTTCGCGAGCAGCGCGCCCGCGCGCTCGGGCGGCCGTCCCCGGCGCAACGCCACCGTCACCACCATCGCGCCCACCGGCACGCTCGCCATCATCGCGGGCTGCTCCTCGGGCATCGAGCCGCTGTTCGCGCTCACGTACGTGCGGCACGCGCTCGACGACGCGGCGCTGCCGGAGGAGCACCCGGCGCTCGGCCGCGCGCTCCGCGCCGCGGGGGCCGAGGCGGCGCTGCCCGCGGTGCGCGCGGCCGGCCGGGCGCGGGGCGTGGCCGGCGTGCCGGACGCGGTGGCGCGGGTGTTCGCGACCGCGCACGACGTGACCCCCGAGGCGCACGTGCGCATGCAGGCCGCCTTCCAGCGCCACGTGGACAACGGCGTCTCGAAGACCATCAACCTGCCGCGCACCGCGTCGGTCGAGGACGTGGCGTGCGCCTACCGGCTCGCGTTCGAGCTGGGGTGCAAGGGCATCACGGTCTACCGCGACGGCTCGCGGGAGAAGCAGGTGCTGGTGAGCGGCGCCACCCGCAACGGCGAGCTCTGCCCGCAGTGCGAGGGGCCGGTGTCGCTCTCCGGCGGCTGCCGCACCTGCCCGCGCTGCGGCTGGGGGAGCTGCGAGACCACCGAGTAGCGCATGATCCAGCGCTTCCCCATCCCTGCGCTGCGGCCGTTCGTGGCGCGGCTCTGGGCGTCCGAGGACGCCGACGCGGCCGCGCCCGGGAGCGCCGGCCGCGAGCGGCTCCTGCCCACCGGCGCCATGCACCTCGCCTTCCGCGCCGCCGGGGATCCGGTGCGCCTCTTCGACGGGCCGGACGACGCGACCGGCCGCGCCATCGGGCGGGCGGTGGTGGCGGGCGCCCGGGCCGCGCCCTACCTGCGCGATCGCTCGCCCGGCGCGCGCTCGGTAGGCGCCATGCTGCGGCCCGGCGCGGCGCGGCTCCTGTTCGGCGCGGGCGCGGGCGAGCTGGCCGCTACGCCGACCAGGCCCACCTCGGGCGCGAGTTCCTGGCGCTCGCCGGCGTCCCCCCGGCCCCGGTTCCGCCGGCTCGCGGCGCCCTTCCCGAACCACCTGCCGCTCGGCCCTTCCGGGCCTCCCTGAAGGTCAGATTCCTTCAAGACGGTCGGCCCGCGCGCCCGTAGGTTCACCGGGCGAGGAGGACGACCAGGCAGATCAAGAAGCTGTTCCCGTACCTGTCGCCCGAGGAGATGCAGCGCCGCTGGGACGCGATGCTCGGCGGCGCGCGCTGAGGCGCTACCGCGGGGGCTGTCCGGCGCAGCGGCCGCGGGCGTCGGGCTTCGCGCTGGGAACGCCCAGCTCGGCGTCGATGCCGCGGATCAGGCGGTCCTGCACCGCGCAGAGCGCCTTCGGCCCGCCCAGCGCCAGGAACGACTCCACCAGGCTCACCTGGTAGCCGCTGCCCGACCGCTCGAGCTGGATCGTCACCTGCGCGCTGCGCGTGCCCACGTCGGCGGGGAAGCAGGAGAGCAGCACCGGGCCGGAGCCCTCGCGGCACTCCATCCGGTCCGTCGCGACGACGTCGCGGATGGCGCGGGCGATCCGGTACTGCTGCGCGTCGGCGACCGCGCCCGGCTCGGAGGGCGGGGGATCGACGCGCAGCACCGCGCCGGCGGTGGTGCGGCAGGCCGCCAGCGCGAGCGCGGCGGCGAGCGCGGCGGTGCGGGCGCCGGGGCGGATCACTTGGCCGCCTTCTCGCCCAGCTCGCGGGAGCGGCGGGTGGCGGCCTCCACCGCGGCGATGAGCGCGGCGCGCAGCCCGCCCACCTCCAGCGCGTGGACGCCCGCGATGGCCGTGCCGCCGGGGCTGGTGACCTGGTCCTTGAGGCGCCCCGGGTGCTCGCCGGTCTCGAGCACGAGCTTCGCCGAGCCGAGCACCGTCTGCGCCGCGAGCGCCATCGCCACCGGCCGCGCCAGGCCGACCTTCACGCCGCCGTCGGCGAGCGCCTCGATGGCGAGGAACACGAACGCGGGGCCGGAGCCGGAGAGGCCGGTCACCGCGTCGAGCAGCGGCTCCTCCACCACCTCGGTGGTGCCGACCGACTGGAACAGCGCGCGCGCCTGCTCCAGGTCGGCGTCGGTGGCGTGCGCGCCGCGGGCCAGCGCGGTCGCGCCCGCGCCCACCAGCGCCGGCGTGTTGGGCATGACGCGGACGATGCGGACTCCGGCGCCGAGCTTGCGGGCGATGGCGAGGATGGGGATGCCGGCCGCGATGGAGATCACGAGCTTCCGGTGGTCGATGGCCGGGGCGATCTCCACCAGCAGGTGCTCGATGATCTGCGGCTTCACCGAGATGACCACGATGTCGGCCCGCTCGGCGAGGGCACGGTTGTCCCCGGAGGTCTCCACGCCGTAGCGCGCCTGGATCTCCGCGCGCCGCTCGGCCCGCGGCTCCGAGCAGAGGATCTCCTCGCGGCTGGCGGTCCCGGCCCGCAGCAGGCCCTTCACCAGGGCCTCGGCCATGTTCCCCGTCCCGAGGAACGCGATCTTCTTCCCGAGTGGCATCCGGGCAGATTACCGCTACCCGATGATGAAGTCCTCCCGGGCGACCGCGCCGGACTCGAATCGGCCCAGGGTGAAGCGCTCGAAGATCTCGTCCTTGCCCCGGCCGGCGAGCCAGTCCGCGTACCGCTCGGCCACCGCCGGCGCCATCATGAACCCGTGCCCGACGAAGCCGGAGCACTGGTGGAAGTTCTCGAAGCCGGCCGGGCCCAGCACCGGGTTGTTGTCCGGGGTGACGTCGTAGCAGCCCGCCCACTGGCGGATCACCTTCACCTCGCCGAGCCGCGGCACGGTCTCCACCGCGGCGCGGGCGAAGCGGGCCAGGAAGCGCAGGGTCGAGCCCTGCACCACGCCCTCGGGCTCCTCGGGATCGCCCATGCCGCCCACGATCTCGCCGCGCTGCGACTGCGAGAAGTACAGGCCGTTCCCCAGCACGGACACGAGCGGCCCGAGCCAGGGCTTGAGCGGCTCGGTCACCAGGATCTCGTGGCGGGTGGGGCGGTTCGGGAGCGAGACCCCGGCGAGCGCGGCCACGTCGCGAGACCACGCGCCGGCGGCCACCACCACCAGCTCGCACGCCACCCGGCCGCGATCGGTGCGCACCGCGGTCACGCGCGCGCCCGCGGTGTCGAAGCCCGTGACGCGGGTGAACGTCCGGACCTTCGCGCCGAGCGCCTCGGCCCGCGACGCGTAGCCCCACAGGAACGGCCAGGGGAACACCACGCCGTCGTCCGGGTTCCAGGCCGCGGCGCGGAACCGGCGCGGGTCCAGCTCCGGCACCACCTGCAGCGCCTCGTCCGGCCCGATCACCCGGGTGCGCAGCCCCTCGCGCCGGTGCAGCTCGGCGTTCTTCTCGATCCGCGTCACCTGCTCGGCGGTGGGCGCGAGGAACAGGTAGCCGCTGCGGCGGAACCAGACGTTGATGCCCATCTCCACCGCGAACCGGTCGCACAGCTCGAGCGAGCGGCGGGCGAGGCGGATCATGGTCGGGGTGGTCCACTGCGCGCGGACCCCGCCGCCGTTCCGCCCGGAGGCGCCGGCGTTCAGGTATCCCTGCTCCAGCACCAGCACGTCGCGCACGCCCCGCCGCGCCAGCTCGTACGCGATCGCCAGCCCCTGGATCCCGCCGCCCACGATCACCACGTCCGCGCGGGCCGGGAGCGGGTCCGGCTGCGGGTGCGCGGCCGGGGAGGGCGGGCCCGACGAGGCATCCGCGGCGGGCGGCGGGAGCGGCACGCCGTCGTCGAGCGGCAGCCCGGCGGGATCGAGCGCGGCCAGCGCCGCGAGCGGCACCGGCTGGACCGGGGTGCGGGCGGTGAACGGCTGGATCTCGGCCGGCGTGGCCCCGAGCCGGAGCAGCTCCTGCGCGACGCGCGTCACGCAGGACTTGCCCTGGCATGGCCCGGTGCCGAGCCCGGTGACCCGCTTCACCGACTCGAGGTCGCGGTGGCCCGCCGCGAACGCGCGGCGCACCTCCTCCAGCGACACGTCCTCGCACGCGCACACCAGCCGCTTACCCACGGGCCGCCTCCCCCGCGCGCCGCCCGGCCTCGGCCGCGCGCGCCGCGTCCATCGCCCCGGTCACCTCGCCCGCGGCGAGGAGCCCCGGGACCCCCGTGTGGCCCCGCCCGTCCACCTGGAGCGCGAACGCGCCCAGCGCCGGGTCGAGCGCCACCGGCGCCCCCATCGACCGCGCCAGCTCGGTCGCGGGCGCCGGCGGCGTCGCCACGGCCAGCACGTCGCAGCGCACCCGGCGGCCGTCCGCGAGCGCGAGGCCGCGCACCCGGGCCCGTCCGAGGACGCGTCCCTCCGCCGCCTCCACCCGCTCCACCTCCACGCCCGCCGCGGCGAGCCGCGCCGCGAGCGCCTCCGGCTCGGGCCCGCCGCCCAGCACCACCGCGCGCCGCCCCGGCACCACGCCGTGCTCGGCGAGCGCGCGCGCCAGCCCGCGGCCGGCGACGACGCCGGGCCGGTCGTCGTCCTCCAGCCCGGGCGGCTGCGGGTGCCCGCCGGCGCAGATCAGGATCGCCGCCGGCCGCACCAGGCGCAGCGCGCCGGAGGCGGGCGCGAGCGCGGCGAGCGGGGCGCCGCCGTCGCGCCAGAGCCCGAGCACCGTCGTGGCGGAGGCCACCTCGCCGCCGGCCGCCGCGACGCGCGCGGCCGCCGCCGACGCCCACGCCAGCGGCGGATCGCCGGGGAGCTCGAGGCGGCAGCGCAGCCGGCCGCCCGGCGCCGGCTCGGCGTCGGCGAGCAGCACGCGCCGCCCGGCCCCGGCCAGCGCCTCCGCCGCGGCGAGCCCCGCCGGCCCGGCCCCCACCACCAGCGCGTCGAACGCCTCCTCGCGCGGCGCGGGCGGGAGCGGCCCCGCGGCGCGCTCCGGGCCGGGGAGCTTCCCCAGGCCGGCGAGCTGGCGCGAGAACGCCACCGCGGCGCGGTTCGCGAGCGGGTTCCAGGTGGCGAGGTGGTGGTGGTCGAGGCCGTGCGGGAACGCGCGGTCGATGACGCCGAGCAGGTCGTGCGCCGCGTCGGGGAGCGCGTTCTGCGTCTCGACCGTGAGGCCGTCGGCGCACGCGGTGCGGCAGGCGCGCTGGTCGGGCAGCCCGTCCACCCGCACCAGGCAGCTGCCGCAGGAGCCGGCCAGGCAGAACGGGCCGCGCGGGCGGTGGTACTTGGCGCTGCGCGCCAGGAGCGGCCGCCCGTCCGCGAGCAGCGCCGAGGCGATCGACTCGCCGCGGCGCGCCGGTACGGCGCGGCCGTCGAAGGTGATGGTGCAGTCGGCGGGGAAGTCCGGGAGTCTGGGCATGGTGCGCGCGCTCGGGGGTCCGGAAGGCGGCCGGAGGATAGCGCCGGAGCGACTCCGCGTCTCGGGGGGCGGCGGGGCGTCCGGAGCGCGGCGGGTGGGGCGCGGGGTGGCGCGTTATGATCCCGGGGTGACGACGCTGTTCGTGTTCGTGGACGGGGTGGGCGCCGGCGACCGCGACCCGGCGACGAATCCGCTCGCCCGCGGGGACTTCCTGCTCTCGCGCTTCGCGGACGGCGGCGGCGCGCCCCTGCCGCGCGGCGGCCGGGCGGCGCTGGCCGACGCCTGCCTGGGCGTGGCGGGCCGGCCGCAGTCGGCCACCGGCCAGGCCACCCTGCTCACCGGCGAGAACGCGCCGGCGCACCTCGGCCGCCACCTGCTCGGCTTCCCCAACGCGCCGCTGCGGGCGCTGCTCCAGGAGCGATCGCTGTTCCGCGCGCTCGCGGCCGCGGGGCGCCGCGGCGCGTTCGCGAACGCGTACCCCGTCGCCTACCTCCGCGCGCTCGGCCACGCGGCCGACGGCGCGCCCGAGCCCGCCCTGGCGGGCTCCCGCCGCCGGGCCCGCGCCGCCGCGACCACGGTGGCCTACGCGGCGGGCGGCGGCCGGTTCCGGACGCTGGAGGACGCGCGCCGCGGGGAGGGGCTCACCCACGATCTCACCGGGGAGCGCGCGCGCGGCCTCGGGGTGTCGCTGCCCCGGCGCGCGCCGGAGGAGGCGGCGGAGATCCTGCTGCGCCTCGCTGCCGGCCACGATCTCGCGCTGTTCGAGTTCTTCGAGACCGACGAGGCGGGCCACGCCCGCTCGATGGAGCGCGCGCTGGACGCGCTCGGGCGGCTGGACGCGTTCCTGCGGGCGCTGGTGGACGGGCTCGGGCCGGAGGACGCGCTGGTGGTGACGAGCGACCACGGCAACCTGGAGGACCTCTCGCTGCGCAACCACACCCTGGCGCCGGTACCGCTGCTCGGCTTCGGGCGCGCCGCCGCGGAGGTGGAGCAGGTGAGGGACCTCACCGGCGTGGCGCCGCTGCTGCTCCGGCTGGCGGGCGCGGACGCCCCCGCGGGCGGTCAGCCGCGGCGGACCACGCTCGCCACCAGCCAGAGCCGGTCGCCGTAGGCCCGCTCCGCGCACATCCACACCCGCGCCGGCTCGCCGCCGACCTCCAGCGCGGCCCCGGACTCCGGGCCCCAGATCCACTCGCGCGCCTCGCCGCCGCCGCCGGTGCGCGGCGGGCCCACCTCGCCGACGAGCGCGAGCGCCACCCGCACCGGATCGGCCGGCTCGGCGCCCACCACCTCCACGTTCGTGACCCGGCCCTCGCGATCGGTCTCGACGCTCGCGACCGCGGCGAGGCCGCCCTCCGCGTCGAGGAACGCCATCTCCGGCTCGGTGAGATCGATGTTGAGCAGGCGGCGCCGCTCGGCGTCGAGCGAGATGGGCGTGGCGTAGGGCCGCCACCCGGCGCGCGCGAACGCGTCCAGCGCGGCGCGGCGCGGCTGGAGGAGGATCGACTCGAGCGGCGGGACGGGGAGGGGGGTCGAGGTGGGCGTGCTCATCGGGCGTGCTCCGGCTGCTCCGGCGGGACGGCGGGGTGCGCCGGCGGCGGCGCAGGGACGGGGGCGGGCGCGGTGGGCGGCGCCGCGGCGGGCGGGGTGGCGCCGCGCTCGCTCCAGGGCGCCGGCAGGATGGGGCTGCGGTCGGTGGCGCGCGCCACCCGCTGCAGCTCCAGCTCGGCGATCAGCACCGCCGGCGCGACGGTGGACACCGGTACGTAGCCGCTCTCCGCGCCGCAGTAGCCGTTGAAGACGCGGGGGCGCTCGCCCGTGGCGAGGACCTTGTTGATCGCGGTGAGCGGCGTCCCGACCAGCTCCACGCCGCGGACCAGCTCCTCCGCGCCGGTGCGGGCGTCCACCCGGTACACCAGGCGCGGGGTGCCCTTGAACGCCTGGTACCCCATCGACATGGTGTTGGTGTTGCCGCCGGTGATGTCGCGGATGACGAGCCCGTACGGCTTGCCCTGCCGCCGCGCCTCGGCCATCAGCATGCGCTTCAGCTCGGCCGCGCCGGCGCGCTTGCGCGACTCCACCACGAGGTTCGCCATGCGCGCCACCGGCTGGCGCCCGGCCTGGGCGCGGCCGTGGCCGTTGGAGCGGTCGAACGGCTTCACCGGACGGCGCGAGAGCAGGAAGCTCTCCAGCCGGCCGTCGCGGACCAGCACCGTGCGGCGCGCCGGGACGCCCTGCTCGTCGAAGCCGTAGGTGCCGTTCAGCGCGACGCCGTCCACGCGATCGGCGGTGGGATCGTCCACCACCGTCAGGAACGGCGGCAGCACCGGCCGCCCCACCTGTCCCTTGAACGTCTGGCCGTCCTGCTCGTCCTCCATCCGCTCGCCCTCGAGCCGGTGGCCCACCGCCTCGTGGAACAGCACGCCCGCCGCCTCCGGCTCGAGCACCGCCGGGCCGGTGTACGGGTCGATGGCGGGCGCGCGGCGCAGCGCCTCCAGCTCGGCGATGACGGTGCCGGCGGCCGCGCGGAGCGCCTCGGGCGAGGGCAGCTCGGCCTCGCTGCGGGCGTAGAAGTCGCGGCCGTCCTCAAGGAGCTGGCCGTCCGGCGCGCGCGCCACGGCCTCGAGGTGGACGGAGTAGACGGTCCGCTCGGTCACGAGCGCCGACCCCTCGCTGGAGGTGAACCAGCGGACCTGCTTCTCGGCCGAGACCCGGAGCTGCGCGTCGAAGACGTCGGGGTGCTCGCGGAACCGGGCGGTGACCTCGCGCACCACGCCCTTCCAGCGCGCGCGGTCGAACGCGAACGGGCGCGGTGGGTCCACGTGGCGGGCGGGCGGCTCGCGGGAGAAGCTGGGCGGCCGGTCGGCGTCGTCCTGACGGTACACCGCGCGCGACTTCTTCTTGAAGTACGAGGAGAGCGCCTCCTTGTACTTCTCGTCGGTGGCGAGCCAGAGCGCGTTCCGGAGCGCGCCCACGTCGCCGTCGAGCGGCGCGTCGCGGGGCGCGTACCAGCCCGGCCCGGCGTCGCCGCCGCCGATCACGATGGTGTTCTCCTCCGGCGCGGACGAGTCGAGCTCGTAGCTCCCCACCCGCAGGTCCACCGCCAGGCTCCGGTCGCGCCGCGAGCGGTCGTCGAAGATGGCCCCGTAGCGCCCGCTCACCTCCTCGCGCGCCACCTCGGTCACCTGGTACGACGCGAAGTAGGGCGCCTCGTAGCCCTTCAGCCGGAGCCGCTCCATCGAGCGGGCCAGCTCCGCGCGCATGGCCTCGAGCGTGCCGAGGCGCGCGTCGGGCGCGTCCTGCACGCCGGGCGCGGCGGCGCCGGGGAAGGCGGCGGCGAGCAGCAGGAGGGGGACGAGCAGTCGGGCGGTGCGCAAGCGGGACCTCGGGAGCCTGATCCCGCCCATGTAGCACGGGCCCAGCGCCCGCGCTTCACCGCATCCCGCGGCGAGCGCCCCGCGGGTCCGCCGGGCCGGGCCCGCTCAGGCCTTCACGATCCTCTCGCGCCCGACGCGCACCGCGCGGCAGGCGTTGCGCGTGTCCACCACCAGGCGGGCGCGCTCCACCACGCGCGCGTAGTCCACGCAGCCGTGGTCGGTGGCGACCAGCACCGCGTCGGCGGTCTCGAGCGCCTCGTCGGTGAGCGGCACGCTGACCATGTCGAGCCGGTGCTGGCGCATGCGCGGGACCCGGGGGACGTAGGGGTCGTGGTAGACCACCTCCGCGCCGCGCTCCTGCAGGAGCTCGATGATGCGGACCGCCGGGCTCTCGCGCATGTCGTCCACGTCCTTCTTGTAGGCGATGCCCAGCACCAGCACCTTCGCGCCCTTCAGCGTGCGGCCGCGCGCGTCGAGCGCCTCCATGGTCCGGTGCACCACGTAGCGCGGCATCTCGGTGTTCACCTCGCCGGCCAGCTCGATGAAGCGCGTCTGGAACTCGAACTGCCGCGCCTTCCACGTCAGGTAGAACGGGTCGATGGGGATGCAGTGGCCGCCCAGGCCCGGGCCGGGCTGGAACGGCATGAAGCCGAACGGCTTGGTGGACGCGGCGTCGATGACCTCGTTCACGTCCAGGTCCATCCGGTGGCAGAGGATCTTCAGCTCGTTCACCAGCGCGATGTTCACGCTGCGGAACACGTTCTCGAGCAGCTTCGTCATCTCGGCCACCCGGGTGGACGAGACCGGCACCACGCGGTCGAACGCCGACGCGTAGAGCGCGAGCGCCGCCTCGAGGCACGACGGCGTGTAGCCGCCGACGATCTTGGGGATGGCGTGGGTGGCCACGCCCGAGCCGGGGTCCTCGCGCTCGGGCGAGAACGCCAGGAAGAAGTCGCGCCCCGCGCGCAGCCCGCTGCCGCGCTCCAGGATGGGCAGCAGCACCTCCTCGGTGGTGCCCGGGTACGAGGTGGACTCGAGCACCACCGCCTGGCCCGCGCGGAGGTGCGGCGCGATCGCCTCGCCGGTCCGCTCGACGAAGGACAGGTCCGGCTCGCGCTCCCGGGTGAGCGGCGTGGGCACGCAGATCACCACCGCGTCGCAGGCGGTCACGCGGGCGAACTCGGTGGTGGCCTCGAGGCGGCCGTCCCGCACCGCGTCGCGCACCGCGGCGCCGTCCACGGTCCGCAGGTAGCTGCGCCCCTCGCCCACCGCGCGCGCCTTGTCCGGATCGACGTCCACGCCCAGCGCGGACAGGCCGCGGCGGGCGAAGGTGAGGGCGAGCGGCAGGCCGACGTAGCCGAGCCCCACCACCGCCACCCGGGCGGTGCGGGCGGCGAGGCGGGAGAGCAGGTCGGTGGCGTGGTCGGGCTCGGCGGCGTGGGTCTCGATCATCGGGGGTGACTCCCTTCGGCTTCGACGTGGAGGAACAGCGTGGCGAGCGCGGCCGGACAGGCCAGCGGGCCGGCCAGCGTCGCGACGGACGCGGGGACGAGCTCGCCGTAGCCCGGCGAGCGCAGCGAGGGCGCCAGCTCGGGCGCGAGGCCCGCCGGCGCCGAGAACGCGACGAGGAGGTGTCCGGCCGGGCCGAGCGGCACCTCGATCACCCGCGCCGGATCCGCGGGCCGGCGCAGGCGGGCCAGCCGGGCGAGGCGCGCGAGCGCGGCGGCCTCGGCGGCGGTGGCCTCGCGGACCTGCGGCGCCGGGTGCGCGAGCGGCCAGCGCAGCTCCACCGCGTGCGTGCCGCGGCCCGCCAGCCGGTCGACCACCACCAGGCCGCCGTCGGCGAGCGCGAGCTCGCGCCGGTGGACCACGCCCGCGCGCGCCACGAAGCCGCGGTGCTCGCCGGCGAGCCGCTCCGCCTCGCCGCCCGGAGCGAACGCGAGCAGCCGCGCGCCGGCCGCGTCCGGCAGCGCGAACAGCCGGCCGGGCGGGATGGGCGACTGCTCCAGGCCGTCCACCGTCACGGTGGCGTGCGCGCGGGTGGACCGGAACGCGTCGCGCACCTCGGGGGCGCGCCCGTACACCGGCATGCCCGGATCGCATACCGCCAGCGCGCCGGCGGCGCGCAGCTCGAAGGAGAGCTTGTCGTTGTGGTCGTGCCCGCCGACGCCCCGCTGGCCGTGCGGGCCGCAGGAGACGAACGCCTCCAGCGCGCCGCGGCGGAGCGCGTGCACGCCGGCCGCCGGGAACGAGACGCTGCCGGGCGGCGGGCCGGGCCGGGCGCGGGCGAGCCAGTCGAGCGCCTCCGGCCCGAGCAGCCACGCCGCCTCCAGCGCGTCGTCCGGCGGCGCGCCGGGGCGGAGCAGCGCCGGATCGCGGAACAGCGCGGCGCCCAGCGCGCAGAGGTAGCCCGCCTCGGTGGGGCCGCGGGCGCGGAGCGCGAGCGCGTGGCCGGAGTCGTTGTCGCCGAGCTGCGGCAGGTCGCCGGACGCGGCGGCGAGCGCGCGGGTGGCCCGGAACATCGCGTGCAGCCGCCAGGGCTTCTGGGGCGGGGCGCCGCCGGCGCGCGCGAGCAGGAAGCCGGCCGCGAACAGCTCCAGCGAGAAGCGGTGGTACGGCACCGAGCCCTCGAAGCTGGTGCCCTCCGCGTGCACCTGCTCCGCGAGCGTCCGCGCCAGCCCGCCCGCCGCGAGCGCGCGCCAGCGGGGCGCCTCCGGCCACTCCGGCAGCGCCTCGGCGCAGGCGAGCAGGCCGAGCCAGTCGCACACCAGGTGGTTGTTGGGGACGGCGCCGCCGTCCTCGAGGTTCGCGAGCACGAAGCGGCCGCTCGCCACCAGCAGCCGCGCCGCCTCCGCCGCGAGCGACGGCGCCGGTGCGCGGCGCAGCGCGAGCACCCACAGCGCCGTGGCGAGGTGCCAGGCGCGCAGCCCCGCCTCCATGGCGCAGGTCCAGTGGACGCCGCGGCCCACCGGGTTCTGCGCCGCGAAGTCGGTCACCGACGCGGCGAGCGCCTCCGCCAGCAGGTCGCTGGCGGCGGCGCGCGGATGGAGCGCGGCGCCGCACGCGAGCGCGACCCAGTGCTCGCCCCGCCCCATCGCCCACGCCATCTTGGGATCGAGCCCGGGCGCCGGCGGCAGCGCCGCCGAGGGCGCCCGCCCGTCGAAGCGGCCGCCGTGGATCGGATCGCGCTGCCAGTCGGTGCCGCCGTCGGCGCGGCGGACGTCCACCTCGCGCCCGTACACCACCAGCCGTCCGGCCGCCGCCGCCTCGGCCCGCGCCAGCGCCCGCTCGACCTCGCCGGGCATGCGCTGCTCGAGCGCGCGGCGCAGGGCCTCCGGGCTCCAGGCCGGGCGCGCCGGGCGGGGCCGCGCCAGCAGCGCGGCCAGCCCCGCCGGCCCGTCGCAGCCGAGCGCCTCGAGCAGGGCTCGCGGCGACGGCGCGAGCGGCGGCGCCAGCCGGTTGCGGGCGCCCCGCACGGCGCGGCGCGCCGCGGTGGCGAGCAGCCGGTGCGGCGGCACGCGGGCCGCCAGGTATCCGTAGTAGCCGATCGCGCCCATCCCGCCCCGATGCTTCCGTTCCGGGCCCCCCGCCCGCGCGGCCGGGAGCCGGGGTGATCACCCCGTGCCGCCCCGCCGGTCCTGGTGCCGCAAAGCAAAGGCCCGGCCACGCGCGCCGCCACGCCCCGGAGGCGAGCGCGCGCGCGGGCGAGGCGCGCCGTGCCCTCCGGCGGTGGCGCGGCGTTCGCCGGATGGGAAGCGCCGTTCCCACGGCCGCCCGCGCGAGCGGTGGCGGGGCTGCGCGGCAGCGGTCCGCGTCCCCTGGCCGGCGGCTTGCTAACCGACTCCGCGGACCCGGCCGGTTCCGGGTCTTGGACGCGTTCCCGGGAGGCTGGCGTGGGTGCGGTGGCGGTGGGGCTCCTCATCGAGGAGCAGCGGGGCGAGATCGCCGAGGCGTGGCGGCGCGCGGTCGCGAACGAGCTGGGGGGCGAGGAGGCGATCGGCTTCGCGATCGGGCCGCTCCTGCGCGAGCTGTCGCTTGCGCTCCGGGGCGATGCGCCGCCCGGGCGGGCCGCGCGCGCCGCCGACGGGTTGCTGCGCTGCGGGGTGCTGGTCCGCTCCGGCGCGCCGCCCGCGCGCGTGGCGCGGGAGTTCAAGCTGCTCCACCGCGCGCTCTGGGACACGCTGCGGCGGGCCGGGCGGATCGTGGCCATCGACGAGCGGCGCGCCGCGGACGAGTGGCTCGACGAGGCGCTCGCCGCCGCGCTCGAGCGCCTGGACCGCGTGCGCATGCGCATCGACCTGCTGGAGCGCGGGCCGGCGGTGATCGCGCCCGCGCGCGAGGGCGGCCTCGCGACGCCGCACCCGGGTTCGCTCCGGCCTCCGCCGCTGCCGTCGCAGCGCGCGGCCGCGACGCCGCCGCCGCTCCCGGGCGCCGTGGCGGCCCCGTGGCAGCCGGGCGACTGATCGCTCCGCGGCGGTGCGCCGGGCCGGATCGCGGTCGCTGATCGCGGTCGGTGTTCGGACGCAGATCGCGGGCGCCGCTCGCGTTCGGGCCCTCGCCGGGAGTCCTCCGGCCCGGCGTCGCTGGGGTCTCCGGCGCGCCGCGGCCAGTGCCCGGCGCCGGCGAGCCCCAATTTCTCCACGTGCGGCGCTGCGCCCGGGGTGAGGCCCGGCGGCGCGGCGCCCGCACGCCCGGCGGCAGGGGGGCCGGCGCTGCACGCCGAGTGACGTGCTCGCAGCGAAAGAACGAGCGGGCGAGCCCGGTGTAGGCTCAGGTGAGGGAGTGCGGTCGGAGTGGCGGCGCGCGTGGGATGGCATGCGCGCGCGGCCGACCTGCACCCTCTTCCACGCACCCCTGCCCCTCGGAAGGCGAGAAATTCGGTCGGTCGGCCTGTCGTTGTCCGGGCGCTGCAACGAACCCGGAAAGGACGACCCCGATGAAGACCCGCCGCCGAGCCTTCACCGCCGCCGCCAGCGCGCTGGCGCTCTCGCTGCTGCCCCTGACGGCCTCCGCCGCCGACGCCTGGGTGGCGAGCGCCACCGAGAAGATCCGGCCGGACGCGAAGGCCCGCCCCCAGACCGAGGCGCACCTCTCGGCGGCCCGGAACGAGTTCGCCGCGTTCCAGGTGGTCGTCACCGGTCCCGCGAAGCGCGTCACCGCCCGCGTCGAAGGGCTGGACGGGATGGACGCCACGCTGTTCCGCGTGGACACGCTCGACGTGACCAGCCCGTCCGCGGTGGACGGCGGCACCGGCCGCTGGCCCGACGCGCTCGTCCCCGACGTGGACGACGTGGTGGGCGAGCAGCGCAACGCGTTCCCGTTCGACGTCGGCGCCGAGAGCCGCGCGGTCTGGGTGGACGTGCACGTGCCCGCCGACGCGCGCTCGGGCGTCTACCAGGGCGCGGTGGTGATCTCCTCGGACGCGGGCGAGGCGCGCGTGCCGGTGGTGCTGAGCGTGTACGACTTCGTGCTCCCGTCCACCTCGTCGCTGCGGACGGCGTTCGGCCTCTCCTACGGCGTCATCGCCTCCGCCCACGGCGTGTCCGGCGACGCCGACGCGGCGCTCCGGGCCCGCTACGGCCAGCTCGCGCTCGACCACCGCATCACGCTCACCGGCCTGAACGACGACGGCCAGCACGCCGACTTCGGCCACCTCGACCGCTTCTACGGCCCGCTCATCGCCGGGACCGCCCCGACCCGCCTCGAGGGCGCGAAGCTCACCGCGGTGAAGTACGTGGGCGGCCGCACCAGCGTGGACGAGCACGCCGCCTGGGCGAAGCACGCGCGCGAGCAGGGCTGGTTCGATCGGCTGTTCGACTACACCTGCGACGAGCCGCCGCTCACCTGCGCCTGGAGCGACATCCCGGCGCGCGCCGGCGCGGCGAAGCAGGGCGACCCCGAGTTCCGGACGCTCGTGACCACGCAGCTCTGGGACGCCGAGGACCACGGCGTCGCCGACGACATCGACGTCATGGTGCCGGTGGTGAACTGGATGGACGACCGGCCGGGCAGCGCCGTCGCCGGGGACCAGCGCGACCGGTACGATCCGTTCCTCGCCTCGGGCCCGCGCAAGGAGCTCTGGCTGTACCAGAGCTGCATGAGCCACGGCTGCGGCGGGACGGTGAACATCGGGTCGCCCTCCGAGTCCGACCGCTACTTCACCGGCTGGCCGAGCTACATGGTCGACGCCTCCGCCTCGCGGAACCGCGCCATGGAGTGGATCACGTTCCTCGAGCGCGCCAGCGGCGAGCTGTACTGGGAGACGGCCTACAGCTTCCGCGCCGACCCGTGGTCGAGGCAGTGGGACTTCTCCGGCAACGGCGACGGGACCCTGTTCTACCCCGGCAAGCCCGCCCGCATCGGCGGCAAGACCGACGTCCCGGTGGCCTCGGTGCGCCTGAAGATGATCCGCGCCGGCATGCAGGACTACGAGTACCTGAAGGCGCTCGCCGACGCCGGCGACCCCGAGCTGGCCCGCAAGATCGCGCGCGACCTGTTCCCGAACGCGTGGTCCACCGACGTCGCGCCGGAGCGGTTCGACCAGGCGCGCGAGCAGATCGCGCGGCGCATCCTCGAGCTCGGCGGCAAGCCCACGCCGGCCGCGGTGGAAGCGGGCTTCTCCGGCACCCGCTCCGGCGGCGGCTGCGGCAGCGCGGGCGGGTTCGGCGGCGGCGCGCTGCTGGCGCTCCCGGCCCTGGCCCTGCTCGCGCTGGTCCCGCGGCGGCGCGCCCTGGCGCGGGCCGTGGCGGCGCTCCGGCGCCGCTGAGCAGCGGTTCACGAGGGGCGGCCGGCCGGGCCGGTCGCCCCGGACCCTCCTCCGGCGGGGCGCGTCCACGCGGCGCGCCCCGCCGTTCCTTTCCTGGGAGTGACGGCCGGGTACAATCACGCCCGGTGAGGACGTTCGGAAAGTACCGGCTGGTGGAGCTGCTCGCGTCGGGCGGCATGGCCGACGTCTGGCGCGCCGAGGTGGCGGGCGCGGCCGGGGTGGTGAAGGAGGTCGCGCTGAAGCGCGTCCGCGGCGAGCACGGCGCGCGCAGCGACTTCGTCCGGATGTTCATCGAGGAGGCGCGCCTCGCGTCGCGCCTCACGCACGCGAACGTCGTCCAGGTCTTCGAGTTCGACCAGGTGGACGGCCGCTACTACATCGCGATGGAGCTGGTGCGCGGGCGCCACCTCGGCCAGGTGGTGGAGCGCGCGCGCGAGGCGGGCGTCCGCCTCGGGCTGGCCCGCGCGGTCCACGCGTGCGCCGAGGTCGCGAGGGGGCTCTCCTACGCGCACCGGCTCGCCGACGGCGGGCGGCCGCTCGGGCTGGTCCACCGCGACGTCTCGCCCCACAACGTGCTCGTGTCGTTCGAGGGCGAGGTGAAGCTCGCCGACTTCGGCATCGCCCGCGCCATGAGCCAGGGCGGGCTCACCGATCCCGGCACCGTGAAGGGCAAGCTCGCGTACATGGCGCCGGAGCAGGCGCGCGGCGCGCCGCTGGACGCGCGCGCCGACGTGTTCGCGCTCGGCGTGGTGCTCTGGGAGCTGTGCGCGGGGCGCAGGCTCTTCGCGCGCGACAGCGAGGCGGCGACGCTCGCGGCGGTGCTGGAGGGCGTGGCGCCGCCGCCGCCCTCGGCGTGGAACGACGAGGTGCCCCCCGAGCTCGACGCGCTGGTGCTGGCCGCGCTGGAGCACGACCCGGCGCGCCGGACCGCCTCCGCGGGCGACCTCGCCACCGCGCTCTCGCGCGTGCTCCTGCGCCTCGCGCGCGCGCCGGAGGACTGGGATCTCCGCGCCCTCATGCACCGGCTCTGGCCGGACGGCACGGCGGCGCCGGTGGGCCCGGCCTCGCAGCCCACCCGCGTCCAGCCGGTGCCGCTCGCGGCGGAGCCGCCCGCGGGCGGCACCGGCGACGGGGCGGGCGCCGCGGCCGATCCGGAGGCGCAGGCGGCGCTCGCGGCCGAGGCCGCGGCCGGCGCCCCGGCCGGCGACGCCACCGCGCCGACCCGCACCCGCATCGCGCCGCCCCCGCCGGCGCGCCGTTCCCGCGGCCGGCTCCGGACCGCGCTCGCCATCGCCTCGGCGGCGGCGATCGCCGGCGCCGGCGCGGCGGCGCTCCGGTGGAGACCGGCGGCCCACGCCGGCGGCACGGCGGCCCCCGGCGCACGGGGCGATTCACCCATGGTCGATGCGCCCGCGCCCGGGGCCGCGACGCCTCCGGCCGCGGTCGCGCGCGCGCCGGCCCCCGCGCCCGGGCCCGCGCCGGCGGACCCGGCGCAGACCGCACGGACGTCGCCCGCGGTCGCCGCGCCGGCGGCGCCCACGGCCGCGCCCGGAGAGCCGGCGCGCCCCGGCGTGCTCCACGTCACCGCGACGCCGTGGGCGTACGTCCAGGTGGACGGGCAGGGCGTGGGCGAGACTCCGGTGACGCGGTCGCTCGCGCCGGGGCCGCACCGGGTCCGGGTGAGCCATCCCCGGTACGGCGCGCGCGAGCTGATCGTCGAGATCGCGCCGGGCCGCCGGACCGATCGGCACGCCAACCTGACGCTCCGGTAGCGCCGCTCCACGCGGCGCCCGGCCACGTCCCGCGACCGCGGGGCGCGCCCGTCGCACGCCGCACGCCGCGATCCCCGCTCCGCCCGCCCCGGGTGATCGGCCGTGCCGCAGGCGCGGCGCAGGCCGCCGCGCACCTCCACGCCCCGCCCGTGCGCGCCTTCGTCCATTGACGTTCGCCATTCAATGGCTTAGCCTCGAAATCAAGTTTTCAGTGTTCAACTCTCAAGCGAATCGATCGAGTGGATTTCCTCCGCAACGACGAGATCACCCGCCTCGAGCGGGAGCGCGCCGGCGGGATCACGAGCGGTGAGGTGGTCCGGCTGTTCGAGTCGCGAGGCGCCCGCCTGTCGGCGGCGACCTTCCGGAAGTACGTGCAGCTGGGGCTGCTGCCCCGGAGCCGGCGGGTGGGCCGCAAGGGCAAGCACACCGGCTCCACCGGGCTCTACCCGGTGTCGGTGGTCCGGCGCATCGCGCTCATCAAGCGGATGATGGCGGAGGGCTACACGGTCGAGGACATCCGCGGCAGCTTCGTGACGGTGCGGAACCGGCTCGAGGACGTGGAGCAGGGGCTCCACGCGCTGCTGACGGAGCTGGCGGAGAAGGCGCGGGCGCACCCGCGCCGGAAGCGGTTCGAGGACGAGCTCGTGCAGGCCGAGCGCCAGCTGAAGCGGGCGCTCGGGCGGATCGAGCGGGTGGGTGGCGCGGTCGCGACGGTGGGTGCGGACGAGACGGTCCGGGCCGGCTAGCGGCAGCGGCTGGGTGGTGCCCGAGGTGGATGGTGGCCGGTGCCCTCCGGGGTGCCGCAGGTGGAGAGGGAGGGCAGGGGATGAGCGAGGCGAAGCGCAGCGCGGAGCCCGCGCCGGAGCGGCAGGGGCTGGAGCCGGACGCGGAGGAGACGGCGGCGGGTCAGGACGTGGGGGAGGGCCCGGACGCGGGGGAGGGACAGCGCGGGCGGCGGCGCTCGAAGACCATGTCGCGCAAGGAGATCGCGCGCGAGCTGCGGCGCCAGCGGGCGTTCGGCCTGGTCGACCCCGAGCTGGACGAGGTGATGAAGGAGATGGAGGCGCGCCGCCCGCGATCCCGGGCCGAGTGCGCCAACGGGCCGCGGCCCTGCATGTTCATCTCCTGCAAGCACCACCTCTACCTGGACGTGAACCCGTCCACCGGGTCCATCAAGCTGAACTTCCCCGACCGCGAGGTGTGGGAGCTCGGCGAGACCTGCGCGCTCGACGTGGCCGATCGCGGCGGGATCACGCTCGAGGAGGTGGGGTCGATCATGAACCTCACCCGCGAGCGCATCCGCCAGGTCGAGACGCGCGGGCTGCTCAAGCTGCGCGCCATCGCCGAGGACGAGCCGCGGACCGCTGCGGACCTCGCCGCCGAGGACGAGGCCTGATCGAGCGGGGCTGCCCATCGCCCCACCGACCCTGAGCTGGCCGAAGGGGCGGCGGGGCGTCGGGCACCCACGCCCTTGAAAGGTGTCGCCGCGAGCGTTACAAGGGCGCCCTCCCACGGAGGAAGCCCGACATGACTCGCCGCGCGCTCGTCTCGGTCTCCGACAAGACCGGTCTCGTTCCTTTCGCCAGGCGGCTCGCCGCCCTCGGCGTGGAGCTGCTCTCCACCGGCGGCACGCAGAAGGCGCTCGCCGAGGCCGGCGTCCCGGTGGTCGGCGTGGGCGACTACACGCAGGCCCCGGAGATCCTGGGTGGCCGCGTGAAGACGCTCCACCCGCGCGTGCACGGCGGCATCCTCTATCGCCGCGGCCTCGCCTCCGACGAGGCCGACGTGAAGGCGCGGGACATCCCGCCCATCGACCTCGTGGTGGTGAACCTGTACCCGTTCCGCGAGGCGGTCGCGGCCGGCAAGCCGTTCGAGACCTGCGTCGAGGAGATCGACATCGGCGGGCCGACCATGGTCCGGAGCGCCGCCAAGAACTCCGCGCACGTGGGCGTGGTGGTGGACCCGGCCGACTACGAGAAGGTGGCGGCGGAGCTGGAGGCGACGCGCACGCTGTCCGCCGCGACGCGCTTCTACCTCATGAAGAAGGCGTTCGCGCACACGGCCGCGTACGACGCCGCCATCTCCGAGTACCTCACCGCGCGCGAGGCCCCCGAGGCCGCGCCGGCGCACTTCCCGGCCACGCTCGCCGCCGTCTACACGAAGGCGTACGATCTCCGGTACGGCGAGAACCCGCACCAGGCCGGCGCGTTCTACCGCGCGGCCCGCGAGCCGGAGGAGCCCTCGGTCGCGTTCGCCGACGTGCTGCAGGGCAAGGAGCTCAGCTACAACAACCTGCTCGACCTGCAGGCCGCGCTCGCCGGCGTGATGGAGTTCGACGAGACCGCCTGCGTGATCATCAAGCACAACACGCCGTGCGGCGTCTCCACCGGCCGCACGGCGGGCGAGGCGTTCGCGCGCGCCCGCGAGTGCGATCCGGTCTCGGCGTTCGGCGGCATCGTGGCGCTGAACCGGCCCGTGGACGAGGCCACCGCCTCGGAGCTCACCAGCCTGTTCCTGGAGTGCGTGATCGCGCCCGGCTACGACGCCGCCGCCCGCGCCGCGCTCGCGGTGAAGAAGAACCTCCGCCTGCTCGAGGCCCCGCGGCTCGGCGCCGCGCGCGCCACCTGGCGCCGGCGCCCCGAGGAGGGGCGCGAGCTCCGCTCCATCCCCGGCGGCCTGCTGGTGATGGACCGCGACCTCGGCTCGGTCCGCCGCGACGACTGCAAGGTGATGACGAAGCGCGCGCCCACCGAGCAGGAGTGGAAGGACCTGCTGTTCGCGTGGAAGGTCGTGAAGCACGTGAAGTCGAACGCCATCGTGTTCGCGAAGGACGACCGGACCGTGGCGATCGGCGGCGGCCAGACCAGCCGGGTGGAGTCGGTGAAGACCGCGGTGATGAAGGCGGCGCTCGACGTCCGCGGCTCCTCGGTGGGCTCCGACGCGTTCTTCCCGTTCGCCGACGGCGTCGAGGAGATCATCAAGGCCGGCGCCACCGCCATCATCCAGCCCGGCGGCTCGATGCGCGACGCCGAGGTGATCGCCGCGGCCGACAAGGCCGGCATCGCCATGGTCGCGACCGGCATGCGGCACTTCCGGCACTGACCGCCGGGGCGCCTTTCCGGGCGCGGCCGCGCGCCGGCCCGGGCCGGGGAGGCCCGCGGCGCCTGCGCCCCCGCCGCGCGGGGCCCCCTCCCTGCACGCCTCCCGCGGCCCTTCCGGCGCGGCGGCCCGTGGTATAAGCCCGGGTTCTCATGCGAGTCCTCGTCGTCGGATCGGGTGGCCGCGAGCACGCGCTCGCCTGGAAGATCTCGAGGAGCCCGCTGGTGCGGGCCCTCTTCGCCGCGCCCGGAAACCCGGGCATCGCGCGCGTCGCCACGCTCGTCCCGCTCGCCGCGACCGACGTGGCCGGCCTCGTGGCGTGGGTGCGGCAGAACGCCATCGACCTGGTGGTCGTGGGGCCCGAGGCGCCGCTCGTGGCGGGCCTGGTGGACCGCCTCCAGGAGGCCGGGGTCCCGGCGTTCGGGCCGGCCGCCGCCGCGGCCGAGATCGAGGGCTCGAAGGCGTTCGCGAAGGACGTGATGCGGGCGGCCGGGATCCCGACGGCGGAGTACGAGACGTTCGAGGACGTCGCGCCCGCGGTCGCGTGGGCCAGGGCCCGCGACGGCCGGGTGGTGGTGAAGGCCGACGGCCTCGCGGCCGGCAAGGGCGTGGTGGTGTGCGGCGACGCCGCCGAGGCGGAGGCCGCGCTCCGCGCCATGCTGGTGGACCGGGTGCACGGCGGCGCCGGCGCCCGGGTGGTGGTGGAGGAGCGGCTGGAGGGACCGGAGGCGAGCTGCATCTGCTTCACCGACGGCGAGCGGGTCCGGCTGCTCGCGGCCGCGCAGGACCACAAGCGCATCTTCGACGGCGACCGCGGGCCCAACACCGGCGGCATGGGCGCGTTCTCGCCCACGCCGAACGTCACCCCGGCGGTGGCCGGGATGGTCGAGCGCGACGTGCTGCTCCCGGCGGTGCGGGAGCTGGCCCGGCGCGGCCGCCCGTTCCGCGGCGCGCTCTACGCCGGCCTGATGCTCACCCCGCGGGGCCCGCGGGTGCTCGAGTTCAACGCGCGCCTTGGCGACCCCGAGACCCAGCCCATCCTGCTCCGCATGGCGAGCGACGTGGTGCCGGCGCTGCTCGCGTCGGCGCGCGGCGACCTCTCCGCCGCCGAGATCGCGTTCGACCCCCGCGCCGCCGTGGGCGTGGTGCTCGCGGCCGAGGGCTACCCGGGCGACGTGGCGCGCGGGGACGCCATCGACGGGCTGGACGGCCCGTTCGACGAGGGCGTGCAGGTGTTCCACGCCGGCACCGCCGCGGACGCGGCCGGCCGGGTGGTGACGAGCGGCGGGCGCGTGCTGACGGTGTGCGCGCTGGGCCGCGATCTCGACGACGCCGCGGCGCGGGCCTACGCCGCCGCCGGCCGGATCCGCTTCCGCGGCATGCAGTACCGAAAGGACATCGGCAAGAAGCCATGAGCGAACCCAAGGTGCTGATCCTGATGGGCTCCGACTCGGACTGGGAGGCGATGTCGGAGGCGAGGAAGGCGCTGGAGGACCTGGGCGTCGCGACCGAGGTCCACGTCTCCTCCGCCCACCGCACGCCGGAGCGCACCGGCAAGCTGGCGCGCGAGGCGGCCGGGCGCGGCATCCAGGTGATCATCTGCGGGGCCGGCTCGGCCGCGCACCTCGCCGGCGTCTGCGCCGCCGAGACCGAGCTGCCGGTGCTGGGGGTCCCGCTCGCGGCGAGCGACCTGAAGGGCCTCGACGCGCTGCTCTCCACCGCCCAGATGCCGGCGGGCGTGCCGGTGGGCACGCTCGCCATCGGCAAGGCCGGCGCCCGCAACGCCGGCCTGCTGGCCGCGCGCATCGTGGCCCGCGTCGATCCCGAGGTGGCGGACCGCGTGCGCGCGCAGCGCCGCAAGATGGCCGAGGAGGTCGAGGCGAAGGACGCCGCGCTCCAGGCCAGGCTGGGCTCGAAGGGATAGCCGGGCGCGTGGGCCTGATCGATCGCTACCTGGCACGGGAGATCCTGCTCCCGTTCGCCGCGGCCCTGCTGTTCCTGACCCAGATCCTGCTCGCCACGCAGATCCTGGGGCAGGCCGACGTCCTGTTCGGCTCGGGCGTGTCGCTCGTGGACGTCGGGCTGGTGATGCTGTCCCTCATGCCGCACCTGCTCGGGTACGTCATCCCGGTGGCGTTCCTGCTGGGCGTGGTGCTCGGCGTCGGGCGCCTGGCGGAGGACCGCGAGGTGGTGGCGCTCGGGGCGGCGGGGCTCTCCCCGGTGCGCCTGGTGCGCGTGCCGCTGCTGCTCGGCCTGGTGGTGGCGGCGCTGGGCGCCTGGCTCTCGCTCTCGGTCGAGCCCGCCAGCATCCGGGCCGCGCGCCTGCGCCTGAACGAGGTGGTGAAGCGCAACGTCACGAACGACGTCCGCGGCGGCACCTTCTACGACCAGATCCCCGGCTACACCATCTACGCCGAGCGGGCGCGCGGTGGCCGCTGGGAGAACGTGCTCATCCAGGACCGCTCCAACCCCGACGCGCCCATGCTGGCGCTCTCGCACCGCGGCCGCCTGGAGCCGGTCGGCGCGGGCCAGGACATGCGGCTCGTGCTGGAGCAGGGCGAGGTGCACCGCGAGGAGGTCGGCACCGCCGACTACGCCTCGGCCGCGTTCGGCAAGGCCGAGATCCTCGTGGGGCTGGGCACCGCGCTCAGCGATCGCAACGTGCTCGCGAAGTCGAGCCGCGAGGCCACCGTGTCCGACCTGCGCGCCCGCGCCGCCGCGGCGCGCGAGAAGGGGGACGTGGTGGAGGCGCGCCGGCAGGAGGGCTACCTGCACCGGAAGCTCTCCGCGCCGCTGGTGGTCGTCGCGTTCGCGCTGCTCGGCGTCCCGCTCGGCGCGGAGCGCCGCGGCGGCCGCGCGTTCGGCATGGGCGCCACCTTCCTGCTGGTGGTGGTGCACTACCTGCTGCTGCGCGGCGGCGAGGTGCTCACCCAGCTCGGCCACCTCCCGGCCGCGTTCGCGCTGCAGCTCCCGAACCTGGTGCTGGGCGCGGCGGGGATCGGGCTCGTCCTGCTGATGGCGCGGCGCGGGCCCGAGGCGGTGCGGTGATCCTGTTCCGCTACGTCGCGCGCCGCATGCTCGGCGCGTTCCTGGTGGCGCTGACCGGCGTGGTCGGCATCTACCTGGCGGTGGACTTCGTGGACAACGCGTCCGCGTACACCGGCGCCGGCTGGCTGCCGGCGGTGCTGCAGCTCTACGCCTACAAGGCCGCCGGCGTGGTCTACATGGTCGCGCCGGCCGCGCTGATCCTGGGCGCGGGCATCGCCACCTCCATGTTCCGCCAGACCCGCGAGTACACCGCCATGCGCGCGGTGGGGCTCGGCCCCTGGCGGCTGGCGGTGCCGGTGCTGGCGGTGACGCTGCTCGCCGGCGGCGTCCTGGTGGTGCTGAACGACCTGGTGGGCGTGCAGGCGGCGGAGCGCGCCGAGGAGATCACCGCGCACCGCTTCGCGCGCGGCGGCAACCTGCGCCGGTTCCTCGCGGCGCGCGAGCCGAAGCGCTGGTTCCGCGGCATGGACGGCAAGCGCGTGTACCACCTGCGCGGCAACCTGCCCGACGGCGGCTTCGAGCGCGTCACCGTGTACGAGCTGGGCGAGGGGTTCACGCTGGCGCGGCGGATCGACGCCGCCCGGATGCACCCCGACGGCCGCGCCTGGATCCTGGAGGACGTCGAGGACCGGACGTTCCGGCAGGACGGGTCGATGGGGCTGGAGCGGGCGGACCGGAAGCGGTACGCGTTCGACGAGCCGCCCGACGCGTTCGCCGTGATCGCCGGCAAGCCCGACCAGATGCGCTGGAACACGCTCATCCGGCAGATCGGGATCCGCAAGCGGCTGGGCCAGCCGGTGACCGAGTTCCAGCTCGAGCGCTACGACCGGCTCGCGTACCCGCTGGCCGGCATCCCCGGCGCGCTGCTGGCGCTGGCGCTCGCGCTGCGGCGCGACCGGAAGGGGCACCTCGCCGCGGCGCTCCTCGAGGCGGTGGGCGTGACGCTCCTGTTCTGGGGCATGCAGGGCGTGAGCTCGGCGCTCGGCCTGTCCGGGCGCGTCGCGCCCTGGATCGCCTCCTGGGCGCCCAACGTGGTGTTCCTCGCCCTCGGCGCGATCGCGGTGCACCGGGCGCGCTGACCCGCCCGGCGCCCCCGCCCCCAACACCCCGCTCGCGCCCGGCCGCCCGGCGCCCCACCTTGCGCCCGAGTGCCCCAGGCGGAAGCGGCGGTCGTGCAGGTGGAGCGAGGGCGGGCCGACGCGGCCCGCGCGGTGCTGGTGCGCCTGGCGTGGGCCGGCGCCGCGCTGACCGCCGTCTCGCTCCCGGTCTCGATCGCCGGGATGCAGATCGGCGCCGGGGTGGCGCTGGGCGCGCTCCTCCTCTGGCGCGTCGCCGGGGGTCGCGGGCCGCCGGTCCCGGCGCCGGGCGCGCAGGTGGCGCTCGCGACCCTGGTGCTGCTGGGCGCGGCGCTGGCGTCGATCGCGATCGCGGCGCTGGCGGGCGCGGGGGCGGCCCGCATGGATCACGTGCTCTACGCCCGGGGGCTGGCGCTGCCGCTCGTGTTCCTGCTCGCGATCGAGCGCGGCGACGCCGGCGAGGATCCCGAGGCGCCGCGGCGGCGGGCGCTCGCGCTGGTGGTCGCCTGGGCGGTGGCGACGCTCCTGCCGGCCTCGATCGCCTGGGCGCAGCACCGGACCGGCTTCGACCTGCTCCACGCGCTCGGCCTGCGCGACGCGCCGCTCCGCGCGAAGCTCTACACCGGGGTCGGCCCGCTCGACGTGCCCACCGGGCGCTACGGGGCGGTCGGTTTCTTCAGCTGGTACACGCGGCTGGCGCTCTCGCTGACGCCGCTCGCCGCGCTGGCGGGGGGGCTCGCGCTGCTCGCGCCGCTGCGCCGGCGGACCCGGGTCGCGCTGGCGCTCGGCGCGGGGGGCGCCGCCTGGGCGGTGGTGCTCACCACCTCGCGCGCGGCCTGGGCCGGCCTGGCCGTGGCCGCGGTGGCGCTGGCGCTCTCGGCGGGACGGCGAGTCCGGCGGGTGGCGCTGCCGCTCACCGTCGCGGTGTCGGTGGCGGCCGGCTGCGCCGTGCCCGACCTGCGCGTCCGGCTGGGGCGGGCCTTCTCCGCCGAGAGCAACGCCGACCGCTCCGCCATCTGGCGCGCCTGCCGTGCGGTGATCGCCGACCACCCGCTCACCGGGGTCGGCTACAAGGCGCTCCCCCAGGTGGGCCGGCCCTACTACGAGACGTACAGCGCCGACACCCCGGTGCGCTCGTGGTGCCACGACACGCCGCTCTCGGCCTGGGCGGAGGGCGGCCCGCTCCTGGCGGGCGCGGTGCTCGCCTGGATGGCGCTGCTCGTGCGCGCGTTCCTGCGCGCCCGCCGCGCCGGCGACCCGCTGGCCCGCGCCGCCGCGGCCGGCGCCCTGGCCGCGCTCGCCGCACTCACGGTGAACGCGCTGGTGCACGACGTCCTGTGGGCGATGGAGCCGCTCTACGCGAACGGGTTCCTGCTCGCGGCGGCCGCGGTGCTGGCGCACCCGCGCTCCGCCGGGGCGTCCCGCGCGCGGCCCGTCCTGCGGGCGGTGTCCTGAGCCGGGGCGCGCGACCGCGCGGGGCAGGCGGGTGCCCGGGCGAGCGATCGACGCCTACGTTCCCTCGACGTGACCGCGCTCTCTCCCTCCGCCGGATCGACCCGGACCCCCGCGCCCCCGGACGCGCCCGCGCTGGCGGGCGCCGCCGCCGACGTCTGGCGCTTCCGCGAGCTGCTCGCGCTGCTGGTGCTGCGCGACCTGAAGGTCCGCTACAAGCGCAGCGTCCTCGGGATGGTCTGGACGCTGCTCAACCCGCTGCTCCAGATGGTCGTCTACACCCTGGTGTTCTCGACCATCCTGCGGATCGGCGTCCCGGACTACCCGCTGTTCGTCCTGTGCGGCCTGCTCCCGTGGTCGCTGCTCGCGGTCGGGACCACCGGGGCGGCCACCGCGCTCGTCGGCAACCAGTCCCTCATCCGGAAGGTGGCGGTGCCGCAGGCGGTGTACCCGCTCGCGGTGGTGGGCTCGAAGCTCGCCGACGCGCTGCTCTCGATCCCGGCGCTGGCGCTCCTCGCGCTCGCCACCGGCCGGCCGCCCGGCGCGAGCTGGGCCTGGCTCCCGCTCGCGCTCGCCTGCGCGGCCGGCTTCACCGCCGGGCTGGCGCTGCTGCTCTCGTCGGCGACGGTGTTCTTCCGCGACCTGCGCCACCTGGTGGAGCTCCTGTTCCAGGTCTGGTTCTACGTGACGCCGGTGTTCTACCCGGCGAGCTTCCTCGAGCAGCTCCCGGTGCCCGCCCTGCGCGCCGTGCTCGCCGCGAACCCCGCGGCGCCCATCGTGCGGCTCTTCCAGGAGAGCGTGTACGAGGGTCGCAGCCCGGCCGCCTCCACCGTCGCGTTCGCGCTGCTGGCCGCCCTCGTCTCGCTCGCGGTCGGGGGCGCGGTGTTCACCCGCTGCGAGCACGGCCACATCCACCATCTCTGACATGACCGGGACCATCACCTTCGAGGACGTGGGGATGTGCTACCGCCTGCACCGGGAGCGGGTGCGCTCGCTCAAGGAGGCGGTGCTGGGCGGCTTCCGGCACCTGCGCGAGGCGGACGAGCTGTGGGCGCTGCGCGGCGTGAGCTTCGAGGTGCGTCCCGGCGAGGCGGTCGGGCTGGTGGGCGCGAACGGCTCGGGGAAGAGCACGCTCCTCAAGCTCGCGGCCGGCGTGCTGCGCCCGACCGAGGGCCGGGTGCGGGTGGAGGGTCGGGTGGCGCCCATCATCGAGCTCGCCGCCGGGTTCGACCCCGAGCTGTCCGGCCGGGACAACGTGTTCCTGAACGGCGCGCTGATGGGCCGGGCCCGGCGCGACATGGCCCGGCGGCTGGAGCGGATCTTCGCGTTCGCCGAGCTGGAGGGCTTCGAGGACGTGCCGGTGAAGAATTACAGCTCCGGCATGTACGCGCGGCTCGGGTTCGCCATCGCGGTGGACGTCGAGCCGGAGATCCTGGTGGTGGACGAGGTCCTGGCGGTGGGCGACGAGCGCTTCCAGGCGCGCTGCCTGGAGCGGATCCGCGCGCTGCTCGCCGGCGGGACCACGCTGTTCCTCGTCTCGCACCAGATGGACCAGGTGGCGGAGGTGTGCCGGCGGGTGCTGCTCCTCCACCGGGGCGGCGTGTGCCACGACGGCGCGCCGGCCGACGCCATCCGGCGCTACCGGGAGCTGCAGGGCTTCACGCCGCCGCCGGTGGCGCGGACCGGCTGAGCGGAGGGCGCGTGGGCGAGGCGGTGCTCGCGGTGGCGGGCGGGGCCGAGCGCGCGCGGCGCGCGGGGGTGGCGCTCGGCCGCGGCGCGGCGCTGGTCGCCGCGGCCGCGGCCGGGCTGGCGCTGGCGGGCGCCGCGCTCTCCGCGGTCGCGCTCCACAACGGCTTCCCGCTGGTCTACTCCGACACCGGCACGTATCTGGAGTCGGCGCGGGTGCTCCAGCCCAACCCCGACCGGCCCATCGTCTACGGCCTGGTGGCGCGCGCGGTGGCGCTGGATCGCTGGCCGTGGCTGGTGGTGGCGGCGCAGGCGCTGCTGCTCGCGGCGCTCCTCCGCGCCGCGTTCCGCGCCGCCGGCGCCCCGCGGCCGGGCGCCTGGGCCGCCCTGGCCGCGCTCGGGCTCGCGGCGCTCACCAGCGCCGGCGTCACCGCCGGCCACCTGCTGCCGGACGTGCTCGCGCCGGGCGCGCTGCTCGCGCTGGCGCTCCTGCTCGGCGAGCGCGCCGGCCCTGCGACCCGCGCCGGCGCCTGGGCGGTGCTGGCGCTCGCGGTCGCGTCGCACGCCTCGCTCCTGCCCATCGGCGCGCTGGTGTGCGCGGGCGCGCTGGTCGTCGCCCTTCGGCGGGCGCCCGGGCGCCTGGCCCGGGCCGGCCGGGTCGCGGTGGCGGCGCTCGCCATCGCCGCCGGCGCGGCCGGGCTCGCCCTGCTGAACCGCCACCTCGGCGCCGGCCTGGTGCTCGTCCCGGCCTCCCCGGTGTTCCTGGCCGGCCGCATGGCCGAGACCGGCCTCCTGCACGACGTGCTGGCGGCGCGCTGCCCCGCCGCCGGGTGGCGCCTGTGCCGGTGGCGCGCCCGGGTGCCGCACGACATCGACCAGTTCGTGTGGCGGCCCGACAGCCCGTTCTACCGGATCGGCGGCTTCTCGCCGGCGGGCATCGCGGAGTGCCGGAGCATCGTGCGCGCGTCGCTCTCCGAGCCGCGCTGGCTCGCGCGGCACGCGGTGGACGCGGCGCGCGGCGGCGCCGAGCAGCTGGTGCGCTTCGACCTGCGCTGGGTGGACTCGGCGGAGGCGGCCGGCGGCTGGTCGCACGAGATGCTGGCGCGGAGCTTCCCGGGGCAGCTCGCCGCCTACGACGCGGGCCGGCAGCGGCGCGGGACGCTCGACCTCTCCGGCCTGGAGCGGGCCGAGCGCGCCTCGGTCGTGCTCGGCGCGCTCGTCGCGGCGGCGCTGCTCCTGCGACGGCCGCGCGACCGGCGCGGCGCGGACGCGCGGGCGCTCGCGGCGGTGCTGCTCGCGGGCGTGGTGGTGAACGCGGCGGTGTGCGGGGCGCTCTCCTCGCCGAACGGCCGCTACCAGTCGCGGGTCGCGTTCCTGGTGCCGCTCGCGGCGCTGCTGCTCGCGGCGGCCCGGACCGGCCGGAGCGGGGAGGAGGGGCCATGGCCGCCCACGCCGTGAACTCTGCCGCGTACTGGGAGGCGCGCTTCGCCACCGGCGACTGGGACGCCCACGGCGGCCCGGCCCAGGCGCGGTTCTTCGCCGAGGTGGCGCTGTCGCTCCTCGCGCCGGAGGTGGTGGACGACCTGCGCGCGCGCCGGGCGACGATCTGTGACCTCGGCTGCGGCGAGGGGGAGGGGACCGCCACGCTGGCGGCCGGGCTCGGCGTGCCGGTGGCGGGCGCGGACGTGTCCGGCGCGGCCGTCGCCGTCGCGCGGCGCCGCCACCCCGGCCTCGCGTTCGAGCGGGCCGACGGCGCGCCGCCCGGCGAGGTGGACGCGCTGTTCACCTCCAACACGCTGGAGCACTTCCGCGACCCGTGGGGCGTGCTGGCGGCGGCGCTGGGGCGGGTCCGGCGCTGGGCGGTCCTGCTCGTGCCGTTCGAGGAGCGGGAGCGCATCCCCGAGCACGAGGCCACGTTCGAGTGGGAGAGCTTCCCCGCCGAGGTGGCGGGCTTCGATCTCTGGGACCTCCGGGCAGAGGACGTGTCGGCGCGGCCCGGGTCGCGCTGGCCCGGCGCGCAGGCGCTGGCGGTGTACGCGCGCCGCGGGGCCCCGGACCTGCCGGCGCGCCCGGCGCCGGCGGTGGCGGCGCTCGCCGCGCGCGCGGCGGCGCTGGCCGCGGTGGGCCGGGCGCTCGCGGCGGAGCGGGACGCCTGGCGGGCGGAGCGCGACGCGCTCGCGGCGGCGCTGGCCCGGGCCGAGGGGTGGCTCTCGCGCGAGGCCGGCGCGCTCGCCGCGGCGCTCGAGCAGGCCCGCGCGCCGCGCGGCTACGCGGCGGGCCGGCTGCTCGGCGCGCTCCGGCGCGCGCCCGCGGGCGCGCTGCGCGGCTCGCTGCGGGGCGCCCGGGCGCGGTGGCGCTCCGGTGACGCCGAGGACGATCGGTCCTGCGCCGCGGCCGCCGCCGATGCGCTGGGCGCGCCCGACCCGCTCCGCGACGGCGCCGCGGCCGCCCGCGCGCTCGCGGCCGGGCTCCCGCCGCCGCCGCCGTCGGCCGACCCGCCCTACCGCGCCCACGTGCGGGCGCTGGCGGAGCGCGCCACGATCCCGGGGCCGCGGCGCTCGCGCTCCGGGGACGCGCTCCGCGCGCTCGCCGCGCGCGCCCGCGGCGCGCCCGCGTCGGTGGTGTTCCCGCCGCTCCTCCCCTGGACGTTCCTGCGGCAGCGGCCGCAGCAGCTCGCCCGGGCGCTCGCGCGGCGCGGTTGCGCGGTGGTGTTCTGCACCCCGGATCCGGCCCGCGACGACGTGGACGGGCTGCGCGAGCTCGAGCCCGGGCTGTTCCTCGCGTCCGACCTGCGCCTGGCCGGCGACCTGGAGCGGCCGGTGCTCTGGCTGATGTGGCCGCAGCAGCGCGTTCACGCGGCGCTCCTGCGGCGGCCGCGCCTGGTCTACGACTGCGTGGACCACGCCTCGCTCGATCCGCTGCACGGGCCGGCGATGGAGGCGGACCGCGCCGCGCTGGCGCGGGAGGCGGAGCTGGTGCTCGCCACCGCCCCCCGGCTCGCGGACGGCCTGCGCCCGCTGCGCGACGGCGTGCTGCTCGTGCCGAACGCGGTGGCGCCCGAGGACTTCGCGGCGGCGCCCGGCGCGCCGGTCCCGGCGGACCTCGCCGCGGTGCTCGCCGGGGGGCGGCCGGTGGTCGGGTACATGGGCGCGTTCGCGCCCTGGGTGGACTGGGCCCTCCTGAACGCGGTGACCGCGGGCGCACCGGACCTCTCGTTCGTGCTGCTCGGGGCCGACTACGGCGGCGCGCTCGCCCGGCTCGCGCCGCGGCCCAACGTGCACGTGCTGGGAGAGAAGCCGCACGGGGCGCTGGCCGGGTACGCCTGCCGCCTGGACGCCGCGATGATCCCGTTCGTGCTGGACGAGGTGACCCGCGCCGCCTCGCCGGTGAAGCTCCACGAGTACCTCGCGGCCGGCGCGCCGGTGGTCTCGACGCCGATCGACGCGTGCCTGGGCGAGCCGGCGGTCGCGGTCGCAGACGGGCCGGACGCGTTCGCGGCGGCGCTGCGGGCCGCCGTCGGCCGGCGGGACGACCCGGCGCACCGCGCGCTGCGCGAGCGGGCGGTCGCCGCCAACACCTGGGCCGGGCGCGCGGAGCAGATCCTGCGGGCGCTCGGGGCCGGCTGAGCCGTCAGCCCTGCGCCGGCTTGCGGGCGCGTCGCCAGGCGTCCTCGAACGCGTCGGCGTACGCGCGCGCCATGCTGGCGACGTCCAGCTCGCCGAGCACCCGCGCGCGCCCCGCGGCCGCGCGCGTCCGCCACGCATCGCGGTGCAGGCCCACCTCGCGCATGGCCTCGGCCAGCGCCGCGAGGTTCGCCTCCGGGTAGCTGCGGGCCAGCGCGCGGAGCGCCGCGAGATCGAGCGTGGCGAGGCGCGGGTAGGGGTTGGGCAGCACCAGGCCGATTCCACCGCGCACCACCTCCCGGGCGGAGCCGACGTCGGTGAGCACGAGCGGCAGCCCGTGGTACATCGCCTCCATCACCGCCACGCTCCAGCCCTCCACCAACGAGGGCTGCACCAGGCAGTCGCAGCTCCGGAGCAGCCCCGCCACCTCGGTCCGCCCGGCCTGGTGCACCTGGTGCACCCGGTCCTCCAGCCCCGTCCGCCGGATCGCCGCGGTCACCTCGGCGGCGTAGGCGGCGTCGGCCGGCGCGCCCGCCAGCACCAGGTGCGCGCCGGGGAGCGCGCCCGCGATCCGGCGGAACGCCTCGACCGTCACGCCCTGCAGCTTCTCGCGCGCGAAGCGTCCCACCTGCACGAAGACGACGTCCCCTGCGCCGATCCCGAGCGCGGCACGCGAGGCGGGCGGCGCCTCCAGGCCGCGCACGTCGAGGCCGTTCGGGATCACCCGCACCCGCCGCGCGTCCACCCCGAACACCTCCTCGACGTAGCGCTCGACCGGCGTGGAGACCGCCACCACCAGGTCCATGGCGCGCAGCGCCGCCGCGCGGCGCGCGCGCTCCGCGCCCTCCATCCACACGTACGCGTTGTGCGCGGTGTACGCGCTCGCGATGCCCCGCCGCCCCAGGTCGCGCGCGCCGGCCACGCTGTAGTGGAGGCTCATGACCTGGAGCTTCCGCTCCTCGGCCGCGCGCGCCAGCCGCCGCTCGTCTCCGCCGGTGATCACCAGGTCCACCCCGGCCTCGCGCAGGCGCGCGCCGATCGCGCCGGGCGCGCGCGCGTGGACCAGCACCGTGGCGCGAATCCGCTCGCGCGGCAGGTTGAGCGCCAGGTCGGCCACCACCTGCTCCAGGCCGCCCCGGTCGAGCCCCTCCGCCTGGAGGCCCACGCGCAGCGGCGCGGCCACGGGGTAGACGCGCGCCGGCGGCTGCCGCGGCGCCGGGACGCGGCGCTTCTCGAACAGGCGGTAGGCGGCCACGCGCGCGAGCAGCGGCGCGCCGGCGGCCGGGTCGAGCAGGAACGCGCGCTCCGGGAACCAGCGGCTCGCGAGCGCCTGCGCGCCCGGCTCGCGGGTGAGGAGCAGGTCGTACCGGGCGAGCACCTCGCGCTCAAGCGCGTCGAGCGGCCGGTCCACCACGCACACCTGCAGCGCCTCGGGCCGGCGCGCCGCCTCCTCGACCGCGGGGTCGTCGCGGCGCGAGAGCAGGTGGGCGGAGACGTCGCACGGCTCGCCGGGCCCGGCCAGCCGCACGCCGGGGACCGCCACGCCGGTGCAGCGCCAGGCCAGCGGCGCCGCCAGGGCCGCGAGCCGCGCCTCGTGGCGCGCGCGCAGCCGGTCCACCGCGTCGGCGATGCGCAGCGCCCGCGCCCGGGCGTTCAGGCTGTTCTCGTGGACGCGGTACCGGTAGAGCACCTCGTCCACGTGCCCGATCCCGAACAGCGCGTGCATGCGCAGCCAGTAGTCGTAGTCCTCGCCGCCGAACGTGTCCTCGGCGTACGGTCCGAGCAGGCGGGCCGCGTCGCGCCGGTACAGGAAGCTCGCGCCGATGAAGTTGTCGCCGCTCCGGAGCAGGTTCTCGGTGGTGACCTCGCGCGGCAGGCGCATGCGGCTCGGGTCGCGCGGATCCTGGTCCTGCGGCCGGAACGCGGGGTCGCGGAGCGGGCGGCCCTCGCCGTCGATGGCCTGGTAGTCCGAGTAGACCATGGCGAGGTCGGGCCGGGCGCGGAGCCGGGACAGCAGCACCTCGAGCTGGTTCGGCAGCATCAGGTTGTCGGCGGACGTCCAGGTGAACCACTCGCCGGTGGCCACGGCGAAGCCGCTGTTCAGCGCCGAGGGGAGCTTCTGGTTGGGCTGCGTGAGCACCACCACCCGCGGATGGTCGGCGTAGCGGTCCAGCACGCGCTCGACGCCGTCGCGCGAGCCGTCGTTCACCACGATGAGCTCGAGGTCGCGGTGGGTCTGGGCGAGCACGCTCTCGATGGCGGCGGGCAGCAGGTCGGCCTGGTCGAACACCGGCAGGACCACGCTGACGCGGCCGCGGTGCCCGAGCGTCATCCCCGCGAGCGGCCCGGCGCCGCTCGCCGACGGGAGCCGCGCCGGCGCCCGCTCCGCCCCGCCCGCGCCGCGCCGCGCCCGCACGCTCCGGCGCAGCGCGCGGGCCGCCCGGCGCGCCCAGGCCGCCGCCGGCAGGGCGTCGCGCACGCGGTAGTACAGGAGCGCCGCGCGCCAGGCGCGGCTCGCCTCGACGTCGCGGAGCGCGCCCTCGACCGCCCGGAGCCGATCCTCCAGCGCCTCGGCGCGCCGGCGCTCGCGCTCGGCCACCGCGCGCGCGGCGGCGAGCTCGGCGGGGAGGCGATCCGCCTCCGGGGCGTCCGGAACGGGGAGGGTGTGGGGCTCGCGGGGCTCGCGCTCGAGGGCGATGGGCACGTCGAAAGCTAGGGGGCGGGCGCCCGCGCGGCCAGCGCCCGGTGCCCCCGCGGCGCGCGCCGCAGGGGGCGCGCCACAGCCCCGGTGATGGCCTGCCACGCGCGGCGCCGCGGGGGGAGCCCTGGCCGCGATAAGGTGGCGCGATGGACGCTGCGGGGACCGAGGCCGGCGGCGCGGCGGGGACGCGCGCCGGCGTCGCCGATCGCGCCGCGGCCGTCGCCGCGGTCGGCCTGCTCGTGGCGGGCGCGCTCGAGGCCTGGGCGATGCTGGGCGGGCTCGAGCCGGCCCGCTTCTGGGACACCCCGTCCTACCTCCACGACGCGGTCCACCTCGCCCGCGGCGAGGTCCCGCCGCTCGGCCTGCGCATGCCCGGGTATCCCGCGTTCGTGGCGCTCGTGGGCGGCCGCGCGCTCGATCTCGCGCAGGTCGCCGGGGCGCAGGCCGCGCTCTGGATCGCGAGCGTCGTCCTCGCGTACGCGCTGGTCCGCCGCCTCACCGGCGGCCTCGCCGCCGCGCTCGCCGCGGGGCTCGCCGCGCTCAGCTTCGTGGACCTGCTGTTCATGGCGGTGACCATCTACTCCGAGACGCTCTGCCTGGCGCTGGTGTGCGCCGCGGCGCTCGCCACCGCCGCCGCGTTCACCGGCCGCACGCGCGGCGCGGTCGCCGGCGCGGGCCTGCTCTGGGCCGCGGCCGCGCTGGTGCGCCCCATCTTCCTCGCCTCCGCGGGCGTGTACCTCCTCGCGGCGCTGGTCCTGGCGCTGCGCCGGGCGCTCTCGCGACGCGACGTGGCGCTCGCGTGGGCCGGGGTCGCCGGGGTGGTGCTGGCCATGGCCTCGCTGAACCTGGCCCGCGCCGGCCGGCTCGAGTTCTCGCCGGGCGCGGGGCTCTCGCTGCTCAACCACGTCGGCCACCCCGCGGTGTACCGCCACCTGCCGCCCGACCAGGCCCGCATCCGCGAGGTGTACGAGCGGCTCGCCGCCGAGCAGGGGCGGGAGTGGATCGGGTGGTGGCGCGCGGTCGGGCCGCTCGCGCAGGTGGTCGCGCCCGGGGAGGCGGAGGCGGCTGGCCGGCTCGAGGTGACCGCCGCGGAGCCGGTCGCCGAGCGCGTCGCGCTGCGGGCGATCGCGGCGGTGCCGGGCGGCTACCTGCGCGTGTGGGCCGGCGCGGCGGAGCAGCTCCTCGGGCGGTTCGCGCTGCAGCTGGGGTGGAGCGCCCGGCCGGATGGCCCGCCGCAGTGGCCACCCGGGACGTGGCAGCACCGCGCCGCGCGTGCCGCGGAGGCGGCGTGGCAGGTGGGGATGCCGTGGCTCTCCGCGGGCGCGCTGCTCCTGCCGCCGCTCGCGCTCTGGCTGCGCGCGCGCCGCCGCCGGCGTCACCGCCGGGAGGACGCGGCGGGACCGGCCGGGGCCGGCGCGGCGCTCGCCACGCTGTGGGCGATCGCGCTGGTGAACGCGATCCTCAGCCCGGCGCTCGAACCCTGGGCGGGGCAGATGCGCTACCGCTTCCCCATCCAGCACCTCCTGCTCGGGCTGGTGGTCAGCGCGGCGGTGCTGTCGGCGCGCGCCCTCCGCCCCGCGCTCGGGCTTGCCGGCGCGGGCGAGGGCGCGACCGGCGCCGGCGTCCCTTGACGCTCCGTGACGTCCGCCCGCGGGCATCCGGGCCCCCGGCGGCCCGGAGCCTTGTCGCGCGCCGGGGGTGCACGCAGATCCTCCGCGAGACGGCGGCGCCGATGCGGTGAGGGGGGCGCGCGGGCGCGGGACGCCGTCCGGGGAGCGCGGATGGTGCAGGCGGTGGCGGCGGTGTTCGAGTGGGGCCTGTTCGCCCTCATGGCGTACACGTTCGCGGTGGCGCTGGCGGGGTTCCTCCCGCGTCGCGCCCTCGCGCCCGCGCCGCCGCGCCACCGCTTCCTGGTGCTCGTCCCGGCCCACGACGAGGCCGCGGTGGTGGCGCACGCGGTGCGGGCGGCGCTCCGGCAGGACCACCCCCGGCCGCTGTTCCGGGTGGTGGTGGTGGCGGACAACTGCTCCGACGACACCGCCGCCCGGGCCCGCGCGGCCGGCGCGGACGCGGTGCTGGAGCGGCACGACCCGCGCCACCTCGGCAAGGGCCACGCGCTCGCCTGGGCCCGCGAGCGCGCGCTGGCCCTGTTCCCGGCCGACGCGGTGTGCGTGTTCGACGCCGACAACGTCATGGCCCCCGGCTTCCTCTCGGCCATGGACGCCCGCCTCTCGGCCGGTGCCCGCGTCCTGCAGGGCTCCATCGAGGCGAAGAACCCGGACGACAGCTGGGTCACGCAGGCGAGCGCGCTCCAGCACGCGGTCGCGGCGCGCCTGTTCGAGCGCTCGCGCGCGCGGCTCGGCTTCTCCGCCCTCCTGAACGGCACCGGCTACTGCGTGCGCACCGAGGTGCTGCGCGCCTGGCCCCCGGATCCCGCCTGTCTCACCGACGATCGCGAGCTGCAGCTCCGGCTGCTCCGCGCCGGCGTCCGGGTGGAGTGGGCGCCGGAGGCCGTCACCTACGACGAGAAGCCGGCCACGCTCGCCGCCTCGTGGCGCCAGCGCGTCCGCTGGGCGCGCGGGCACCTCGACGTCGCCCGCCGGCACACGCTCCCGCTGCTCTGGCGCGCGCTCCGGCACCGCGACCTGGCCGCGCTGGACGGCGCGGTGGCCTGCCTGCAGCCGTCGCGATCGGCGGTGGCGCTGCTCGCCGGCGCGGTGTTCGCGGCGCGGCTCGGGGGCGCGGCGCTGGGCCACCCCGCGGGCGCCCCGCACGTCCCGCTCGCCGCGTGGCTGCCGCTGCTCGCGTGCCCGGTGGCGTTCCCGGTGGCGGCGCTCGCCGCGGAGCGCGTGCCGGCGCGGGTGGCGCTCCGCTACGGGTACACGCTGCTCCTGCAGGCCGCCTGGGCGCCCCTGCTGGTGGCCGGCCTGCTGCGCCGGCGGGACCGGCGCTGGGGCGCGACGCGCCACACCCGGAGCATCTCGGTCGAGGCGCGGCTCGCGGCGGGCAACGTCGCCGCGTCGCCCGGCCCCGGCGGTGCGGCGTCGCGGCCGCGGCGGGGCGGGGAGAGCGTGGCGTGAGCCCTCACGGTGCGTCCGCGCGCCCCGGCCCGCGTCGCGGCGAGGGCAGCGCCCCGCGCCCGGGCTTCCGGGCGGGCGCCCGCGTCGCGACGTTGGTGGGACCGGCGGTGTTCGCCGGCAGGGATCACGCACGGTGAAGGCATGCTGAAGGAGCGGGCAGGGGCGGTCTCGGCGGGGCTGCGCGCGCTCGACCTGGCGCTGGTGGCGGTCGCGTTCGGGCTCGCCCTCGCGCTCCGCGCGGCGGTGGACGTCGCGGCCGTGCCGCCGCTGCTCCCCGCCGGCCGGCACCTGGCGTGGCTCGCGGTGGCGCTCGCGCTCTGGCCGGCCGCGGCCGGCGCGGCGGGCGTCTACGGCCAGTACCGCACCCGCTCCCGCCGCGAGGAGATCCTCCGGCTCGCGCGCGCCATCGGCCTGCTGGCGCTGGGCGTGGCCGCGGCGAGCTTCCTCGGGCGCGACCGCGAACTCTCGCGCCTGCTGCTGCTCGGCTGGCTCGGGATCGCGTTCGCGCTGCTGGCCGGGAGCCGCGTGGCGGTCCGCACGCTCGCGCACGAGGCGCGCCGCCGCGGGCACAACACGCGCGCGTTCGCGGTGGTGGGGGGCGGGCCGCTGGCGCGGGCCATGCGGCAGCGGCTGCTGGCGCGCCCGGAGTGGGGCTTCACGTTCGCCGGCTTCGTCCTCGAGCAGGGCGCCGCGCGGCGGGGCCTCCCCGGCCCGGTGCTGGGCCGCGTGGACGAGCTCGCGGCGGTGCTGGAGCGGCACGTGGTGGACCTGGTGGTCTTCGCCGTCCCGCGCGACCGGCTCCCGGAAATGGAGGCCGCGGTGGCCGCCTGCCAGGAGCAGGGCGTGGTCGCGAAGATCGGCCTCGAGCCGTTCCCGGCGCGCCACGGCCGCCTCACGGTGGAGGACCTCGACGGCATCCCGGTGCTCTCCTACGCCTCGGCGCCGCAGGACGCGCTGCCGCTGCTCGCGAAGCGGGCGTTCGACGTGCTGGCGAGCGCGCTCGCGCTCATCGTGCTCTCGCCGGTGCTGGCCGCGGTGGCGCTCGCGGTGCGCCTCGGCTCGCCCGGCCCGGTGCTGTTCCGGCAGCGGCGGGTCGGGCTGTCCGGGCGCACCTTCACGCTCTACAAGTTCCGCTCCATGCGCGCCGGGGCCGAGGCGGAGCAGGCGCGGCTCGCCGATCGCAACGAGATGGACGGCCCGGTGTTCAAGCTGCGCGACGACCCGCGGGTCACGCGCGTCGGGAAGGTGCTGCGCCGCACCTCGCTCGACGAGCTGCCGCAGCTCTGGAACGTGCTCCGGGGCGAGATGAGCCTGGTGGGCCCGCGCCCGCCCTTGCCGGAGGAGGTCCGGCGCTACGAGCGCTGGCAGCGCCGCCGCCTCTCGGTGAAGCCCGGGCTGACCTGCACCTGGCAGGTGTCCGGCCGGTCCGAGGTCGGCTTCGGCCGCTGGATGCAGCTCGACCTCGACTACATCGACCGCTGGTCGCTCTGGCAGGACATGCGGATCGTGCTGCGCACCATCCCGGCGGTGCTGCTCGGGCGCGGCGCGCGGTAGAGTCCGCGCATGGACGCCCAGCTCGAGGCCCGGGTCGCGGAGGCCGCCGCCGTGCTGCGCGCCGGCGGCATCGTGGTCTATCCCACCGAGACGTTCTACGGGCTCGGCGCGCTCGCCTCCGACGACGCCGCGCTCGTCCGGCTCGCCGCCGCGAAGCTGCGGCCCGAGGGGAAGCCCCTGCCGCTCGTCGCGGCCGACCGGGAGCAGGTGGACCGCGTGGCGTCGCTGGAGGGCGCGGCGGCGCGGCTGGCCGGGCGCCTGTGGCCGGGCCCGCTCACGCTGGTGCTCCCGGCGCGGCCGGGCCTGTCCGAGGCCATCACCGCGGGCTCCGGCACGGTCGGGGTGCGGATCCCCGGGTCGGAGGTGGCGCGCGCGCTGGCGCGCATGGCTGGCGGGGCGCTGGTCTCCACCTCGGCGAACCTCTCCGGCGGTCCGCCGCCGGACCGGGTCGAGGCGCTCGACGCCGCGCTGCGCGGGCAGGTCGACCACGTGCTCGACGCCGGTCCGACGCCCGGGGGCCTCCCGAGCACCGTGGTGGCGATCGCCGGCGAGACGCTGCGGGTGGTGCGGCCCGGCGCCGTGTCCATCGAGCAGGTGACCGCGGCGCTCGGTGGCCCCACCGGCGCCTTGCACCGTACGGGGCCGTGATCTACGGTCCGGGGCCCCATGGCCGAGATCGTCCCGTTTCGCGGCGTCCGCTACGCCGCCACCCGCGGCCGGGCCCTCGGCCAGCTGCTGGCCCCGCCCTACGATCTCGTCTCCCTCGAGCAGCGCGACGAGCTGCTGCGCCGCAGCCCCGAGAACATCGCGCACGTCGCCATCGGCGAGGAGCGCGCCGGCGACGGCCCGGGCGCGAACAAGTACACGCGCGCGGCCGAGACCTGGGCCGGCTGGATGCAGCAGGGCGTCCTGCGGCGCGATCCCGGGCCGGCGCTGTACGCGCTCGAGCAGGCGTTCTGGGCGCCCGACGGGCGGCAGGCGCGGCGCCGCGGCTTCCTTGCGGCGGTCCGCCTGCACGAGTTCTCCGAGGGCGTCATCGTCCCGCACGAGAAGACGCTCACCGCCCCCCGCGCCGACCGGCTCGAGATCCTGAAGGCGGTCCGGGCCAACCTCTCGCCCATCATCGGCCTGTACCGCGACGAGGAGCGGACCACGTCGCGCGCGCTGGAGGCGGTCACCGCGGGCGAGCTGGTGGCCGAGACCGACTCCGACGACGGGGTGCACCACCGGCTCTGGCGCGCCGACCAGCCGGTCGTGGTGGCGGCGCTCCAGGCGGCGGTCGCGGACAAGCGGATCTTCATCGCCGACGGCCACCATCGGTACGTCTCCGGGCTCGCCTACCGCAAGCTGGTGGAGGCGCAGCGGCCGGGGCTGCCGCCGGACGCGGGGCACAACTACATCCTCATGTTCCTGTGCCCGATGAGCGACCCGGGCCTGATGCTCTTCCCGACGCACCGGCTGGTGTTCGGCCTCAAGGACTTCTCCGTGGCGCGCCTCACGGACGCGCTCGAGCGGTACTTCCGGGTCGAGACGCTGCCGGAGGACATCCGCCGCCCGGCGGGCCGCGCCTGGGCGATCGCCAAGCTCTCCGAGCACTTCGGGAAGTCGTCCTCGTTCCTGATGGTCACCGCCGAGGATCAGAAGGCGCGCGTGCTCACGCTGCGCGACGAGGCGGACCTGGAGGAGGCGGAGCTGCCGCGCAACGAGACGCTCCGCGCGCTCGACGTCACCGTGCTCCACTCGGTGGTGCTGCAGCACGTCCTCGGCCTCTCGGCCAGCGCCCAGGAGAACCAGGAGAGCCTCACCTACGTCCGCGACGCGGGCGAGGCGGTGAACCGGGTCCTCTCCGGCGAGCACCAGGTCGGCTTCCTGGTCAACCCGACCCCCATGTGGCAGGTCCAGGCGGTGGGCGACGCCGGGGAGACGATGCCGCAGAAGAGCACCTACTTCTACCCGCGGCTGCAGAGCGGGCTGGTGATGCGCGAGGTGTTCGAGCCCGGCACGCCGTCGCCCTGACCCCGCCCGCCGGGCGGCGGGCCGGGGCGCGGGCCCCCGGGGCACTCGGCCGCCTTTCCCGGCGGCCCCGACTGCGCTAGAAAACGCCCATGCCTTTCCCCCAGCACCGCCCCCGCCGCATGCGCCGCACCGAGGCCCTCCGGAGCCTGGTGCGCGAGACCACCCTCGCCCCGCAGCACCTGGTGTGGCCGCTCTTCGTGCTCCCCGGCACGAAGGTGCGGAACCCGGTGAAGAGCATGCCGGGCGTGTTCCAGCTCTCCGTGGACGAGCTGGTCGCCGAGGTGCAGCAGGGCTTCGAGGCGGGCGTCCGCTCGGTGATCCTGTTCGGCATCCCCGAGCACAAGGACCCGCAGGGCACCGAGGCGTACGCCGACGACGGGATCGTCCCGCAGGCCATCCGGGCGCTGAAGGAGCGGGTGCCCGGCATGGTGGTGATGACCGACGTGTGCATGTGCGAGTACACGGATCACGGCCACTGCGGCATCCTCAAGGCGTCGAAGGCCGGTGGCCCGGGCAACGAGCTGCAGGTCGACAACGACCTCACGCTCCCGCTCCTCGCCAAGGAGGCGCTCGCCCACGCCCGCGCCGGCGCCGACATCGTGGCGCCCTCGGACATGATGGACGGGCGCGTGGCGGCGATCCGCGCCGAGCTGGACGGCGCCGGCTACCAGGACGTGCCCATCCTGTCGTACGCGGCGAAGTTCGCGGGCGCGTTCTACGGCCCGTTCCGCGACGCCGCGGAGAGCGCGCCGGTGGAGGGCCCGGGCATCCCCAAGGACCGCAAGGGCTACCAGATGGATCCCGCCAACTGGCGCGAGGCGCTCCGCGAGGTGGAGCTCGACGTCGCCGAGGGCGCGGACATGATCATGGTGAAGCCGGCCGTGCCGTACCTCGACATCGTGCGCCAGGTGCGCGACCGCTTCGACCTGCCCACCGCCGCGTACCACGTGTCCGGCGAGTACGCGATGATCAAGGCCGCCGCCGAGCGCGGCTGGATCGACGAGGACCGGGTGGTGCTCGAGACGCTGCTCTGCTGCCGGCGCGCCGGCGCGGACCTCGTGCTCACCTACTACGCGAAGCACGCCGCCCAGCTCCTCTCCGGGAAGAAGCGTTGACCGTGCTCCGGCCCGCGCCCCAGCCCGCCGCGTACAAGGTCGTCGAGGTCTCGCCGGTGTCCGACGAGACGCTCGAGCGCGCCCTGAACGAGCGGACGGGGGAGGGCTGGAGCTTCGAGTCGCTGCACTTCGTGACGCGCGAGGGCTCGCACCGCCCCGCGCTCGCCTACCTGTTCTTCGTCCGCGGCGATCCGCCCGTGGCGCGGGAGCGCTGACCCGATGCGCGACGCGCGGCGAGAGGGCAGCCCCTATCCCAAGGCGGACCTGACGCTCCGGGGCCTGGCCCGCCTCGCCGACCTCACCGTCGCGTTCGCGCTCGCGCAGGTCTCGCCGCAGATCGGGCCGGTGCTCTCGGCGTTCTACCTGCTCGTCGCGGACGGGCTCATGCAGGGCCAGTCGATCGGCAAGAAGGTCTTCGGCGTGCGCACGGTGGTGGTCCCGCGCCGCGCCCCCGCCGGCTACCACGAGTCGATGCTGCGCAACGCGCCGTTCGCGCTCGTGGCGGTGTTCTGGTCCGTGCCGCTGCTCTGGCCGGTGTTCTTCGTGGCCGGGGTGCCCATCGTGGCGTTCGAGGCCTACATGATCGTCTCGGACCGGCTCGGCATCCGCATCGGCGACATCTTCGCGGACACGCAGGTGGTGGACGGGAAGGTGCTCGCGAAGGACGACGCGGTCGTCCGCGACCTCACGCACGCCGCGCCGGCACCGCCCAGCCCGCCGGCGAGCGCCACGCGCCAGCGCGCGGCCGCATGAAACCCCCACCAGCCAGCGTCGTCCCGCCTCGAGCCCCGCGTCCCCACGGGCCGGGAGAGGTCTCGCCATGCGCATCGCCCTGACCCACAACCTCCGGATCTCGGACTCCGAGGAGGAAGCCGAGTTCGACACCCGCGAGACGGTGGACGCGCTCGCCGGCGCCATCGAGCGGCTCGGCCACCGCGTCGAGCGCATCGAGGTCTCCGGCCCGGCGTCGCGCACGGTGACGCGCCTCGAGGCCTTCGGGCCGGACCTCATCTTCAACACCGCCGAGGGCCGGCGCGGCCGCTTCCGCGAGGCGTTCTTCCCGGCGCTGTTCGACGAGCTGGGCATGCCGTACACCGGCTCGGACGCGTACGCGCTCTCGGTGACCCTCGACAAGCAGCTCACCAAGCTGGTGCTGGCCCAGAAGGGCGTCCGGACGCCGCGCTGGCAGTACGTCGAGGAGCCCTGGCAGCTGCAGGTGAACGCGCTCCGCTACCCGGTCATCGTGAAGCCCAACTTCGAGGGCAGCTCGAAGGGCATCACCCAGGACTCGGTGGTGGACGATCCCATGCGCCTGCACGAGGTGGTGCAGGACGGGCTGGCGCGCTACCCGGCGGGCCTGCTGGTGGAGGAGTTCGTGGTCGGGCGCGACCTGACCGTCCCGTTCCTGGAGGCGGCCGCGCCGGAGCGGCACGGCGTGCTCCAGCCGGTCGAGTACGTCATCGACCCCGCCGTCACCGCCGGCCGCAAGTACGCGATCTACGACTACGAGCTGAAGACGAAGCTCGACCAGGCGGTGTCGGTGCGCGCGCCCGCGAAGGTGAAGCGCGCCCAGGCAGAGCGGATCCAGCAGCTCTGCGAGACCGTCTACCGCGAGCTCGGCATCCGCGACCTGGGGCGCATCGACCTGCGCCTCGGCGACGACGGCGAGCTCTACTTCCTCGAGATCAACGCGCTCCCCTCGCTGGAGCCCGGGGCCGGCATCTACGCGGCCGCCGCGCTGGAGGGGCTGCACGAGGACGCGGTGCTCGGGGCCGTCATCCAGAGCGCGGTGCAGCGCTGGAACATCGTGGACAAGAGCGCCCGGCGAGGGCGGCCCCGCCGCACCGAGCGGCTCAAGGTCGGCTTCAGCTTCAACGTGAAGCGCGTCACCCCCGATCCCGGCGGCGAGCAGGACGAGGAGGCGGAGTACGACTCGCCGAAGACGCTCCAGGCCATCCGCGAGGCCATCGCGAGCTGGGGCCACGAGGTGGTGGACCTCGAGGCGACCCAGGACCTGCCGCTGCAGCTCGTGTCCACGCCGGTCGACGTGGTCTTCAACATCGCCGAGGGCTTCAAGGGGCGCAGCCGCGAGTCGCAGGTGCCGTCCCTGCTCGAGCTGCTCGACATCCCCTACACCGGCTCGGATCCGGCGGCGCTGTCGGTCTCGCTCGACAAGGCGCTCGCGAAGCGCATGGTGCGCACCCACGGGATCCTCACCCCCGACTACCTGGTGCTGAACACCGGCAACGAGCGGCTGCCGCGCGAGCTGACCTTCCCGCTCATCGTGAAGCCGGTGGCGGAGGGCACGTCGAAGGGCGTCACGCGGAAGTCGGTGGTCCGGGACGAGCCCGAGCTGCGCGAGGTGGCCCGGGAGCTCATCGCGAAGTACCGCCAGCCGGCGCTGGCGGAGGGCTACGTCTCCGGCCGCGAGTTCACCGTCGGGCTGCTGGGCGAGCGGCGGCCGCGGGTGCTCCCGCCCATGGAGATCGTGTTCCTCGACGCGAAGGACCCCACGCCCATCTACTCGTTCGAGATGAAGCAGGACTGGAACGAGCGGATCCGCTACGAGGTGCCGGCGAAGCTCACGCCGCGCGAGCTGGAGCGCCTGGAGAAGGCGGCGCGCGAGTGCTTCACCGCGCTCGGCTGCCGCGACGTGGCGCGGCTCGACTTCCGCATGGACGCCGAGGGGCGGATCCACTTCATCGAGTGCAACCCGCTCCCCGGCCTGGCCCCCGGCTGGTCGGACCTCGTGCTCATCGCGCAGGCCGCCGGCATGGACTACCGCGCGCTCATCGGCGAGATCCTCTCGTTCGCGATCCGGCGGTACCAGGAGCGCGAGCGCGAGCGCGAGCGGGCCCGCCGCGCGCAGGCCGCGGCCGAGCGCGAGGCGCTGGCGACGGCGGCGCAGGGGAACGGCGCGCCCGGCGCGGAGGCGCCCGCCGGCGGGAACGGCGGCTCGGGCGGCGAGGCTGGCGAGCGGCGGCCGCAGGCGCCGCACCGGCACTGATCTCGCGGCGCCGCGCCCCGGCGGGAGCCCCGCGGCAGGACCGCCCATCCGCGCCCCGGCGGGATTTCCGCTTCGCCCGGGGCCGCGGGTGGCGTAAGTCTTTCGCATGCCCGAGACCGCACCGACCGAGCCGCGCTGCCGCGCCCGCGACCTGGGCATCTCGCTGGGCCGCTACAAGCCGGGCCGCTGGAACGCCATCACCGACGTGGCCGGGGTGCGCGTCGGCCACTCCACCGTGACCCGCGGGGCCGGGCCGCTCCGCGTCGGCAAGGGGCCGGTCCGCACCGGCGTCACCGCCATCCTCCCCAACCCCACCAACGTGTTCGAGGACCGGGTGGTCGGCGGTGGCTTCGTGCTGAACGGCGCCGGCGAGGTCTCGGGGATGACCCAGCTCCTGGAGTGGGGGCTGGTGGAGACGCCCATCTTCCTCACCAACACGCTGTCGGTCGGCGCCGTCTCCGACGCGGCGGTGAAGTGGATGGTCGAGCGCTACCCCGGCATCGGCGACGAGCACGACGTCATCATCCCGCTGGTCGGCGAGTGCGACGACTCCTGGCTCAACGACATCGCCGGCCGGCACGTGAAGGACGAGCACGTGTACGAGGCGCTCCGGACGGCCAGCGACGGGCCGGTGCCGGAGGGGAGCGTCGGCGGCGGCACCGGCATGATCACCTGCGACTTCAAGGCGGGGATCGGGACCTCCAGCCGCAAGCTCCCCGAGACGCTGGGCGGCTACACGGTGGGCGTGCTGGTGATGTCCAACTTCGGCGTGATGCGGCAGCTCCGCATCGGCGGCCTGCCGGTCGGCGAGGTGCTCGAGGCCCGCTACCGCCCGGCCAACCGGCGCACCCGCAACTACGGCTCGATCATCGCGGTGATCGCCACCGACGCGCCGCTCGCCACGCACCAGCTCAACCGCCTCGCGAAGCGCGCCGCGCTCGGCATCGGGCGCGTGGGCTCCACCGCGATGCACGGCTCCGGCGAGATCGTGCTGGCGTTCTCGACCGCCAACCAGGTGCCCCGCGAGACCAACAAGATGGTCTACCGGATGAAGATCCTGCTCGACCAGCGGCTCGACCCGCTCTACGAGGCGGTGATCGAGGCGACCGAGGAGGCCATCCTGAACGCGCTCTGCATGGCGCGGGACATGGAGGGCGTGAACGGGAACGTGAGCAAGGCGCTGCCGCTCGACGACGTGAAGGAGATGGTCACCACCTGGCAGGCGGACGCCGCGCGCCAGGCGGCCGCCCCGCCGCTGCGCGGCCGGCGCCCGCCGGCCCCCGACGCCGCCGCGCGGGCCCGCACCGCGCCGGCCGCCTCCGCCGCGAAGCCGAGCGCGGTCCGCGGCGCGGAGGGGATGGCCCGGCCCGCCCGCCCGGCCGGCGCCGCGGCGGGCACGGCCGGGACGCAGGGGAGCCCCACGCGCATCGAGCGCCAGGACGCGCGGAGCGACTCGCAGGAGGCGAAGCGCGAGGCGGCGGAGCCGCGCCGGGACGAGGCGCCCCGGGGCGCGGGCGCGCGGACGAAGGACGGGGCCGGACCGCGCCCCGACGGCGGGGGGTCCGGCGAGGGGTAAGCCCCGGACCGCGGGCGGCGCCCGTGGTATACAGGGCGCCCCGCGTTTCGCGGTCCCTTTCCAGGAGGACGCATGGCGAACTCGAAGAGCAAGCACAACCGCATGAAGTCCCGCCGCCGCCAGCAGTGGAAGGCGCGCAAGAAGCGCCAGGCGTCGGCCACGAAGTCCTCGAAGAAGTAGCGCCGCGTCCCGTACGGACGCGAACGGCGGGCCGGCATCGCGCCGGGCCCGCCGTTTCGCTTTCCGTCCGCCGGGACCGCCTCAGAACCGGAACGACAGCCCGAGCTCCGGCCCGGTGAAGTCGGCCGAGGGCGCCTCCGTGCCGTCGCCGAACACGTGGATGGCGCGCCAGCCCATCGTCAGCGCCAGCGGGCCGCCGCGGAACGCCACCGCCGCGCGCGAGTCGGTCACCGCGATCGGCAGCGGCGTGACCCGCGCGTGCCCCTCGAGGCCGATGGGGCCGATGAGCCCGAGCTGCCCCGAGACGCCGACGTCGGGCCCGAACGACACGTCGCCCGCGTGCGTCTTGTCCGCGAACGCGCCGGTGCGCGGCATCGACAGCATCGACCCGCCCGCCTCCAGCCGGAGCTGGACGGAAGGCTCGGAGAGGAACGCCCAGGTCACGTGGGCGGTGCCCCAGCCCAGCGCGTCGCCGCTCGCGCCCGGCAGCCGGGTGAGCCCGTCGCGCTCCAGGCCGTCCACGCTGGCGTTGAAGCCGAGCGTCGGCGTCTCGATCGCGATGGCCACGCCGCCGGTGTAGCCGTCCGGCACGGCGGCCACCCGCGCGTCGAGGCGCAGGGTCACCGGCTCGGGCTGCGGGGCCGGGTAGTACGCGCCGCTGCCGTCGCCGGCGACGGTGCCCGGAGGGCCGCCGTACGGGCTCGGGTAGAGCGGGTAGTAGCCGTAGCCCCAGCCCCAGCCCCACCAGAACGGCGCGGTCGCGACCACCGCCACGCCGGGCGCGACGGCGTAGCCGCCGCGGTAGCCGCCGCGGCCCGGCGCCGGGGCCGATGGGTAGGGCGCCGGCGCGCCGCGGTAGTAGGGCGCGGGGGCGGTGCGGTAGGGCGCGGGCGCGCCGCGCGTGGCGTACGGGGCCGGCGCGCGCGGCCCGTAGGCGTAGCCGCCGGGCGCGTAGGCGCGCGGGGACGCCGGCGCGCCGCGGGCGTAGGGCGAGGGCATCGGGCCGGGCACCGGCGCCGCCACCGGGCCGCCGCCGCGGAAGCCGCCGCGCGGGGCCGCGGCGCCGCGCGGTGGGCCGCCGCGCGCCGGAGCGCGGGCGGTGGGGCGATCGTCCCGCGCCGCCGCGAGGGCGGGCGGCAGCGCGAGGGAGAGGGCGAGCAGGGAAGCGGTGAGCCGCATGGGACACCTCCGGAAGGACCGGGGTAGCAACGGCGGTGCCACCTCCTCCCGCGGAGGGAGCGCCGGGCGCGGAGGCCGCGGGATCGCGGGCGCTTTCCTCGCGCGCGGCGCGCCCGCGGGCACGGCGGGCGCGGCCGGGTGACGCTGCGCGAGGACAGGTGTGTGAATCCGCGCGCCTGCCCGCGGAGGCGGGCGACAACGGCCTTGACTGCCGCGCCGCCCTCGCGTTAATCACTGCCCCTCCCGAGCGGCTCGATGACCGTGCGGGAACGCGAGTGGCAGGGAAGCTCTTCGAGGCGCTGCGGGATCGGGTCATCCTCCGATCGCAGATCGGGAAGCGGAAGCTGGACCGGACCGCGACCCGGCGAGCGCTGGACAGGGCCCTGCGCGACCTCGGCGAGCGCTTCGGCGCGCTGGCCCGGGCCGGGCGGGTGACGGTCCCCGCGGAGCTCGCGGTGGTGGTGAAGCAGGCGCAGGATCTCGAGCTCCGGCTCGAGCAGCAGGAGCGGGACCTCGCGGAGCTGGAGCGCGAGAGCCCGGCAGGCAGCACGACATAGAAGATCTCCGGGCCCGTGGCGCAGCTGGGAGCGCGTCTGAATGGCATTCAGAAGGTCACCGGTTCGATCCCGGTCGGGTCCACAATGAAAACGGGCGGTTAGGAGAAATCCTGACCGCCCGTTTGGTTTTGCCGGGGAGTGGCGGGGGGACGAGCCCGTGGACACCCCGTGCACCTCGTCACTCGTCTAGCCGGCGACGTCTCGCGAGCTCAGCCTCGGCCTCGGCACCGGAGTACGTGCGGCCGAACCAGTACGCGTGCATCCTCGACAGGAACTCGCGGTCGGTGGGGAGCCCGGACTTCGAGCCGATCACCGAGTCGATGCCGCAGCGCGGGCAGAGCGCGGTCTTGCCGACGCCGGCGGCGTCCTCGGCGATCCACTCCTCGATCTTGGCCGGGGGGAACGTCTCGAGGCAGTAGAAGCAGCCGCACACGTCGCTCGCGAGGAGCTCGGCGCGGTGGTTCCCGCACCTCCGATGAGCCGCCTCGAGGTCCGCGTCGTAGCTCATGCAGCGAGTCTAGCAGGCGGCGCGGCGCGCTGACCTCGCGCAGAGCGCACCTTCCACAGGAAGGCCTCTCGCTGGACAATCAGACGCCAAACGAGTTTGCTCGCCGTCTCACCGGGCTCACGAAGTTAGCCGTCTAAAGTCGGGGGGCAGGTCACGGCGAGTGGCCGCCCAGCGCGCTCTTCCGGGGTGTAGAGCGACAGGATAACTGACCCCCTTGCGACACAACTTCTGACCCCCTCTGCCCTCAGCAAGGAGGCGGAGATGGGCAGCGAGATGGGATTCGTGGCACCCCCGACGACGGAGGTGCCGATGGTCGAGGCGGAGGCGGTCAGGCAGATGCGTGACCTCGCGGGTAAGGGCTGGGGCGCGAAGCGGATCGCGCGCGAACTCGGCGTGGCTCGCAACACGGTGCGTCGGTACCTGCGCGGCGCGGTGGCCGATCTCCAACGGCACCCTTCACAGCAGCGGCTCGACGACGTCCGGCGAGCTGAAGCGGTCGCGCTATTCGAGGGCGAGGCCGAGGGCAACGCCGTGGTCGTCGCGCAGATGCTCGGTGAGCGCGGCGTTGAGGCGAGCGTGAGGACCGTGCAGCGTGCCGTGGCGGACCGCCGGCGCGAGCAGCGCGCCGCCGACGTTGCGACGGTCCGGTTCGAGACCGCGCCGGGCCGGCAGATGCAGATCGACTTCGGCGAGCGCCAGGTCTGGATCGCCGACGAGCGCGTGACGGTGCACTTCCTGGCCGCGGTGTTGAGCTACTCGCGGCGGATCTTCGTGAAGGCGTTCCTGCACGAGCGTCAGGGCGAGTGGCTCGACGGGATCGCGTCGGCGTTCCGCCACTTCGGCGGCGTGCCGCTCGAGGTTCTCGGCGACAACACGCGCTGCCTCGTCGCCGGCCGCAACCGAGAGGCGCAGACCGTGATCTTCCACCCGGCGTATGTCGCGTTCTGCCGCGATTGGGATGTTCAGCCGCGCGCCTGCCAGCCATACCGCGCCAGGACCAAGGGTAAGACCGAGTCCGGCGTGAAGTACGTGAAGCGAAACGCGATCGCCGGTCGGCGGTTTAACTCGTTCGCGCACCTGCAGGACCACCTATCCGCGTGGCAGCTCCTCGTGGACGGCCGCGTGCACGGGACGACGCACGAGGCACCTGCGAAACGCTTCGAGCGCGACGAGCGCGAGGCACTGAGGTCGCTGCCCGCGCGGCCGCTCCCGACGCACGGCCGTCGCCTGCAGCGGCGCGTCGCGAACGACTCGCTCATCGACATCGACACGGTCCGCTACAGCGTTCCGCACCGCCTCGTGCGCGACCGCGTCGAGGCGCTCGTCACCGCCGACGAGGTTCGCATCTTCCACGGCCGCGACGTCGTAGCGGTTCACGCGCGCTCGTTCGAGCCGCACGCGCGGGTGATCGACCCGGCCCACCTCGACGGCCTCTGGCGCCGGCCTGCGGCTGAGAACCTCGTTCCCATCGCGCAGCCGCTCGCCGCGCTCGGACGGACGCTCGACGACTACGCGGCCGTGATCGGCGGTGCCGCGTGAGCACCGAGATCACGCGGGCTCGCGTCCTCGAGAGCCTCGGCCGGCTCCGCCTCGGGCGCATCGGCGAGCAGCTCGACGCGTTGCTTTCGACCGCGGCACGGGGCGAGCCGACGTACCTCGACTTCCTCGACACGATCCTGCGCGAGGAGGTCGGGGCGAAGCAGCGGAAGCGCGTCGCGATGGGCATCCAGATCGCGCACTTCCCCGCGGTGAAGACCCTCGACGACTTCGACTTCAAGTTCCAGCCGAGCGTCGACCAGAAGCTCGTCCGCGAGCTCGCCGTCAGCCGGTACGTCGCGAACGCGGAGAACGTGCTCGTGTTCGGCCCGCCCGGCGTCGGCAAGACGCACCTCGCCATCGGGCTCGGGCGCGCCGCAGTCGAAGCCGGCTACACCGTGCTCTTCACGAGCGCGACGGCGTTGCTGGGCGCGCTCTCGAAGGCCGAGACCGAGGGCCAGCTCGCGGAGCGGCTCGCGTTCTACGCGAAGCCCAAGCTGCTCGTCGTGGACGAGCTGGGGTACCTGCCGTTCGAGAAGCGCAGTGCGCACCTGTTCTTCCAGCTCATCGCGAGGCGGTACGAGAAGGGCGCGATGATCATCACGACGAACCAGGTCGTCACGCAGTGGGGCACCGTGTTCGGGGACGAGATCCTCGCCGCCGCGATCCTCGACCGGCTCCTGCACCACAGCTTCACGCTGATGATCCAGGGCGAGAGCTACAGGCTGAAGCAGAAGCGCAAGGCGGGCCTGCTCGGCAGGGCCGAGAAGGCGAACTGAACCCCGAGGCGGAGGGGGTCAGAAGTTCTGTCGTTTGGGGGTCAATTCCCCCTGTCGTTTGACACGGGGCAACGTACGCAGTGGGCCAGCAGCGGCGCTGCCGTAGCGTCAGCCGAAGCGAGACCGTGTTCTCACTCGACCGGCGGCAGCGCGATGCTGAACACGCAGCCCTTGCCCGGAAGGTTCCGAACCTGGATCTGGCCGCCGTTCGCCAGCACGGCGTCGCGGCTGATCTTGAGCCCGAGGCCGAGGCCGGGGGGGCCCGCATCCGTTCCTCCCCGGGCGAACGGTTGGAACATCGTCTCGGCACGGCCCTCGGGGAGCCCACCGCACTCGTCCTCGACCTCGATGAGGGCGTGCGTCGCGTTCCGGTGCCCGGTGAGCGACACACGACCGCCCGAGGGGGTGAACTTGATCGCGTTCTGGACGAGGTTGGCGACCGCCGAGGCAAGCAGCGGGCGGTCGACGTTCACCGCCACGCCCGGCTCGACGGCAGGGACCTCGAGCGCCAGCCCCTTCGCCGTCGCGTCGAGGGCGGCGGACACCTCCAGCTCCTCGATGAACTCGGCCAGATCGACGCGCTCCGGGTTCCGGAGCGTGGCGGCCAGGCGAACCTCGGTCAGCGAGCGGTCGATGAGGTTGCGCAGACCGCGCAAGCTGCGCCCGAGCACCGCGCCGGTGCTGCCGTCGACGCCCACTCCACCGCTCTTCAGCGCCTGGTAGGACAGCATCGCCGTCGACAGGAGGTTTCGCATCTCGTGCGCGAGCACGCCGAGCCGCTCGGTCTCCTGGGTCGCCGTGCGGCGGTCGCGCGAGGCGGAGAAGGCGCTCACCGCACGGGCGGTGGCCACGTCGAGGCACAGGTTGAGCGTGTGGTACTCGTCCAGGCTGATCGGCGCCTTGAGCTCGCTGGCGTACTCCGTGATCGCCTGGCAGACGTCGCCGTAGCCTTCGACCACCTGCGCGACGGTCAAGCCTGCGCGGAGCAGGTCGTCCCCTTGCCGGTCGGCGGTGGCCCCCATCGCCTCGTGAGCACGTCCCGACGTCGTCGGTACGGTCACGGATCGTGCGGGATGCACCTCGTCGCGCAGCAGCTCGGCGAGCTGGGTGAGGAACGCAGGGACGCCTTCCGTGAGCTCGAACTGGGAAGGAACGGGTACGCGCCTCGCGGCGACCCTCGCCCGCGCGCGCTCGATGATGGCGTCGCGGTGCTGGGTCAGGAACTCGTGGAGCACGGAGACACCCCCTGGGCCTCTTTGTAGCATCAGGTCCGCTCGAGGTCCGGGCGCGCTGGGGGGCGGCCGTGGGTCCGCCCCTCCAGCGACGAGGCGCCCGATCCCCTGGAACGATCGGTCGCGATCAGCATCTCGAGAAGCTCGCCGAACTCGCAGGGCTTGCGCAGAAACGCCACGTCGGACGGTGGCGACGGCCCCGCCGAGACGACCACCACGGTGATGACGTCGAACGCGCCGGAACGGTGCAGCGACGCGAGCACCTCCCAGCCGTCCATGACCGGCATCTCGAGGTCGAGCACCAGGAAGCCGGGGACGCGCTCGGCGATGAGGTCCAGCGCCACGCGTCCGTTCTCCGCCTCGCGGACCGTGTAGCCCCGCATGGCCAGGAGCTGCGAGAGCGCATCCCGCCCGGCGGCATCGTCGTCGACCACGAGCACGTCCCGGGTCTCCATCACTCCACTCTGGTCATCCCGATCGGAGGACGCCGGACGTGGCCTCGTGCGTCCGCCCGCACGGTCGACGAGGAGGGTCCGGGACGCCGAGCGAACGTGACGTCCCCCCGCCGGCGCCGTGAGGCGGGTGGGATGGAGCTCCGTCGTCACCGCCCGGCGCCGGGCGCGCCGTTCAGCCGGTCCGCGCGGCCCCGCGCGGCGCGACCTCCCGCGCGCACTCGAGCAGCGCCTCGGCGGCGCGCGAGAGCGGGGCGTCGCGGCGGTGCACGAGCAGCACCGGGCGCGGGAAGCGCATCTCGCGCACGGTCAGGCCGACCAGCTCGCCGCGAGCGAGCTCGGGCTCGGCCACGCGCGCGGGCATGAGCGCGATGCCGACCCGCTCCACCACCAGCCGCTTCACCGCGTCGAGCGTGGGCAGCTCCATCACGATGTCGAGCGTCGTCCTGTGCCGCGCGAACGCCTTCACCACCCGCTCGCGGTTGGGCGAGCGGACGTGGTGCGCCAGGAACGACTCGCCGCCGAGCTGCCGGATCGAGACGGTGCCGCGGCGGGCGAGCGGGTGCTCGGGCGGGACGAGCAGCACCAGGTCGTCGATGGCGATCTGCTGCGCGACCAGCCCGGGCTGCGTCGCCCGGTAGGTCAGCACGCCGAGCTCGGCGTCGCGCCCGAGCACGGCGGTGGGGATGTCGCGCGCCAGGCTGCGGTGGACCTCGACGCGGAGGTGGGGGTGCCGCCGGCGGAACTCGGCGAGCACGGGGAGCAGGTGGGTGGCGGTGAACTCGTTCGCCGCGACGACCACCGTGCCGCGCTGGAGGCCGCGCAGCGCCTCGAGCGCCTCGCCCGCGTCGCGCCGGAGCTTCAGCATCCGCTGCGCGTACTCGTGCAGCACCTTTCCCTCGGCGGTGAGGCTGGCGTCTCGCGACGAGCGGTCCACCAGCGTCGCCCCGACCTCCTCCTCCAGCCGGCGCAGGGCCTGGCTCACGGCGGGCTGCGTGCGGTGGAGCCGCTCCGCGGCGCGGGTGAAGCTGCGCTCCTCCGCGACCGCGGCGAGCAGCTCGAGCTGGGCGAGATCCATGCGGACGTCCTCCGGGGGGCGGGCGCGCGAGCATATCAACACACGTGATACTTACATCACCACAATCACTTGGACTTATGCGGCCGCGCGTCGCTAGGGTCGGACCGTGCGTTCCACCCTGCGTCCCGACAAGGTCGAGCCCTCCCGCCGCCCGCGCAGCGCTCGCGTCCACGCCGTCCCCGCGCCGTCGTCGGAGCCCGCCGGGCGGGCCGACGGCGGACTGGCCGCGGACGCCGGGCGAGGGTGGGAGGCGGCGTTCCCGATCTTCCGCGTGCTCGACGACGACGGCGTGGCGGACCCGCGCCACGCCACCCTCACGCCCGCGGAGGCGCTGGCGCTGCACCGGCACCTGGTGCGCGCGCGCGCGCTCGACGCGCGGATGACCGCGCTCCAGCGCCAGGGCCGCATCGGCTTCTACGTGGGCGCGGAGGGTGAGGAGGCGTGTGTGGTGGGCGCGGCCGCCGCGATGGCCCCGCAGGACTGGCTCTTCCCGTGCTACCGCGAGCACGCCGCGGCGCTCCTGCGCGGGCTCCCGCTGGACGCGTTCCTCTGCAACCTGTTCGGCAACTCGGGCGATCTCGCCCGCGGCCGCCAGATGCCGTGCCACGAGACCTGGCGCGCTGGCCACTACGCCTCGGTGAGCGCGCCGCTCGGCACCCAGCTCCCGCACGCGGTCGGCGCCGCCTGGGCGGCCCGCCTGAAGGGCGAGGACATGGTGTCGCTCACCTGGTTCGGCGACGGCGCCACCAGCACGCACGACTTCCACACCGCGCTCGGCTTCGCGGGCGTGCACCGGGTGCCGGTGGTGTTCCTGTGCCGGGCCAACGGCTGGGCCATCAGCACGCCCACCGCGATGCAGACGGCCGCCGAGACCATCGCGCAGAAGGGCATCGCCTACGGCGTCCGCGGCGAGCGGGTGGATGGCAACGACCTGCTCGCGGTGCACGCGGCCACCCGCCGGGCCCGGGCGCGGGCGGCGGCGGGGGAGGGGCCGACGCTGCTCGAGTGCGTCACCTACCGCGTCGGCCCGCACACCACCTCCGACGACCCGCGCGGCTACCGCGACGAGGCCGAGGTGGCGCCCTGGCGCGCGCGGGATCCGATCGAGCGGCTGCGGGTGCACCTGGAGCGGATCGGCGCGCTCGCGCCGGGCGCGCACGCAGCCCTGCTGCGCGAGGCCGACGAGGAGATCCGCGCCGCGGTGGCGCGCGTCGAGGCGCTCCCGCCGCCGGCGCGCGAGAGCCTGTTCGACGACGTCTACGCGGAGCCCCTCCGGCAGCAGCGCGAGCAGCGCGACGAGTGCCTGGCCGCGCCGGCGGGCCCGGCGCGCGATCGCTGACGCGGGGGGGGCGCCGGCGCGAGGGACGCGCACCGGGGAAAGGCAGCGCTCCGCGCGGTCCGCCGGTTGCCCGCGCGCCGCGACTGCCGCATAACCTCCGCCATGCCCACGCCGCAGGGAGCGCTGCTCCTCCTCGTCCCCACCACGAGCTACCGCCTCGACGACTTCCGGGCCGCCGCGCAGCGCCTGAACGTCCCGCTGCTCGTCGGGAGCGATCGCTGCCACCAGATCGAGGACACCTTCGGGCCGGAGGCGGGCCTCCTCTCCCTCGACTACCGGAAGCCGGAGCACGCGGCGGAGCAGGTGGCGGAGGCGGCCCGGACGCGGCCCATCGCCGGGATCGTCCCGGCGAGCGACCCGACCGCCGTCATCGCCGCGCTCGCCGCGGAGAAGCTCGGCCTGCCCTTCAACCCGCCCGTCGCCGCGCGCCGCGCAGCGGACAAGCACGCGATGCGCGCCACGCTCCGCGACGCCGGGGTGCCGGTGCCCGGGTTCCGGCTCCACGCGCTCGACGAGGATCCGGAGGCGGCCGCCCGCGCGGCGCCGTACCCCTGCGTGCTGAAGCCGCTCATCTTCTCGGCGTCCCGCGGCGTGATCCGCGCCGACGATCCGGCCGGGTTCGTGGCGGCCTGGCGCCGGATCCGGAAGCTGCTGCACGACACCCGCGTCGAGCGCCGCGCGCGCGAGCGCGAGGCGGCGGGCAGCGTGCTGGTGGAGGCGTTCGTGCCCGGCGCCGAGGTCGCGCTGGAGGGGCTGCTGCGCGGCGGCCGGCTCGAGGTCCTGGCGCTGTTCGACAAGCCGGACCCGCTCGACGGGCCCTACTTCGAGGAGACGATCTACGTGACGCCCTCGCGCCACCCCGCCGCGCTCCGCGCCGAGGTGGAGCGGATCACCGCGGCCGGCGCGGCGGCGCTCGGCCTGCGCGAGGGGCCGGTGCACGCGGAGCTGCGCCTGTCGCCGGACGGCCCGGTGGTCCTGGAGATCGCGGCGCGGTCGATCGGCGGCCTCTGCTCCCGCACGCTGCGCTTCGGCGCCGGGCTCACGCTGGAGGAGGTGCTGGTGGCGCACGCCATGGGCCTCCCGCTCGAGCAGGTCCGGCGCGAGGCGCGCGCGTCCGGCGTCATGATGCTGCCCATCCCGCGGCGCGGGGTCCTGCACGGCGTCCGCGGCGTGGAGGAGGCGCGGACGGTGCCCGGCGTCGACGACGTGGTGATCACCGTGCCGGAGGGGCGCGAGGTGGTGCCGCTCCCGGAGGGCGACAGCTACCTCGGTTTCCTGTTCGCGAAGGGGGAGACGCCGGAGGAGGTGGAGCGCACCCTGCGGGAGGCGCACCGCCGGCTGGCGTTCGACATCCGGGCGCCGCTGCCGGTCGCCTGATCCGGGACGTGCGCGGCGCGCCGCCCCGGCGACAAGGGGAGGGCATGTCCGCGGCTCCGGCAGCGCACGACGTCTGGGACGTGGGGGCTGGCTACGAGGCGTACATCGGCCGGTGGAGCCGGCGGGTGGCGCGCGAGGTGGTCGGGTGGCTCGGGGTGGGGCCGCACGCCCGCTGGCTGGACGTGGGCTGCGGCACCGGTGCGCTCGGCGACGCGATCGCGGCGCAGGCCGCGCCGGCCCTGGTCGTCGGCCTCGACCGCTCGATGGGCTTCGTCGCGCATGCGCATGCCCGCGCCGGCGGTGCCCACGCAGCCTTCGTCGTCGCGGACGCGCAGGCGCTGCCGGTCCGCGACGGCGCGTTCGACGCCGTGACCTCGGCGCTGGTGCTGAACTTCGTCGCCGACCCGGCGCAGATGGTGGCCGAGCTGGCCCGGGCCGCGCGGCCGGGCGCGCCCGTGGCGCTGTACGTCTGGGACTACGCCGACGGCATGGAGTACATCCGGCGCTTCTGGGACGCGGCCCGCGCGCTCGACCCGGCGGCGGCGGCGCTCGACGAGGCAGTGCGCTTCCCGGTCTGCGCGCCCGGGCCGCTCGCGGCCCTGCTCGAGGGCGCGGGGCTCGCGAGCGTCGAGGTGCGCCCGGTCGAGGTGCCCACCGTCTTCCGCGACTTCGCCGAGTGCTGGGCGCCGTTCCTGGCCGGCCAGGGACCGGCGCCCGCCTACGCGATGGCGCTCCCCGAGGATCGCCGCGCGGCGCTGCGCGTGGCGTTCCGGGCGGCGCTGCCGGTGTCGGCGGACGGCACCATCCCGCTCCGCGCCCGCGCCTGGGCGGCGCGCGGCCTCCGCTGACGGCGCGGGCCGCGCGTCAGCGCCGGGGGTCCTCGGAGAGCCCGTCGACCTGACGGGCCGTCGGCTCTGCTCAACAGAACCAGCTCTCGGTGAGGCGGGGCACGCGCCGCTGGTCGGGGGCGAGCACGCGGACGTGCCGGTGCGGCAGCCCGGCCGCGGCGAGCACCAGCGCGCGGACGCGCGCGATGGTCTCGAGCGGCGGCGCCTCGCGCGCGGCGCCGGCCTCGACCTCGGCGGCGATCCGCGGCTGCAGCGCGTCCATCCGCGGATCCGGGTGGCGCCAGCGCCAGGTGAGCGCGGCCGCGTCGAGCCCCTCGAACGCGATCCCGGGCGCGCGCTCGAGCAGCGAGCCGGGCGGGATCAGCAGGCGGATGGAGAGCTGCACCGGATCGAGGTTCGGGAGCATCCCCTCCGCCTCGAGCACGTCGAGCAGGTCCACCAGGTCGTCGAGCGTGCCCCAGGGCGTGAACGGCACCAGCGTCGGGCGGAGGGGCACGCCGGCCGCGGCGCAGGCGCGGAACGCGGCCAGCGCGGCGGCGCGGTCGTGACCCTTGTCGAGCGCCGCCAGCACGCGCTCCGAGAGCGACTCGACCGCGGAGGTGACGAACACCGCGCCGAGCCGCGCCAGCTCCGCCACCGCGTCCGCGTGCTCCACCAGGTGCGAGACCTTGGCGGTGAAGTCGAAGGTGAGCGCGGAGAAGCGCGCGTGCACCGCGCGCGCGACGCGGAGCGCGTGCGTCGGGCCGTTCAGGAAGTCGGGGTCGCCGAACGTGACGTGCGCGGCCCCGAGCGCCACCTGCCGCGTCACGTCCTCGACCACCGTCTCGAGCGGCACCGCCACGAAGCGGCCGCGGTAGACCGGCGGGATGGGGCAGTGGCGGCAGAGGTGCTTGCACCCGCGGGTCGCCTCGGCGTAGCCGGCCACCTGGAGCGTCCCGTCGGCGGCGGCGAGGCGCGCGTAGCGCGACAGCGCCGGGAGCCCGGCGCGGCTCGGGACCGGGAAGTCGAGCCGGGCCCGCGGCGCCGCGTCCCCGCCGCGCTGGACGAAGCGGGCGAGGTCCGCTCCGCGCTCGAGCGCGGCCGCGAGCGCGACGAGCTCCTCCTCGCACTCGCCGCCGAGGACCGCGATGGCGCCGGCCGCGAGCAGCAGCTCCGCGTGGAGCGGCGCGTACAGGCCGTGGAACGCGATCGCGGCGGCAGGGTTGAGCGCCCGCACGCGCGCCGCCGCCTCGAGCCCGAGGCGCAGCGCGGTGTGCATGGGGACGGAGAGCGCGACCAGGCGCGCGGCGGCCACCCGGGCCGGATCGAGCGGCTCGACCGCGAGATCGAGGCAGGCGGGCGCGAACCCGGCGCGCTCCAGGAACGCGCGGGGTAGCGCCAGCCCGTGCGGCTGGTGACCGAGCTCGTACGTGGAGACGAGGAGGATCTCGCCCGGACGCCGCACGTGCGCTCCCGCGTCACCTCGCCCGCCGCGCCGGCGGGACGGCTAGCCCTTGGACGGCGGCGGCCGGTAGTCGGGCGGGAGCTGCGCGTTCTCGCCGAAGAAGAACTGCTCGGCCTGCTGGTAGAGGATCTCGGTGGTCCGCGGGTCCGCCGGGGCGAGGCGGTACTCGTTGAGGATCATCTTGAAGTGCTCGAGCCAGAGCTTCCAGGCGTCCTGCGAGATCGAGTCGTAGATCCGCTGCCCGAGCTCGTTCGGGAAGGGCTTGTAGGCGAGGCCCGGCAGCTCACGGCCGAGCTTCTTGCACATCACCATTCGCGCCACGCCGACGTCCTTTCGAAGGTGGGGGCCGGTCGAGGGGGCGGGACCGGCGGACCGCCGGAACATAAGCGATCTCCGCGGCGGACGCCACGCGCACGGGCGGCAGGTGTGGGAGGGGCGCGGCCCGGCGGGCGCGCGACGCGGAGGGCCGCGCCGCGCGCGCGGGCCGGTCGATCAGGACAGCAGCGACGTCGGCGAGACCGACAGCGCCTTCGCCAGCGACTCGAGCGTGTCGAGCGGCGGCGTGCGCTGGCCGCGCTCGAGCATGGAGATGTACGAGACGGACAGCCCGGCCTTGGCGGCCAGGGCCTCCTGGGACAGCTTGCGGCGGAGACGTTCGCTCTTGAGGTTGACGGCGAACTTGTCGGCGAGTGCGGCCATGGTGGCTCCCTGCGGTGTCACGGTGGGTGATTTGCGGAATCCGCAACCCGGACTGCGGGTTCCGCACACCGAGAGAAATAACACCTCTCGAGGGGCGTTTCTACCGCGAGCTTGTCCCAGGTTTCCTCGACCTGGACGGAAGGGGCACCTGATACCTAGCGAGAAGTCGCCTGAGCGCGAAGTACGAGATCCCGAGCGCCCGGGCCAGGCCCTGGCTGTCCCCCTCGAAGAGGCGCGCCGAAGCGGTGAGGTAGCGCCGCGCAGCCTCCTTGAACGGGAGCACGTCCTCGCGAGCCTGCGGCGGCCGGAACCCGGGCATGGCGCGGGCGAGGTCGCCGGAGAGCTGGGACAGGCGGGCCCGGGCCTCGTCCACCTCGGCCTCGCCCTTCTCGATTAGGCGGGTGAGCCGGCGCCGGTCGAGCGCCAGCTCCAGGGCGCGCTCGAACGCGAGCGGCTCCGGCTCGTCCCGGTACTCGTGGAAGAAGTCCGCGCCGGCCATCACCGCCGCCACCGCCTCGGAGGCAGGGGCACCTGCGGTGAACGCCAGGATGGCGAGGTCCGGGCGGCGGGCGCGCAGCTCCTGGATGACCTCGAGGCCGTTGCGGCGCGGCATGACCAGGTCCACCGCCACCGCGGTCACCTGGGCGGTGGCGCGCCGCAGCGCCTCCTCGCCGTTGCGCGCCACCAGGATGCGGTAGCGCGGGTAGCGCCCCAGGATCTGGGCGCGCTGGCGCCCGGGCACGGTGTCGAGGTGGCGCTTCACCGCCTCCAGGTGGAGGTCGTCGTCGTCGGCGAGGAGGAGGACATGGTCATGCTCCTCCGGGCGTTCCCATCGCGCGCGGGCCATTGCGCGCCCCTCATAGCACGGACGGGGGGTACCGTTCACCCATCGTGCCGCACGTCGGGGGCGAGCAGGATCGCCCGGACCCTGGCCCCGCGCGCGAGCCGCGCGCGCCCCGGCGGCAGCACCGCCAGCGCGGCGTGACCGGTGGTGGACGAGAGGTTGCCGCTGACCTGCGTCCGGAGCGGCTCGAGCACCAGCTCGTCCCCCGAGTGCCGCACGCGGCAGCGCAGGTAGACGGTGAGCTCGGCGGGCTTCTCCTGCGCGGATGCGAGCCGGCCCACCGACACCACGCGCCCGCTGCCGGGGAGCCCCGCCAGGGCGCGGAGCGCCGGGCGGACGAACAGCTCGAACGTGACCAGCGTGCTGGCCGGGTTGCCCGGCAGGCCGAACACCGCGGTGGTGCCCCACAGCCCGAACGCGAACGGCTTCCCGGGGCGCATCGCCACCCGCCAGAAGTCGAGCCGCGCCCCGGCGTGCTCCAGCGCCGCGCGCACCAGGTCGCGCTCGCCCACCGAGACGCCGCCGGACGTGAGGAGCGCGTCGGCGCCGCGGACGGCCGCGAGCGCGGCCGAGAGGCTCGCGGCCTCGTCGCGGGCGGGGCGGAGCAGGATGGGCTCGCCTCCCGCCTCGCGCACCGCCGCGGCGAGCGCGAGGCCGTTCGAGTCCACCAGCTCGCCGGGGCCGGGGACGGAGCCGGGCGGCACGAGCTCGTCGCCGGTGGGCAGGATCGCGACCCGCGGCCGCCGGCGCACCACCAGCTCGGCGCGACCGATCCCGGCCGCGAGCCCGACCGCGCCCGGGTCCACCACCGCCCCGGCGGCGAGCGCCACCGCGCCGGCGGCGAGGTCCGAGCCGCGCGCGCGCACGAAGCGCCCCGCGGCCACGGGGCGGCGGAAGACCGCCGCCTTCCCGGCGCGGCGCACCTCCTCCTGCATCTCCACCGCGTCGGCGCCCGCCGGCAACGGCGCGCCGGTGAAGATCCGGCAGCAGCTCCCCGGCGGCAGCGGCGCGGCGGCGGGGCGGCCGGCGTACACCTCGAACGCGACCGGCAGGCGCGCGCCGGCGCGGCGCGCGTCGGCGGCGCGGAGCGCATAGCCGTCCATGGTGGACGCGTCGAACGCGGGCAGGTCGCGGTCGGGGACGAGGTCCTCCGCCAGCGCGCGGCCGACCGCGTCGGCGAGCGGCACGCGCTCGCCGGCCAGCGGCGCGAGCGGGGAGAGGGCGGCCAGGATGCGCGCCCGGGCGGTCTCGGGGGTGAGCACGGACCGTTTATACACCCGGGCGGCGAGGCGCCCGCGCGGGCGGGCGGGGCGGTGCCGCGCTCCCCTGCCTTCCGCCCCTCGCCCCGCCGCATCGCGTGTAGACTCGCGCCATGCGCTGTCCCAACTGTGGAAACGAGGTCGGGCCCGACGCCGCCTGCCGCGCCTGCGGCGCGGTGCTGCGGGCCGGCGCCGCCGCGGCCGGCGACGTGCTCGCCACCACCTCCGCCTCGAGCACGCTCCGCTACCAGCTCGTGGGCGGCAACGCGTTCGCGTGCGCGCGCGTCGAGCTCGCCGCCGGCCAGTCCATCCTGGCCGAGGCCGGCGCGATGGTCTCGATGAGCGGCAACGTGGACCTGCAGTCGCGGATGCAGGGCGGCGTGATGGGCGCGCTCCGGCGCATGGTCACCCGCGAGTCCGTGTTCGTGTCGACGTTCACCGCGATGGGCGGGCCGGCCGAGGTGCTGCTCGCGCCGCCGGTGCCGGGCGACGTGATCGGGCTGGAGCTCGCGGGGCGCACGCTGCTGGTGCAGTCCTCCTCCTGGCTCGCCTCCGACCCGGAGACCCGAATCGACACCGAGTTCGCCGGCTTCCGCGGCCTGTTCGCCGGCGAGGGGCTGTTCTTCATCCGGCTCTCCGGCCGTGGCACGGCGCTGCTCTCGTCCTACGGCGCCATCGTGCGCCGGCCCATCCCGGCGGGCGGGCGCTACGTGGTCGACACCGGCCACGTGGTCGCGTTCGACGCCGCCATGCCGTACCAGGTGCGCAAGGCCAGCCGCCGCGGGTGGCTCCGCTCCATCGTGTCGGGCGAGGCCCTGGTGGCCGAGTTCGCCGGGCCGGGCGAGGTGTGGCTGCAGACGCGCAACCTGCAGGCGCTCGCCGGCGCGCTGTTCCCGCTGTTCCCCACGCAGCACCAGGGCGGCTCGGACCTCGGCCGCCTGTTCGGAGACTAGGATGCAGCGCGACCTTCAGGAGCGCCGCCGCGCGGCGCTGGTGGACCAGTTCCGCAAGGCGGGAGGGAAGGCCCTCTCGGTCCGCGAGGTGATGCAGCGCGGGAACATCCACCCCGGCGAGCGCACCGAGGTGAAGCGCGTGCTGCGCGACCTCGCGCGCGAGGGGGTGCTGCTCCGCGACGGCAACCGCTTCTCGCTGCCGGGGACGAAGCCCGCGTCGGCGGAGCGGGGCGGCCGGCGGCCGGGGCGCCCGGGCGACGGCGCCGGGGCGGGCCGGCTCGCGCCCTCGTCGCGCGGCCGCGGGCTGGCGGGCGCGGCCGGGCGGGCCGCGCGCAGCGGCGGCGTGCTCGGTACGCTCAAGAAGCACCGCGATGGCTTCGGGTTCGTGGCACGGATCGACCGCAAGGGCGAGGACGTGTTCGTGCCGCCGCACGAGGCGGCGCGCGCGCTCGACGGCGACCTGGTGCGCCTGGAGATCGTCCCGGCGCGCGGCGGGCGCACCGCCGGGAAGATCGTGGAGGTGGTGGAGCGCCGGCGGCGGCTGCTGGTCGGCACCTACCACGCGCGCGGGAAGCAGAGCTTCGTCGTCCCGGCCGACGCCGAGCTGGAGGGTTACGTGCCGGTGGCCGAGACGGCGGCCGCCCGCGACGGCGAGGTGGTGAAGGTCGCGCTCGACCCGGAGAGCCCGGAGCTGCGCGGCGAGGTGGTGGAGGCGATCGGCCGCCCGGGCGAGCCGCGCGTCGAGGTGCTGAAGGTCGCGTACGCGCGCGGGTTCGCCGACGTGTTCCCGGAGGCGGTGCAGGGCGAGGCGGTCGAGACGCCGGACCACGTCCGCTCCGAGGACTGGCGCGGCCGGCGCGACCTCACCGCGCTGCCGCTCGTCACCATCGACGGCGAGGACGCGCGCGACTTCGACGACGCGGTGCACGTGGAGCGGCTGCCCTCGCGCAAGGGCAAGCCCATGTACCGGCTGGTGGTGGCCATCGCCGACGTCGCCCACTACGTGCGGGCCGGCAGCGTGCTGGACCAGGAGGCGTTCCGGCGCGGGACCAGCGTCTACTTCCCGATGCAGGTGCTGCCCATGCTGCCGGAGCGGCTCTCCAACGGGATCTGCTCGCTCAACCCCGAGGTGGACCGGCTCTGCATGGTCGCCGACATGGTGGTGGACGGGCGCGGCGAGACGCACGCGACGGAGGTGTACGAGGCCGTGATGCGGAGCGCGGCCCGCTGCACGTACACCGAGGTGGCCCGCGTGCTCGCGGGCGAGCGGGTCCCCGGGCGCGAGCGCTTCCGCGAGTCGTTCGAGCTGATGGCCGAGCTGCAGGAGAAGCTCACCGCCATGCGGCGCCGCCGCGGCAGCATCGACTTCGACCTGCCCGAGGCGAAGATCGTCCTCGGCGACGACGGCGCCGTCGCCGCCATCGAGCGCCGGCCGCGCAACCGCGCGCACCGCATCGTCGAGGAGTTCATGCTGGCGGCGAACGAGGCGGTGGCGCGCTGGTTCGGCGCGCGCGACCTCCCCACCATCTATCGCGTGCACGGGCTGCCCGACGAGGAGAAGCTCCAGGCGCTCCTCGATCTCGCGGCGGCGCACGGCTTCGAGGTGCCGGAGCTGCCCGCCGACCCTCGCGCGCTGAACGCGCTGCTCGAGAAGTTCCACGGCCACGCCCAGCAGCGGGCGCTGAACCAGCTCCTGCTCCGGGCCATGATGCAGGCGGTCTACAGCCCGGAGAACATCGGCCACTACGGCCTGGCCGCCGAGCACTACCTGCACTTCACCTCGCCCATCCGCCGCTACCCCGACCTCGCGGTGCACCGGCTGCTCAAGGAGGAGTGGGCCCGGCGCCAGGGCCGGCCGGTGCGCGGCACGCCGGCCGAGGCGCTGGAGGAGATGGCGGCGCTGGCCTCGGAGCGCGAGCGCGCGGCCATGGAGGCCGAGCGCGAGATCGCGTCGTTCTACGCGGCGCTGTTCATGGAGGACAAGGTCGGCGAGACCTTCGACGGCGTGGTGGCGGCGGTGGTGGACTTCGGCGCGTTCGTCGAGCTGAAGCGCTGGATGGTCGAGGGCCTGGTCAAGGTGGAGGACCTCCCCGGCAACTTCGAGCTGGACGTCGTCCAGCACGCGCTGGTGGACGCCGCCGGCGGCCGGGCGATCCGCGTCGGCGACGAGGTGAAGATCCTGGTGGCGGCGGCGAGCCCGGTGCGGCGGCGGATCGACTTCGTGCTGGCCGGCGCGGAGGCGATGGCGGCCGCGGCGGAGGGCGCGCGGGGGAAGCGCCGGCGCGGTGGGCCGGGCGAGCGCGGGCCGGGCGAGGTGGCCGTGGCGAGGCCGGAGGCGGCGGCCGCGCGCGGTCCCGCCCGCGGGCGCGGCGACCTCGCCGAGGCGCTCCAGCGGCGCGCGGACGGCAAGGCGCCGCGGCGCGGCGAGGCGGGCGGCCGGCGCCCGGGCGCGCAGCCGCGCGGCGGGAAGCAGCAGGCCGGCGGCCGGCGGACGTCGGATGGCAGGCAGGGCGGCGGCAAGCCGCGGGGCGGGAAGCCGGGCGGCGGCGCCAAGGGCCGGCGCCGCGGGCGCTGAGGCCGGGCCGCCCTCAGGCCGGCGGGGTCCACTCGCCCCGGAGCGCGCGCAGGAACCGGCGCGCGCCCTCCACGCCGCCCTCGCCGGGCCCCGCCCCGTGGGTGGGCGCGTCTCCCCGCGGCACCAGGCGGGCGCCGCCGTCCTCCTCGAACGCGACCGCCAGGCCGCGGTCGCCCAGCGCGCGGAAGAACGGCTCCCACCCGCACCGCCCGGCCGTGTCGCCGTGGCCGGCGAGGGCCGGCGCGCCGTCGCGCAGGGCAGGGGACAGGTGGGCGCGGCCGGCCCGGTGCAGGATCTCGCCGCGATCGGCGGTGACGGTGGCGGGCATGGGGAAACCTCCACCCACCATCTCGCCGAAGCCGCCCGCCGCGCGCAACCCGCCGGTCGGGGTGCGGGCGCCCGCCCGGCGCGCTAATCACATGCCGTGACCGTCGCCCAGGGTGTCCTCGTGACCGCCGCCTCCGCCGCCGCCGGCCTCGTGAACGCCGTCGCGGGCGGCGGCACGCTGCTCACCTTCCCGGCGCTGCTGCTGGCCGGCCTCTCCCCGGTGACCGCGAACGCCACCAGCACGGTGGCGCTCTGGCCGGGCCAGATCTCCTCGGTGTGGGCCTACCGGCGCCACATCGACGAGGAGCGCCACCGCGCCATCGTGCTCGGGCTGCCGGCGCTGCTGGGCGGCGCGCTCGGCTCGGTGCTGCTGCTGGCGCTGCCGGAGAAGGCGTTCGCGGCGGTGGTGCCGTGGCTCATCCTGTTCGCCTGCGCGCTGCTCGCGCTCCAGGGGCCCATCCGCCGCGCGGTGGGGCACCAGGTCGCCGGCAACCACCCGGTGGCGCTCTGGATCATCCAGTTCCTCATCTCGGTGTACGGCGGCTACTTCGGCGCCGGGATCGGCATCCTGATGCTGGCGGCGATGGGCATCCTGCTGCCGTCCAGCCTGCAGCACGCGAACGCGCTCAAGGTGCTGTTCGCGCTGCTCACGAACGGCGTGGCGTGCGTGCTGTTCCTGGCGTGGGGCAAGGTGGATCCGCCGCTCGCCGCGCTGATGGCGGTCGCGTCGCTGGTCGGCGGCTGGGTGGGCGCGCACGTGGCGCAGCGCCTCCCGCCGGCGGGGATGAAGGCGTTCGCGATCGCGATCGGGCTGTTCGCGGCGGCGAAGTTCTTCTGGTAGCGGCCCGCCGCGGTGCCGCCGCGCCGCCGCTCCACCCGTCGGGCCCCGCGCCCCGCGTGGCGGGGCGGGCGGGGCTCCGGACGGGCGCGTGGCTACGGCTTCGCGCCGGCCGCGGCGGAGAAGTGGATGAGCGCCTCGAGCGCGTTCGTGGTGGTGAGCAGGCCCTGCAGGTCGCCCTGCGCGTTCACCACGAGGACGCCGTTCAGCTTGCGGTCGTGCAGCAGGCGCGCGGCCTCGGCCAGCGGCGTGTCCGGGTGGACGGTGTGCGGCGCCGGGTTCATCGCGGCGCGGACCGGGGTCTTGGAGAGCAGGTAGTGCAGCTCCCACTGGTCGAGGGTGGTCGCCTTCGCCGGCATGTAGCCGAACAGCATCTTCTCCGTCACCAGCCCGACCAGGCGCCCCTGCCGCATCACCGGCAGGCGCCGGATGTTCTTCTCCTTGAGCAGGTGGATCGCCTCGATCACCGAGGACTCGTCCTCGATGGTGATCGGGTTCTTCGTCATCCAGTCGCCGACCGTGAGCTTCGCGTCCGCCATGATCACATCCCCAGGAAGGCCTTCTTGACGTGGGCGTTGTCGAGCAGCTCCGCGCCCGTGCCCGAGAGTACCACCCGTCCCGTCTCCAGCACGTACGCGCGCGTGGAGATGCGGAGCGACTGGTAGACGTTCTGCTCCACCAGCAGGATGGTGGTCCCCTGGCGGTTGATCTCCTTGATGATCTCGAAGATGCTCTTCACCAGCAGCGGAGAGAGCCCCAGCGAGGGCTCGTCGAGCAGCAGCAGCTTCGGGTTCGCCATCAGGCCCCGCGCGATGGCCAGCATCTGCTGCTCGCCGCCGGACATGGTGCCGCCGAGCTGCTTCGCGCGCTCCTTCAGGCGGGGGAACAGGGTGAAGGCGCGCTCGATGTTGCGCTCGCGGTCCTTGCGCGTGGACTTCACGAACGAGCCCATCCGCAGGTTCTCGACCACCGTCATCTCCGGGAAGATGCGGCGGCCCTCCGGCACCTGCACGATGCCCAGCTCCACCACCTCGTGCGACGCCAGCTTGCGCAGGTCGTGGCCCTGGAACGTGATGTGGCCGTGGCCCGGCTTCACCAGGCGCGAGACGTTCTTCAGGATGGTGGACTTCCCGGCGCCGTTCGCGCCGACCACCGTCACGATCTCGCCCTGCTTCACCTCCAGGTCCACGTCCCAGAGGACCTTCAGGTCGCCGTAGGCGAAGGACAGCTTCTCGAGCTTCAGCATCACTCCACCTCCTCGCCCAGGTAGGCGGAGACCACGTCCTTGTTGTTCACGATCTCCTGCGGCACGCCCTCCGCCAGCTTCTCGCCGGAGTTGAGGACCACGATGCGATCGGAGATGCGCATGATGGCCTTCATGTCGTGCTCGATGACCATCTGCGTGAGGCCGCCCTTCCGGAGCTCGAGGATGAGCTGGATGATCTCCTCGGACTCGGCCGGGTTGAGGCCGCCCATCACCTCGTCGAGCAGCAGCAGCTCGGGCTTGGTGGCGAGCACGCGGGCCACCTCCAGCTTCTTCCGCTCGCCGATGGGCAGGCCGCCCGCCAGGAACGCCTCCTTGCGCTCGAGCTTCACGACGTGCAGCTGCTCCAGCGCCACCTGCCGCGCCACCCGCAGGCTGGTGGTGCGCGCCAGCGCGCCCACCATCACGTTGTCGAGCACCGTCATCTTCGCGAGCGGCCGCACCTTCTGCCAGGTGCGCACCATGCCGAGGTGGCAGACCTGGTTCGGCTGCAGGCCGTTCATCCGCACGCCCTTGAACAGCACCTCGCCCTTGGACGGCGGGTAGAAGCCGGTGATGCAGTTGAACAGCGTGGTCTTGCCGGCGCCGTTCGGGCCGATGAGGCCCATGATCATCCCCTTCTCCATCGTGAAGGAGACGTCGGAGTTCGCGGCGAGGCCGCCGAAGAACTTGGAGACGTGCTTGATCTCGAGGATCGCCATGGCGGTCTCTCCTAGGCCTTGGCCGCGGCGGGCGGGACGTCCTGCGGACGGCGGCCCCAGCGCGCCGTGACGCGCCGGATGACGCCGAGCACGCCCTCGGGCGCGAACAGGATCACGAGCACCACCAGGATGCCGTACACGAGCAGGTGGGCGTTGGAGAGGTAGCGCTCCACGAACGTCACGAAGCCCGAGTCCGGCGAGAGCACGCCGACCTGCACCAGACCCTTCGGGTTGCGCAGGATCTCGGAGAGCGGCACCAGCACCACCGCGCCGATCACCGGGCCGACGATGGTCCCGATGCCGCCGATGATGCAGAGCAGGACGATCTGCACCGACACGTCCAGGCCGAACACCGTGTTCGGGTCGATGAACTTCACGAACATGGCGTAGAAGCCGCCGGCCAGCGCGGTGAAGGCGGCCGAGATGGAGAGCGCCACGTTCTTGTAGAAGGACAGGTTGATGCCGAGCGAGTGCGCCGCGTCCTGGTCCTCCCGGATGGCCTGGAAGTAGTAGCCGAGCTTGGAGTGCTGGACGATCCAGTTGACCGCGACGGCCACCACCGCGAGACCCAGGCCCACGAAGTAGAAGGGCCGCTTGCCGAAGAACATGATCTCGTTGCCGAACAGGTTCAGCGTCGGGATCTCGCCGAGCAGGAAGCCCTCGGCGCCGCGGGTGAGGTCCTTGAAGTACAGGGTGGCGAGCCGGATGATCTCGGCGACCGAGATCGAGGCGAGCACGAAGTACGGCCCGCGCAGGCGGAAGGTGATGCTGCCGATGACGAGCGACAGCAGCACCGACGCCGCCATGGCCGCCCACACGCCCCACCACGGCGCGATCTTGTTCACCTCGAGCAGCATCACGGTGACGTACGCGCCCACGCCGAAGTACGCGGCGTGGCCGACCGAGTACTGCCCGGCGTAGCCGCCCACCACGTTCCAGGCCTGGCCCTGGATCACCGCCAGGAACAGCAGCACGCCCATGTGCAGCACGTACGGCTTCTTCACGAACTGCGGGAAGACCGCCAGCGCGGCGACGACCGCCAGGAACACGAGCAGGCCCACCACCGAGAAGCCGCGCGGGGCGCGGGAGGGGAGGGGAGAGAGGAGTCGGGTGCGCATCGGATCAGGCCCTCGTCTTGCCGAGCAGGCCGGCGGGCTTGAAGAGGAGCAGGGCGAGGAACAGCACGAAGGTGACCAGCTCCTTCAGCCCCGAGGCGATGTAGACGGCGGACAGCGACTCGGCCACGCCGATGATGATGCCGCCCAGCGTGGCGCCGACGACGCTGCCCATGCCGCCGAGCACCACGATCACGAACGCCTTCAGCGTGAAGGCGCTGCCCACCTGCGGGAAGATGTAGTAGGTCGGCGAGATCAGCGCGCCGGCGGTGCCGGCCAGCGCCGAGCCGATCCCGAACGCCAGCACCGACATGCGGCGCACGTTGATCCCCATGAGCTGGGCCGCGTCGCGGTCCTGGGCGGTGGCGCGGATGGCCTGGCCGGTGTCGGTCTTGAGCAGGAACCAGTAGAGCGCGCCGGTGATCGCCACCGTGATGAGGAACGCGTAGAGCAGCGGCTGCGAGATCGAGAGGCCGGCCAGCTTGTAGCTGGAGGACGAGTAGGTGGTGGTCAGGATCCGGTAGTCGGAGGTGAAGATCAGCATCACCGTGTTCGACATGATCAGGCCGAGGCCGATGGTGAGCAGGATCTGGTTCTGCGGCAGCGCGCCGAGCACCCGGTTGACGAAGCTCTTCTGCAGGAACGCGCCCCACAGGAACATCGCGGGCGCGACCAGCACGATCGACAGGAACGGATCGAGGTGCAGGCCGGTGAAGGCCAGCCAGGCGAGGTACATGCCGAGCATCAGCAGCTCGCCGTGCGCGAAGTTCGTCACGCGCATCACGCCGAAGATCAACGTGAGCCCGATCCCGATGAGCGCGTAGACGCCGCCCACGAGCAGGCCGCTCAGCACCGACTGCAAGAACACGATCATCGAGGCTCCTCCGCTGGACGCTTCACGCGCCCGCGCGCCGGCAGCGCGCCTTGCATCTCCGGCTCGACGGGGCCCGTCAGGGTACCGAAGCCGAGTTGGGACTTCAACGATCCACGGCCGCCCGGGCCGGAAAAAAGAGAGCCGGGGAGCGGTCGCGCCGCCCCCCGGCTCCGAGCTGCTTCACGCTGCGTGCGCGCGCGGCGCGCGCCGATCTACTTCCAGCCGGGGAACGGGTAGACGGCCTTCTTCTGCGCCGCTTCCTTAGGGAAGACGGTCTCCGACTTGCCGCCCTGGTACTGGATCACCGGCATGACGAGCTTGTTCTGGTTGGTGAAGCCCTCGTACGTCTCGAAGTCCACCTTGCCCATGATCCCGGTCCACGAGCCGTTCGCGAGCGCGTCTCGGATCTTCTTCCGGTCGCCGCCGTTCTTCGCGGCGGTCTCGCCCACGATCATCATCGCCGCGTAGGCGCAGGCCGCGTGGTACGTGGGCTTCTTGCCGTACTTCGCCTTGTAGCGATCGGCGAACGCGGTGGCCGCCTTGGACGACTCGGGCGTCCACTGGGTGACCGAGTAGACCAGGTTGGAGATGTCCTTCTCGCTCTCGAACTGCGCGGTGTCGAAGCCGGCGCCGCCGCCCAGGAACGCCTGCGGCTTCAGGCCCACCTCGCGCGACTGCCGCATCAGCAGGATGGCGTCGGCGACGTACGAGACCATGAAGACGAGGTCGGGGTTCTGCGCCTTGATCTTGGTGAGCGTGGAGCGGTAGTCGGGCGCGCCCTTCTGGTAGGCCTCGTCCGCCACGATCTTCAGGCCCTTCTTCTGCGCGTAGTCCTTGCCGGCGGTGGCGACCGACGCGCCGAAGTCGGTGGACTCGTAGATGAACGCGATCGACTTCGGCTTGCCGAACGTCAGCGCCGCGTCGATGAGCGACTGCGCGTACTGGTGCGCCGGGGCGTTCAGGCGGAACACCCAGTCGTAGCCCTGCTTGGTGATCTCCTCCTTCGCGGCGGCCGGAACGACCTGCGGGACCTTGTACTGCTGGGCCAGCTTCGCGACGGCGTTCGCGGTGGCGGAGGTGTACGGGCCGACCACGGCGGCGACCTCGTCGCCGGTGGCGAGCTGCTCCATGGCGCTCATGGCCACCTGCGGCTTGCCGGTGTCGTCCTGCTTCACGATCGTGACGCTCACGCCCTGCTTCTTGAGATCCTCGACGGCCATGTCCACGCCGTTGGTGAGGTTCTCGCCGATGGGCGCCTCGGGGCCGGTGATGGAGTTGATGAAGCCGATCTTCACCTGCGCGCTGCCGGTGCCGGGCAGCGCGAGGGCGAGCGCCGCCACGGCCATCGCGAGCTTCTTCGTCATGATTCGCTCCTGGGTGAAGGGGTGCGCTGAAAACACGAAGGGCGCCCGGGCGTCGCCCGGGCGCCCCTCGAGGAGAAGCTAGAACTTCAGCTGCGAGGAGACCGCGATCTGGGTCGCCTTCTGCTCGGGGTCGCTACCCGCAGGGGCGGCCAGGTACTTGGTCGTCACCTGCATCGCCTCGACGCCGAACCGCCAGAACTTGCCGGCGTTCACGAGCACGCCCCCGGCCAGCTGGCTGTTCTCGTACCGGGTGGAGTTCGTGGGGTCGGGCGTGACGCCGGCGATGGCGTCGGTCAGATCGCCCTTGTTCGCCTTCGCCTGGCCGTAGCCGATCGTCAGCCACACCTGCGGGATGGGCTTCACGATGCCCTGCGCCCAGAAGCCGTCCGACTTGACCTTCTGGTTCGGCGCGGCCACCTGCACGGCCGGCGAGCCGATGGTGTTGTACGTGTCGTCGGCGCCCTCGCCGGTGAAGTACTCGCCCTTGACCTGGAGGAACTGGGTCAGGTTGAGGTCGGCGTCCGCACCGAACATCCAGCCGTCCACGTCCTTCTCGGTCGGGGTGCCGTAGCGGTAGCGGCGGGTCTGCATGTGGTAGCCCGCGCCCACCGTGCCGCTGATGTCCGGGGCCGCCTTGACGCTGACCGCCGCGCGGGCCTCGAAGTTCGGCGTGCGGGAGGCGTTGCCGTAGCCGTAGTCCACCGGCGTGCCGGCGTCGGCGGGCGACAGCATGGCGGCGGCGAGGCTCAGGCCCACCGCGTCGAACTGGCCGTTGTACGACAGGCGGATCTGCGGCGCGCGGCGCCACAGGTTGCCGGCCTGCCAGAACAGCGGATCGGCGACCCACGCCAGCGACTCGGCGAACAGCGGGTTCACCAGGCCGTACTCCTGGCCGGCGAGGACCGCCCAGTTGCCGTACGGGGTCTTCCAGGTGGCGGTCATCGCCGCGAGGCGGAGCCGCATGACGCCGTTGTACCAGGCGGTGCTGGCCGTCGAGAGGTGGCCGGCCTTGAAGTCGAACTCGAGCACGCCGGTGAGCGCGGCGCCCGTCCAGTTCTCACCGGACGTCGCGAGCCGCATGCCGATGCGGGACTGGCGCGCGCTCATCAGGAACGCGCCGCCCTCGTTCGTGCCGGCCCTGGCCGCCTGGCCCGGGTAGTCCTTGTTCACGAGGGTGTTGCCGTCCCAGTACGCGTTGAGGAGCACGAAGCCGTAAGGCGTGACCTTGATCGTCTCCTCGGCCGGCTTCGCGGCCGGAGCCGGCGCAGCCGCGGGGGCGGCCTCCGCAGGCTTTGCGGCCTCGGTCGCCTGAGCGAGCGTCGCGAGAGGCAGCGACAGGGCGAGGCCTGCCACGAACAGCTTCTTCAGAGCCTTCATGCAGTTCCTCCAGAAATCGGAGCGCGGGTGTGTCCGGACGAATCGAGTTGCAGCCCGGACGGGTGGGAATTTCCTACCACATCAGGCAGACAGCCGAGCGCAGAATTGTTGTTCCGGTCGGCAAATCTTGCACCCGCGCAGGGACTGCGCGTTCGTGCCGCACTCCGTCAAGTGCGCGATCTTCCAGAGGTCCCGCGACCTGCTAGCGGCGGAGGCCGATCACCGTCACCGCATCGCCGCCCTCGTGCCGATCGCCGGAACGGGAGGCTCCCACGTAAGGGGATGCGGCAAGGTGATCCCGCAGCGCCTGCTTCAGCGCCCCGGTGCCGTGGCCGTGCAGCACCACGCACTCGGCTTCACCGTCCGAGTACATGCGGTCGAGGAAGCGATCGACCTCGCGCAGCAGCTCCTCCACGCGCAGGCCGCGCGCGTCGAGGCGGCGCTCGGCGCTCACCGGCGCGTCCGGCCGCGCCGCGCTCGCGGCCGCGAGCTTCTCCCCCCGCGTGCGAGCGAGCCCCGCGTCGCGCGCCTTGCCGGCGAGCGCCAGCAGGTCCTTCACCGGGCGGCGAATCTTGAGCGGCCCGGCGCGCACCAGCGCGTCCTTGCCGTCCACCTCGACGACCTCGCCCTCCTGCCCGAGCGACAGGATCCGCACCCGCGCGCCCGGCTTCAGCTCGCCGCCGGGCAGCGCCTCCGGGCCGGCCTCGGCGCGGGCGCGCGTGGCCTCCGCGGCCTGCGAGACCGTGGCGTGCCACGCGTCGAGCCGCGCCTTCGACTCGGCCGCCTTCTTCACGCTGGGCTGCGCCTGCAGCTCGGCCATGAGCTCGGCCACCTCGGCGCGCGCCGCCTCGATCTCCTCCGCCAGCGCCGCGCCCATGCGCGCGCCCGCGTCGCGCTCCGCCCGCCGCGCCGCCTCCTCCGCCGCCCGCGCGCGCTGCTCGGCCGCCCGGGCCGCGGCGCGCGCCTCCTCTGCGCCGCGCCGCTCGGCCGCGAGCCGGCCGCGCTCGTCGTCGAGCGCGCGGAGCGCCTCGCCCAGCGCGCCGCCCTGGCCGTGCCGCGCCGCGCGCGCCCGCTCCACCACCGCGGGCGGCAGCCCGACCCGCGCCGCGACCTCGATGGCCGACGAGCTGCCCGGCGCGCCCAGGTGCACCTGGTAGGTGGGCACCAGCCGCTCCGCGTCGAAGCCGACGCGGGCGTTGCCGTAGCGGGCGTCGGTGAGCGCGAGCGCCTTCAGCTCGTCGAGGTGGGTGGTGACGAGCACGGTGGCCCCGCGCTCGACCAGCGCCTCGAGGATCGCCGCGGCGAGCGCGGCGCCCTCGCGCGGATCGGTGTCGGCGGCGATCTCGTCCACCAGGATCAACGAGCCCGGCACCGCGCCGGCCAGCATGTCCTTCACCGCGGTGAGGTGCGCGGTGAAGGTGGACAGGTCCTTGGTGAGGTCGCCGCGCTCGTCCACCGCCGCCTTCACCTCCAGGTAGAACGGGAGGCGCGAGCCCTCGGCGGCCGCCACCGGCAGGCCGGCGCGCAGCATGAGCGCCGAGAGGCCCACCGCGGTGATGGCCACCGTCTTGCCGCCGCCGTTCGGGCCGGAGACGATGAGCGCGCGCTGCGGGGGCGAGAGGCGCACGTGGCTGGCCACCACCTTCTTGGCCTGCAGCACGAGCAGCGGGTGGCGGAGCGAGAGCAGCTCGAAGCCGGCCGGCTCCGGGCCCACCTCCGGCGCGTGCGCGTCGAGATCCGACGCGAGCCGGGCCTCCGCCTCGAGCAGGTCGAGGCGGGCCAGCAGCTGGAGGTCGCGCGCCAGCGCGCCGGCGCCGGCGGTGAGCGCCTGCGACAGCTCGCGGAGGATGCGCTGCTCCTCCTCGGCGGCCATGGCGTTCGCGATGGACAGCTCGTTGCCGAGCTCCACCATCGAGTCCGGCTCCACGAACAGCGTCTGGCCGGACTGCGAGGCGTTGTGGACGATGCCCGGGACCTGCCCGCGCGCGCTCGCCAGCACCGGGAGCACGTAGCGGTCGTTGCGGATGGTGAAGTAGCGGTCGCGCAGGTTGCGCTGCATGTCGCCGTCGTCGAGCAGCGCCTCGACCTGGGCCTTCAGGGCGCGGTGCAGCCCGCGGGAGCGGTCGCGCGCGGCGGCGAGGGCCGGGCTGGCGCGGTCGGAGATCGACCCGTCCGGCTCGATGGCGCGCTCGATGCGATCCGCCACCCCCGCGCTCGGCGAGAGCGCCTCGGCGAGCGCCCACAGCCGCGGGAGCTCGGCCGCGCGCGGCTCCAGCGTGGCCCGGGTGCGGGCGGCGGCGCGGGCGAGCCCGGCGCACTCGCGGAGCGCGAGCGGCTCGAGCACGCCGCCCTTGGCCGCGCGGTCGAGGTGCGGCTCCACGTCGGCGACGCCGCCGAGCGGCAGCGACGTGCCCGCCTCCGAGAGCGCGCGCGCCTCGCCCACCCGCGCCAGCGCCTCGCGGACGGCGGGCGCGTCCGGCAGGAAGGGGAGGGCGGCGGCCTGGCGGCGCCCCGCCGGCAGCCGGCAGCGGCCCGCCAGCGCCTCCAGGATCCACGGCCAGCCCAGCTCGTTCAGCGTGTCTTCGGCGCGCATGCGGGCCGTGACCTACCGCGCCTGGCGGCGGCGCGCCAGGGCCGGCGCGCGCCGGGGGAAGGGGCGAGCGGTCCCCGGGGTTATCATGCGCGTGATGCGCTCCCTCCCGCTCCTGGTCCTCGCCACCGTCGCCGCCGCGGCCACCGCAGGCTGCACCCCCCGCGCCCGGTCCTTCTCGCGGCCGCCCACCGCCGCGGCGCCGAAGCCGCAGGCCGCCCCGGCGCCGGCTGCGGCGGCGACCCCGGCCGCCGCGCCCGCGGCCTCCCCCGCGCAGCCCACCGCGGCGGGCGCAGCCGCCCCCGCCACCCCGTCCGCGCCCGCCCCCGCACCGGCGGCCGGGCCCGGCGGCCGGCGCCCGCGCACCGAGGTGCTGGTGGCCCGCGCCGAGGCGCTGCGCGCCGACGGCGACGTGGAGGGCGCGCGCGAGATCCTCGAGGCCGCGTTCGCGCTCGCGACCGCGTCCGGCGAGGCGCGCCTCGCGCTGGCCGACCTGCTGGTGGCGGACGGCCGCGAGCTGGATCGCGCCGCCACGCTCATCGGCGGCGCGCCGGAGGCCGCGGCGGTGCCGCGGCGCCGCGTGCTGGCCGGCCGCCTGGCCGAGCTGCGCGGGGACGACGCCACCGCGGTCGCCGAGTACGCGGCCGCGCTCGACCTGGGCGCCGACGCCGAGGTCCGGGTCCGCCGCGCGCTCGCGCTGGAGCGGCTCGGGCGCGGCGACGAGGCGCTGCTGGAGCTGCACCGCGCCAGCCGCGAGCGGCCCGGGGACGCGCTGGTGCGCGCCCGCCTCGCCGAGCGCTACGAGGCGGCGGGGCTGCTGCCGGCCGCCGAGGCGGAGCTGGTGGCGGCGGCGGAGGCCGCGCCGGAGCGCGCCGCCGGCTGGGACCGGCTGGCGCGCTTCTACGCGCGCACGCACCGCGACGAGAAGGCGCGCGCCGCCGAGGCGAAGGCCCGCGCCGCGGCCGGCACGCCGCGCGAGCGCGTGCTGCGGCCGCTGCTGCCGTCCAGCCGCTGATCGTGCGGGGAGCCGGGCGGGCCGCCGGGGCGCTACGCCGGGGGAACGCCGTCCGGCCGTCCTGCCCCGTCCTCGGGGGTCGCCGGCTCGGGCCGGCCCAGGGCGCGATCGAGCACCCAGGCGACGGCCCACGCGCGGGGAACCCCCGCGGCCAGGCTGCCGAGCGCCACGCCCCAGGGCGGGGACAGGTAGACCAGGATGAGCAGGCCGCCCGACAGCACCCAGAACGCGGTGAGCACCCAGGCGAGGGCGCGCCGGCGCCTCGGCGCGTCCTCCAGCGCGACCGCCATGAGCGCCGCGATGGCCCCGTTCACCGCCGAGGCGGCCACCGAGACGGTGACCAGGATGGCGGTGCGATCCAACGCCAGGAGATCCCTGAAGAGCTCGGCCGCGTGGTCGAGGAGGAGGTAGGGCGGGGCGATCGCGTGGACCTGCGCGGCGGCCGCGTCGCACGCGAGGTGGACGGCGCCCGCGAGGGCCGCCAGGGCGAGGCCGTGGACGCGTCGGGGTGGGCCGGGCATCTCGCCGTGTGTAGCAGGTCGGCGCCGCCCCTCGCCACTCGCCCGAGGTCGCCTGGCCGTCCGCGGAACCGGTGTCTAGATTCGTCGCGGAGGACGGAACCCGTGCCGGATCCCGCTGCCCAGCCCGCTCGCCGCCACCTGCGCCTCGCCCCCGCCCCCGGCCCCCGCGGCAGCCCCGAGGGTCGGCTCGCGCTGCTCGCGCGCACGCTCGTCGCCGCGGTGGCGCTCGTCCTCGTGACCGCGCGGGCCTGGCTCGCCGCGGCGCTCGCGCTCTTCCCGCTGCTCTGGCGGCGCGCGCCCCTCGGCCGGCGGGTCACCCCGCTGGCGCGGCGCGAGGCGCGCGTGATCCCGTTCCAGCGCCGCCGCCAGGCGATGCCTCGCTGACGGCGCCCCTCCGCCGGAGGGGAGGTGCCCCGTGAAGATCGGCGTCGTCACCGAGTACTACTACCCGAGCGTCGGGGGCATCCAGGAGCACGTCCACCACTTCGCCCGCGAGGCGAGGCGGCTCGGGCACACGGTCCGGATCGTCACCTCGGCCATGCCGGACCTGGGCGACGGAGCGGCCACGCCGCAGCCCGACGTGATCCGCCTGGGCCGCAGCCTGCCGGCGTACACCAACGGCGGCTTCGGCCGCGTCACCGGCGGGCTCGGCATCCGCGGCGCCGTGCGGGAGGTGCTCGCCCGCGAGCGCTTCGACGTGGTCCACGTGCACGCGCCGCTCACCCCGGTGCTGCCCCTGCTCGCGATCCACCAGGCCACCGGGCCGATCGTCGGCACGTTCCACACCAACTTCCGGCCCGGCCTGCTGTTCCGGATGATGCGCGGGCCGCTGCAGCGCTACCTCGACCGGCTCGACGCGGCGGTGGCGGTCTCGCAGGCCTGCCTGGGCGCGTTCCGCGATCGCCTGCACGCGGACTTCCGCATCATCCCGAACGGCGTGGACACCGAGCGCTTCGCGCGCGGGCGCCGCATCCGCCGCTACGACGACGGCAAGCTGAACGTGCTGTTCGTGGGCCGGCTCGAGCCGCGCAACGGCCTCGACCGGCTGCTCGCGGCGTTCCACCGCGCCTGGCGCCAGGTGGGGGCGCGCCTGATCGTTCTGGGCGACGGCCCGCTCCTGCCGCGCTATCGTGCCATGGTGCCGCGCGAGCTGCGGGAGGACGTGGTGTTCGCGGGACGAGTGCTCGACGAGCGCCCGGACTGGTACGCCACCGCCGACGTGTACTGCGCGCCGACGCGCGTGGCGAGCTTCGGGGTGACGCTGCTCGAGGCGATGGCGGCGGGCAAGCCGGTGCTGGCCGCGGACATCGACGGCTTCCGGGAGGTCATGCAGCACGGCCGCGAGGGCGAGCTGCTCTCCGGCGACGATCCCGCCGCGTGGGCGCGGGCGCTGGTGCGCATCGCGCGCGAGCCGGCCCGCGCGCAGGCGTACGGCGAGCGCGGCCGCCTCACCGCCCAGCGCTACGCCTGGCCCTCGGTGACGCGCGAGGTGCTCGGGCTGTACCGCTCCATCGGCGTCCGGGGCTGAGGCGCGCGTGCCGGCCCGCAAGCGGCTCGCGGTGGCGCTGGCGGTGCTCGGGGGCGTGGCGCTGCTCGCGCTGGCGGCGTGGCTGGCGATCCGGGGACGCCCGGGACCCGGCGCGGCGCTCGGGCTCGCCACGGTCGCCGCCGCGCTCGGCGTCCTCCAGGCGCTCTGGGTGCCGTTCGATCTCACCGGCCGGAGCCTGCGGCGCGGGCCGCCGGGGTCGCGGGCGGTGGCGCTCACCTTCGACGACGGGCCCTCCGACGACACGCCGGCGGTGCTGGCCGCGCTCGACCGCGCCGGCGTCCGGGCCACGTTCTTCGTGCTGGGCGAGGCGGCGCGCCGCGCGCCGGAGCGGGTCCGGGAGGTCGCCCGCCGCGGGCACCTGGTGGCGCTGCACGGCGACACGCACGCGAAGCTGCTCCTGGCGGGGCCGCGGCGGGTGGCCGCCGAGCTCGATCGCTGCGCCGACGCCATCCGCGCCGCCGGCGTCGAGCCCGCGCCGCTGTTCCGCGCGCCGCACGGCTTCCGCGGCCCGTTCCTCGGGCCGGCGCTGCGCCGGCGCGGCCTCACGCTGGTGGGCTGGACGCGCGGCGTCTTCGACACCGAGCGCCCGGGCGCCGAGGCCATCGCGGCGAGCGCCAGCCGCCGCATGCGGCCCGGCGAGATCCTGCTGCTGCACGACGGCTGCGCCACGCCCGGGATCGACCCGCGCCGCGACCAGACCGCCGCTGCGGTGCCGGAGATCGTCCGCCGCTGGCGCGAGGCCGGGTACGCGTTCGTGACGCTGGACGCGTTCGCCGCGCCGCGGGGGGCGGAGGGCGGGGCGGGCGCCGCCGCGCGGGGAGGGGCGTAGCGGATGGGCGAGCGGCTCGCCGGCCTGCGGTCCCTCGCGCCGGCGCGGCCCGGGAGCCGGACCGCGCTGCACCTGGCCGGCCTCGCCGTCGTCGCCGGGCTGGCGGTGCTGGCGGCGCGCCACGTGGACCTGCGCGAGGTCGCGGGCGTGCTCGCCCGGGCGGACCCGCTGCTGCTGCTCGCCGCCAGCGGCGCGAACCTGCTCTCGCTCGCGCTGCACAGCGCGCGCTGGGCCTCGGTGGTGCGAGGGCCCGCGCTGCGGGTGCGCTTCCGCGACGCGTTCTCGGCGGTGGTGTCCGGCTTCGCGCTGTCGCTCGTGATCCCGGCCCGGGCCGGCGACGTCGCCCGCGCCATGCTGCTCTCGCGCCGGTCGGGCGTGCCGGTGGCGTCGCTCCTCACCGCCGCGGCGCTCGACTACGTGGTCGGCGCCGCCACGCTGGTGCCGCTGCTCGCGGCGCTGGCGCTGCTCGGACCGCTGCCCGGCTGGGCGCGCCACGTGCTCCTCGTGTTCGCCGCGGTGGCCGTGGCGGGCGTGCTCCTGGCGCGGCTGCTCCGGCCGCCGCGCGGGCGCGCGCCGGAGCGGGGCGGGGGGGCGGGCCTGCTGGTGCGGCTGCGGGCGGGCCTGGCCGCGGCGCACGATCCGCGCGCGCTGGCCGCGTCGTTCGCGTGGGGCCTCGCCGGCTGGGCCGCCGAGGTGCTCATCGCGCTGTGCGCGCTGGCGGCGGTGGGCCTCGCGCCGTCGCTCTGGGCGGCGGGGCTGGCCGTGGTGGCGTCCACCGCGGCCAACGTGGTGGCGGTGTCGCCCGGGAACGCCGGGCCGTTCGAGGCGGCGGTGGTGCTCGCGCTGGCGGGGGCGGGCGCGCCGCGCGAGGCCGCGCTGGCGTTCGCGCTGCTGTACCACCTGGCGCACCTCGCGCCGGTCGGGCTGGTGGGCGGCGCGATGCTCCTGCGGGAGGCCCGCGCGGCGGGACGGGACGCTCCGACGGGTCCGTAGTACCCTCCGCGCCGGTGACGGCGCAGCGCAAGCCGGAGGGCGGGGAGGACGCGGGGGCGGCGGACGCCGCCGACGTCGCGGCCGCCCTGCGCGGCGATCGCGCCGCCCAGCGCGCGCTCTACGACCGGTACCGTCCGGCGGTGCACCGGCTGGCGCGCAGCTTCCCCGCGCTCGACGCGGACGACGCCGAGGACGTGGTGCAGGACGCGTTCGTCCGCGCGTTCGCGAGCCTGGCCCGGCTGGAGCAGCCGGCGCGCTTCGGCGGCTGGCTGCTCACCATCGCCCGCAACCGGGCCATCACCCGCATCGCCCGCGGCCGGGCGCGGAGCCAGCTCGCCGAGGAGCTGGGGCGCGAGGCCGAGGCGCTGGGGGCGGGCGAGGCCGAGGCCCCGGATCCCGAGGCCGGCGCGGAGCTGGAGCTGGTGCGCCGGGTGGTGGACGAGCTGCCGGAGGGGCCGGAGAAGGAGACGGTCCGGCTCTTCTACCTGGAGGGCCAGCTCACCGCGCGCGAGATCGCGGCCAGGCTGGGCGTCGGCAAGAGCGCGATCACCATGCGGCTCGAGCGGTTCCGGGCCAAGGTGAAGCGTCGGCTGCTGGCCGAGGTGGCCAGGCTGCGGGGTGAGGAGTCCTAGGCACGTGGTCCACCTGACCGAACCCGTCTACGCGAGGCTGATCCGGGGCGAGCTTCCCCCGGACGAGGCGGCGGCCTGGGCGCGCCACCTCGAGTCCGGCTGCGACGCCTGCGAGGCGTTCCTCGCCGCCCGGCCGGGGCCGGACGCGCTCGACGCGCGCGCCGACCGGGCGCTGGCGGCGCTCGGCCCGCCCGGCGCGCCCGGCGACGATCTCGAGTACCGCCGCATCGAGCAGCGGCTCGCCCAGGGCCGGATGGTGGATGCCCGGCGCGCCGCGCCCCGCCGCCTCCCGCGCCCGGCGCTCGCGATCGCCGCGGGCATGGCCGCGGCCGGGCTCGCCGGGCTGTGGCTCGCGAGCCGGGCGCCGGAGCGGCCGGGCCGGCCGGAGTGGACGGGCGAGAAGGGCATGGGCGCGGCGCCGGCCGCGGCCCCGGTGCGGCTGCGCTTCCTCGTGGTCACGCGCGGCGCCGGCGCGCCCTCGGTGGAGAAGGGCGTCTCCGGGCAGCCGGTGCCCGCCGCCGCCAGCCTGCAGTTCGAGGTGGAGCTGGGGCGCGCCGCGCAGGTGGCGCTGGTGCGCGCGGCGCCGGGGCGCCCGCCCGAGGTGTTCTTCCGCGAGTCCCTGCCCGCGGGCCGCACCGTGGTCGCGGTGGACGGCCGGCCGGCGGCGTACCCGCTGGCGGAGCTCTCGGGCCCGCAGCGCTTCGTGGCGGTCTCGAGCCCCGCCGCGCTGGACGAGGCCGCGATCGCGCGCGCCGCCGGGCAGGTGGCGGGCGGTGCGCGGATGGAGCCGTCCGCCGCCGGTCCGGAGGGGCTTTCGGTGGACGCGGTGGACGTCACGGTGCAATAGGAGGGGCTGCGCCGGCGCGAGGGGTCGCGCCGGGACGGGGGCCACGGGGCGGTCCCCTCGACCGGAGCAACGGCCGGCGGCGGCCGAGGGAACCGCCGGCGGCGAGACGAAGGAGCCCGATGTTCGCGCCGTCCCCCAGCCCGCCACGGCCCGCGGCCGCGCCCGCTCGCGCGCGCCGCGCCTGCGCGCTGCTCGCCGCGGTCGCCTGCCTCGCCCCGCCCGCCGCCCGCGCCGACGATCCCGCCCCGCCCTCGGCGCCTCCCGCCGCGCCGGCCGCGTCCTCGGAGAAGGGCGGGCTCGTGCCGCTCGACCTGCCGCGCGCCAGCGTGGCGGCGGCCCACGCGCCGCGGCGGATCGCGCTGCTCCTCGGCGTGCAGCGCTTCGACGACGCGAGCTGGCGGCCGCTCAGGTACCCCGACGCCGACGCGCGCGCGCTCGGCGAGGCGCTGCGGGATCCGGGCGGGTTCGACGAGGTGCGGGTGCTCACCGGCGCCACGCGCGCCGAGGTGCGCGACGCGCTCCGGGCGCTCGCCGCGTCCGACCGCGACGAGCGCGACACGGTGGTCGTCTACGTCTCCTCGCACGGCACGCTGGCGCGCGACGCGGCCGGCCAGCTCCGGCGCTACCTGGTGGTGCGCGACACCCGGCTCGACGACGTGCCCGGCACCGCGCTCGCCATGGACGAGCTGAACGCCGAGTTCGACCACCTCCGCTCGCGGCGCAAGGTGCTGGTGCTCGCCACCTGCCACTCCGGCGGCGGCAAGTCGCTCCTGCCCGACGAGGTCCGCCGCGAGCTCGAGGCCACCAAGGCCGGGTTCCTGGTGCGGCCCATCGAGGAGGTCTCGCGCGCGAGCACCGTGCTCGCCGCCAGCGACTGGGGCGAGACCGCGCGCGAGGACGAGCGGCTCGGGCACGACATCTACACGTACTTCCTGGTCGAGGCGCTCCGCGCCGGCGCCGACCGCAACGGCGACGGGGCGGTGACCGCCTCGGAGGCGCACGACTACGCCCGCCGCCGGACCTACGCCTACACCGCCGGCCGGCAGCGGCCCAGCGCCGAGTCCACCGAGGTGGGCGCGGATCCCATCGTGCTGGTCGGGCGGGTGGAGCGGAAGGGGAAGCCGGAGCTGTACAGCTACGCCACGCGGCTCGACGGGTTCACGGTGAGCGTCGACGGGCGTCCGCTGGCGGAGCTGCCGGGCGGGGTGGTGCTCGAGCCCGGCCGCAGCCGTGTGCAGCTCGCGAAGGGCGGCGGGCCGGCGCTCCTCGACCGCACCGTCTCGCTCGACCCGGGCGAGCGGGTGGACGTGATGACGCTCCTCGAGCACGCCAAGGGGCGCTGGGAGGCGGCGCCGCGGGTGGCGCTGCTCGCGTTCCTGGACGCGCGCAGCCGGCGCGAGGTGCTCGGGCCCGTCCCCGGCATCGGCGCGGCGCTCACCGCGCGCGGCTGGCCGGCCCCCTCGCTCTCGCTCCGGCTCGACCTCGTCGGCTCGTTCGGCCGCTCGCGCATCCGGCAGGGCGGGGCCGAGGCCACGTTCGACTACACCGCGCTCGCGGCCGGCGTCGGCGTGCCCTGGCGATTCGAGCCGGCGGCGCTCCGCGGCGCGGCGCTCCTCGCCGGCCCGCGCCTCTCGCTGCTCTGGCTCGACCGGCGCTTCGACCTCGCGCTCGCGCCGCCCGCGCAGCGCGTGCTGACGTTCACCCCGGGGCTGCTGCTCGGCGCCGCGATGCCGCTCGGGCGCGGCTTCACCGCGGGCGCGGAGCTGCACGTCGACTGGCTCCTGCTCCGCGTGGACGGGGAGAACCGCTCCACCGGCCTCGCCGAGCTGCTGGTCGGCGCGGGGTATCGCTTCTGATGGGCGCGTGGCCGGCAGCCTGGGCCCCGGGGTCCGACGGACGGAGGTTCCGCCGCATGTCGCGAACGACGCTGGCCGTGCTCCTCGCGCTCACCCTCGGGTGTGGCGGCCTGGACAGCCCTGACCTGTCCACCGGCCAGGTGCAGGGGCGCATCCTGGGGGCTTCCGCCGGCGCGTACGTGTACCCGCTCGGCAGGCCCGACCTGGTGGTCCGCGCCGGCGCCGCCGGCGACTTCGCCTATCGCCTCGCGCTCCCGCGCGGCGCGCACGACCTCGTGCTCTACGACGGCGGCGTGCGCGCGGAGCGGGTACCGGTCGAGGTCGAGGGCGCGGGGCTGCGCACGGTCGCCGACCGGCGCGGGGAGGGCGCCGCGGGCGCCGCCGCGAAGATGCCGTTCGCCGGCGCGATCCTGGCCGGCGTCCGCGCGGTGGGCGGGGCGCTGCCGCTCGACCCGCGGCTCGACGTGACCGGCACCGACCCCGGCGCCAGGCTCCCGCTCGGCACCACCACCGCGCTGTTCCAGCCGCTGCCCGCCGGCCGCTACCGGCTCACCGCCGAGATGGTGGGCTTCGTGAAGGGCGGGGCCGACGTGGACGTGGTGGAGGGCGCGAGCACGTCCTACGAGCTCGACCTGCTGGTGGACGACGACGAGGCCGAGAAGGGGTGCGCGGCCACCGGCGGCTGCGAGAGCAGCGCGCTCGAGTGCGAGGACGACGGGCTCTGCCACGACGCGGATCCTTCGGGCAGCGCCTGCGCCTACACCTGCGACGGCGGCGCGCTCTGCCCGGCGGGCCTCGACTGCAGCGGCGGCCAGTGCCTCGCCGACCGCGACTGCGCCACGTACCTGTCCGTCGCCGGCACGCCGTGCGTGAGCGACGACGTCTGCGACGACGCGCTCCACGACGGCTCCTGCCGCCGGTCCTCGCCCGAGCAGCCCGGCTACTGCACCGCGCCCTGCCAGGACGCGGCGCAGTGCGCCCCGTTCGGCGCCGGCTGGACCTGCGACGGTGGCCTCTGCGCGCCGCCGCCGTGATCGGCGCGGTCGCCCGCAGCGAACGCTCCCGGCTCGTCCCTCGACCGGCCTCGGGGCGAGCGCGTCGTCGCAGGGCCGCGGAAGGCGCTGCACGCGCGCGCCGCCGCGAGGTACAACGTCGCGAGCCGCCCGGCCCGGGCGGCCCCGCGAGCCCCCACGCATGAGCCCACGCCGACCGCCGACCCCACGAACGCGCCCGCGCGCCCCGCGCCGCGGCCCGGTCCGCTCCGGCCTGGACGTGCTGGCCGCGCGCCGCTTCGCGCCGCTGCGCGGGCGCGCGGTGGGCCTGGTGTGCAACCCGACCGCGGTCACCTCGCGGCTCGTGCACGCGGCCGACCTGCTGCACGGCGCGCGCGGCGTGCGGCTCGCGGCGCTGTTCGGGCCGGAGCACGGCGTCCGGGGCGACGCGCAGTACATGGCGGCGGTGGAGGGCGACCGCGATCCCCGCACCGGCGTGCCGGTGCACTCGCTCTACGGGGCCACGCCGGCGTCGCTGAAGCCGCGGCCGGAGCACCTGGCGGGCCTGGACGCGCTGGTGTTCGACATCCAGGACGTCGGCACGCGCTTCTACACGTACCAGGCCACCATGATGCTGTGCATGGAGGCGGCCGCCGCGGCGCGGCTCGCGTTCGTGGTGCTGGACCGGCCCGACCCCATCGACGGGGTGCGGGTGGAGGGCCCCGCGCTGCGCCCGGGCTTCGAGAGCTTCTGCGGGCTGCACGATCTGGCGGTGCGCCACGGCATGACGGTGGGCGAGCTGGCGCTGCTGTTCCGCGCCGAGCGGCGGCTCGACCTCGAGCTCGAGATCGTGCCGTGCGAGGGGTGGCGGCGCGGGCAGCGCTTCCGCGACACCGGCCTGCCCTGGGTGTTCCCGTCGCCCAACATGCCCACGCCGGAGACCGCGCTGGTCTATCCGGGCATGTGCCTGCTCGAGGGCACCAACCTGTCGGAGGGGCGCGGCACCACCCGTCCGTTCGAGCTGTTCGGCGCGCCCTGGCTGGACGGCGCGCGCCTCGCGGCCGACCTCGCGCGCGACCGCCTCCCGGGCGTGGCCTTCCGCCCGGTGAGCTTCGTGCCGACCTGGGATAAGCACGCCGGAATCCGCTGCCACGGCGTGGAGCTGCACGTGACCGAGCCCGAGCGCTTCCGCCCGTTCCGCACCGGCCTCGCCTGCGTCATCCGCGCCCGCGCCCAGGAGCCGGCCCGGTTCGCCTGGCGCACCGAGCCGTACGAGTTCGTGGCGGACGTCCCGGCGTTCGACCTGCTGTGCGGCTCGGCCCGGGAGCGCGAGGGCATCGAGGCGGGGGCCTCGGCCGCCGAGCTGGCACGGGCGTTCGCGCCGGAGGAGCGGGCCTTCGCCCGCCGTCGCGCGCCCTTCCTGCGCTATCGCGACCTGCGCTAGCCTTCCCTGGTCCTCTCCCCCGGAGCCCACGTGCGCATCGGCCTGGCCAGCGACAGCGACGGCGACGTGGGCGCGCTCGTGCGCGCGCTCGACGTGCTGGCGCGCGCCGGCGTGGACCGGGCGTTCTTCCTGGGGCGGCGCCTCGCCGACCTGGAGGCGGCGCTGGCGCGGCGCGCGGCGGCGGGCCCGGATCCGCTGGCCGGGCGGGTGGTCCGCGTGGCGAGCCGCGCCGACCCGGAGCGCGCGGCCGGCGCGCCGGCGAAGGTGATCGATCTCCTGGAGGGCCTGCTCTGCTGCGCGGTGCACGACAAGGCCGAGCTGACCCGCGACGACATCGAGAACGCGACGCTGCTCCTGCACGGGCGCGCCGCGCGCGCCGCGCTGGTGGGGATCGGGCCGCGCTGCTTCGTGGCGCCGGGGCGCGTGCGCGCCGCCGCGGTGGCGCCCGGCACCTCGCCCGAGCCGCCCAGCTGCGCAGTGCTGGAGATCGGGCCGGACGGCTTCGCGCTCACCGTGCTCGGCCTCGACGGCGCGGAGCTGCGCCGCGAGCGCGCCGCGGCGACGGGCGGCGGCGGGAGGCTCTCGGTCCGATGAGCGGCGGCCGCGAGATCGCGCTCCTGGGCGGCTCGTTCAACCCGCCGCACGTGGCCCACCTGATGGCCGCGTGGTGGGCCCTCGCCACGCAGGGCGTCTCGGAGGTGTGGCTCCTCCCCACGTTCCGCCACCCGTTCGGCAAGGACCTGGCGCCGTTCGAGGACCGGCTGGAGATGTGCCGCCTCGCCGCGCGGGCGCTGCGCGGCGTGCACGTGTGCGGCGCCGAGGCGGAGCTGGCCGCGGACCCGCTGGTCGGCAAGACCGCCCGCACGCTCGAGCACCTCGCGGCGAAGCACCCCGATCAGCGGTTCGCGCTGATCGTCGGCGCGGACATCCTCGCCGAGACCGCGAAGTGGTACCGCTGGGACCGCGTGCAGGCGCTGGCCCGCATCATCGTGGTGGGGCGCCAGGGCCACCCGCCGGTCCCCGGCGCGCCCGACCTGCCGGCCATCTCCTCCACCGAGATCCGCGCGCGGCTCGCGCGCGGCGAGGACGTGCGCGGCCTCGTGCCGGAGAAGGTGCTGCGCTACGTCGAGGAGAAGGGGCTCTACCGCGGCTGACGCCGCGCGGGGCGCCGGGGCGCACCGCCGGCGGCCCGCAGCACCGCGTCGGCGCGCGCCCGGTCGAGGCCGCCGCGCGCCGCGATCTCCACCAGCCGCCGGGTGAGCACCCGGTACGCGTCCCGCGCCTCCCCGCGGAGCGCCCGCACCTGGCGCCGGATCACCGCGGCGTCGCCGCGGGAGGCCGGCCCGGTGAGCGCGCCGGGCAGGCCGCGCTCGGCCAGGTTCTCCACCGCGCCGCGCAGGAGCGGCACCAGGGCCGGCAGCGCCTCGGCGGGCGGCGCCCCGGCCCGCGCCCAGGTCTCGGCGGCGAGGTCGGCGAGCGCCATCACCAGGTTCGACGCCATCACCGCCGACGCGTGGTACAGCGGCCGGCCCGCCGCCGGGACGCGGATGGGCCGAAGGCCCAGGTCGCGCGCGGCGCGCACCAGCAGCCGCCGCGCCGCGGGACCCCCGTCCACCGCCGCCGCGGCGCCCGGCTGGAACGGCCCGCCCGCCAGCGCCTGGAGCGGGTGGAGCGAGCCGGGGAGGGCGCCGCGCCGGCGCGCCGGCTCCAGCACGTCGAGCGTCAGCGCCCCGGCGCCGTGGGCCACCACCTGGCCGCGGGTGAGGTGGGGCACGAGGCCGCGGACCACCTCGTCGATGACCGAGTCCGGGACCGCGAGCAGCACGACGTCGAAGCCGGCGGCGCGTTCGAGCGGGAGCGGCTCCGCGCCGAGCCGGCGCAGGCGCGTCCGGCCGCGCGCGCTGCGTGCGCTCCCGGCCACCCGCCAGCCGGCGGCGAGGAGGCCGGGGACGAGCGCGGAGGCGAGCCGGCCGGCGCCGAGGACGTAGGCGGAGGGCATGCGGGGAGTGTCCCGCCGCGCGCCGCCGGCGGCAAGGTGGCGCCGGATCAGGCGCGGGCGAACGCGAGCGCGCCGTCCGCGGCGGTCACCGCCACGGTGTCGCCGGCGACGATCTCGCCGGAGAGGATCCGCTCGGCGAGCGGCGCCTCGACCAGCCGCTGGATGGCGCCGCGCATGGGACGCGCGCCGAGCGCCGGGTCCCAGCCGCCGTGGTCGAGCAGGTGCTCCACCGCGGCGTCGTCCGCCTCGAAGCGGATGCGGCGCTCGCCCTCGAGGCGGCGCGAGGAGTCGGCGAGCAGCAGGCGCGCGATGCGGGCCACCTCGCCGCGGGCCAGCGGCGCGAGCACGAGCCGCTCGTCCAGCCGGTTCCACAGCTCCGGCGGCACCGCGCCCCGGGCGGCCGCCAGCGCGCGGTCCTCGCGCGGCGCGGCCCGGTCGGCGGCGCCGAAGCCCAGGGTGCCGGTGGAGGTCCGGGTGGCCTCGGCGGCGCCCAGGTTGGAGGTGAGCACCACCACGGTGTTGGAGAAGTCCACCAGCCGCCCGCGCCCGTCGGTGAGCCGGCCCTCCTCCAGGATCTGCAGGAGCAGCATCTGCACGTCGCGGTGCGCCTTCTCGATCTCGTCGAGCACCACCACCGACGCCGGCCGGCGGCGGACCGCGTCGGTGAGCTGCCCGCCCTCGCCGTAGCCCACGTAGCCGGGCGCGGCGCCCACCAGCCGCGCCACGCCGGTCTGCTCGGCGCACTCGGTCATGTCGAGCTGCACCAGCGCGTCGGCGGACCCGTACAGCGCGTCGGCGAGCGCGCGGGCCAGCTCGGTCTTGCCCACGCCGGTCGGCCCGAGCAGCAGGAACGAGCCCATGGGCCGGCGCGACGCGAACCCGGCGAAGTTGCGCTTCAGCACCCCGGCGACGCGGGCCACCGCGTCGGCGTGCCCCACCACCCGGGCGGCCAGCGCCGCCTCGATGCCCAGGATCCGCTCGCGATCCGAGGCGAGGAGCCGCGACTCGGGGATGCCCGCCATCTTCGCCACCACCTGCGCCACCTCGCGCTCGCCGACCTGCCGCTGGCCGGCGCGGTGCGCGCGCGAGCCGGCCAGGTCGAGCACCGCCACCGCCTTGTCGGGCAGGAAGCGGTCGGTGACGTGGCGGGCGGAGAGCGTGGCGGCGGCCTCGAGCGCCTCCGGCGCGTAGGCCACCTGGTGGTGCTTCTCGTAGCGGGGGGCGAGCCCGCGCAGGATGGTGACGGTGTCGGCCACCGACGGCTCCCGCACCAGCACCGGGGTGAAGCGGCGCTCCAGCGCCGGGTCCTTCTCGATGTGCTGGCGGTACTCGTCGTGCGTGGTGGCGCCGATGCAGGGGAACTCGCCGCGCGCCAGCGCCGCCTTCAGCTCGTTGGCGGCGTCCTGCGGCCCCTCGCCGGCGGCGCCCGCGCCCATGAGCGTGTGCACCTCGTCGATGAACACCACCACCCGGCCGCCGGCCTTGCGGACCTCCTCCTTGATGCCGAGGAGCTTCTCGGAGAACGCGCCGCGGAGCTGGGTGCCGGCCACCACGCTCGCCATGTCGATCTCGACCAGGATCCGCTCGCGGGCCTGGCCCGCCGAGGCGAGCAGCCGCTGCGCGATGCCCTCGACGATGGCGGTCTTGCCCACGCCCGGCTCGCCCACCAGCAGCGGGTTGTTGGTGCGGCGCTTGCCGAGGACGTCGATGGCCTCCTCCACCTCGCGCTCGCGCCCGACCAGCGGGTCGAGCTTGCCGGCCGCGGCGAGCTCGGTGAGGTTGCGGCCGAGCTGCGAGAGCCAGGGGAAGACCTTGGGGTCGAGCGCGTGCGGGCCGTTGCGGCGGGCGGGGGCCGCGGCCGCCGCGGCGGCGCGAGGCTCGGCGGCGGCGAGCGGGGGCGCCGCGGGCGCCGGGGTCGCGGCGGGGGCGGGGGTGAGGGCCGGGGCCTCACCGAGCGCGTCCTCCAGCCGATCGTCGAGGTCGTCCGCGGGCGGCGCGTCGGCGCCTCGCCGCGGGGCCGGGGGGGCGGTCGCGCCGGCCGCCGGGCCCACCTTCACCGGCTGGAGCTGGCGGAGCCGGCGCGGCATGCGGGCGGTGAAGTAGGACAGCGCGATGTTGCGCAGCGAGGCGAGCTGCAGCCCGCAGGCGGCGAGCAGCTGGTGGGCGGCGGCGCCGCGGACCCGGCTCATGGCGATGAGCAGGTGCAGGCAGTCCACCTCCTCGGCGCCCACGCCCTCGGCCACGTCCCGCGCGCGCTCGCGGAGGTCGCGCTCGACGCCCTCCGGCTCGCGGGGCGCGCCGGTCATGGCGAGCAGGATGCGGTCCTCGTCGATGCCGCGATCCCGGAGCAGGACCTCCGCGCGGTTGGGCACGGTGAAGAAGGCGAGGAGCTGGTGCGCGCTGGTGAGCTTCTGGTTGACGCTCCGTGCGATGTCCTCGGCCTCGGCCAGGACCTGCAGGAGCTCCATCGACTCGATGACCGTGGCCATTCCCGGGGAGAGTGCGATATCGGCCCGAACGGGTCAAATTTCGGGCCCTTCCAGGCCACGCGGGCCCCGGCGGGGAGCGCGGCACTTTGCCATTGACCCGCACGGCCGCACCCAGGGTCTGCGCGGCGCTGCATGGTTTCCGGGCACGGGGATCCGGCGCGGCGGGGCCGGTGCGGGCGGCGGCGGGTGCGTTCCATGGCGAGCGAGGTCCCGATGCGCATCGCGGTGCGGCTCCCGGGCTTCGAGGACTGGCGGGCCCAGGTGAAGTGCCAGGTCGGCTGCCCCGTCGACACCGACGGCGGCCGCTACTGCCAGCTCGTCGCGCAGGAGCGGTACGAGGAGGGGTACCTCGTCGCCCGGGCCCCGAATCCGTTCGCGTCGGTGTGCGGCCGCGTCTGCGCGGCGCCGTGCGAGGACGCCTGCCGCCGCGGCACCATCGACGCGCCCATCACCATCCGCGCCCTGAAGCGGACCCTCACCGAGCGCTACGGCGTCGAGTCGGTCCACCCCGACGCGCAGGACCGCCTCCGCGAGGCGCTGGTGCCGGAGGGCAACCGCTACCCGGGGCACCTCCCCACCGCGCCGCTCCGCCGTCCGGCGCAGGCCGGCGGCCGCAAGGTCGCGGTGATCGGGGCCGGGCCGGCCGGGCTCTCGGCCGCGCACGATCTCGCGCTGCTCGGCCACGACGTGACGGTCCTCGAGGCCGCCGAGGAGCCGGGCGGGATGATGCGCTTCGGCATCCCCGAGTACCGGCTGCCCCGCAGCGTGATCCGCGGGGAGATCGAGAAGATCCTGGCGCTCGGCGTCACGCTCCGGACCAGCGCGCCGCTCACCGCCGAGCGCGGCCTCGCCGCGCTGAGGGCCGAGGGCTTCGAGGCGTTCTTCCTCTCGGTGGGCGTGCAGAAGGGGCGCGACCTCGCCATCCCCGGCGTCGAGCTCGACGGCGTGGTCAAGGCGGCCGACTTCCTGCTCAACGCAAACCGCGGCTACCGGATGGACCTGGGCCAGCGCGTGGTGGTGATCGGCGGCGGGTTCGTGGCGTTCGACGCCGCGCGCATGGCCCTGCGCGCCGGGCGGGAGGACCGCGAGGACGACGTCCGCGCCCTGGGCGCGAGCCTGAAGGCGGAGTCGGACGCGCGCCTGGTCGAGGCGCTCGACTCGGCGCGCGCGGCGGTGCGCGGCGGCGCCGCCGAGGTGACCATCGTCTCGCTGGAGAGCTTCACCGAGATGCCGGTCCTGCGGACCGCGCAGGGGCACGAGGAGTTCCAGGAGGCGAAGAAGGAGGGGATCCGCTTCGAGCCGCGGCGCGGGCCGAAGCGGTTCGTGGGGTCCGGCCGGCTCGAGGCGGTCGAGCTGCGCGCGGTGACGCGGGTCTTCGACGACGCGGGCCGCTTCTCGCCCGCCTACGACGACCAGGACGTCGTCGCCGTCCCCGCGGACGGCTGCATCCTCGCCATCGGCCAGCGCGCCGACCTCTCCTTCCTCCGCCCCGAGGACGGGGTGGAGCTCACGCCGGCGGGGACGATCAAGGTGGACCGGACCACGCTCGCGACCAGCGCGCCGGGCGTCTACGCCGGCGGCGACGTGGCGTTCGGTCCCCGGAACCTCATCGAGGCGATCGCGAACGGGAAGCGGGCCGCGCGCTCCATCCACGAGCACCTGTCGGGCGAGGCCGCCCGGCTCGAGGCGATCATCTCCGTCCAGAAGATCCCCACCCGCGACTACCGGATGATCGCCGGCTTCGAGCTGCTCGACCGCGAGGCGCCCCCCACGCTCGACCTGGGGCGGCGGAGCGGCATCGCCGAGGTGGAGAGCGCGTTCGCGGCCGACGAGGCCATCGCGCAGGGCGCGCGCTGCCTCGTCTGCCACGTCCAGACCATCTACGATCCGGAGAAGTGCGTGCTCTGCGGGCGCTGCGTGGACGTGTGCCCGGAGTACTGCCTGGCGCTGGTGCCGCTCGAGGACGTGGACCTGCCGGAGGAGGAGCGGCGGGCGCTCGCCGCGGCGGCCGAGGCCGGCGGCCTGCCGCTCTCCGCCATGATCAAGGACGACGCGCCCTGCATCCGGTGCGGGCTCTGCGCCATCCGCTGTCCGACCGACGCGATGACGATGGAACGGTTCCAGCTCACGCAGCGCTACGCCCCCGCGGCCTAGCGGGGGCGCCGAGGTTCGCCATGGCCGAGCGGAAGGACCGAAGGGACTTCCTCGTGGGCGTCGGGATCGGCGCCGGGGTGGTGGCGCTGGGCGGCCAGGGGGTGGCGGCGCTGCGCTCCCTCGTGCCGAACGTGTCCTACGACGCGCCCACCACGGTGAAGCTCGGGCCGCCGGCCGAGTTCCCCGACGGGATGAAGTTCCTGCCCGAGCAGCGCCTGTTCGTGTTCCGGGAGGGCAACACCTTCCACGCCATCTCCGCGGTCTGCACGCACCTCGGGTGCACGGTGCGCGCCGAGGCGCTGCCCAGGGTGGAGACGAAGGAGGTCGGCGGCCGGCCGCTCAAGCTCACCCACCGCTTCCTCTGCCCGTGCCACGGCTCGCGCTACCAGGGCGACGGGCAGAACGTGGCCGGGCCCGCGCCGCGGCCGCTCGCCTGGTACGACCTGACGCTCGCCGCGGACGACGGGCAGCTGGTCGTCGACCTGGCGCGGCCCGTCGCGCACGACTTCCGCCTGACCATCGCGTGAGGAGGCGATCGTGGCCACCCTGCCCGAACCGTCGGTGAGCACGCCCGCGCCGGCCGCCGCGCCCGGCGTCCACCCTCGCCCGCTGTGGAGCCTGCGGCCCGCGTCCGACCGCGAGGCGGGCGACGCGATCGTCGCGAACTTCCTCCTCCACTGGTTCCCGGCGAAGGCGCTGCGCGCCTCGCTGGAGTGGCGGTACTCGCTCTGGCTCGGCACCATCTCGGCGGCGCTGCTGCTGCTGCTGGTGGTCTCCGGCCTGCCGCTGCTGTTCCTGCACGTGCCCTCGGTGGAGCGGGCCTACGGCTCGGTGAAGGACATCGAGTACGTGGTGACGTTCGGCTCCTGGATCCGCTCGGTCCACCGCCTGTCGGCGCACCTCATGGTGGCGGCGGTGTTCCTGCACCTGGTCCGGGTGTTCCTGACCGGCGCCTACAAGAACGGCGTCGGGCGCGGCCAGCGGCGCGAGTGGAACTGGATCCTCGGCGTGGTGATGCTGCTCGTCACGCTGTTCCTCTCCTTCACCGGCTACCTGCTGCCCTGGGACCAGCTCGCCTACTGGGCGGTGACGGTCGGCACCAACATCGCCTCGGCGGTCCCCCTCGTCGGGGAGGAGCTGCGGGAGCTGATGCTCGGCGGCCGCACCATCGACCAGCCCACGCTGATCCGCTTCTACGTGCTCCACGTCATCGTCCTGCCCGGCGCGCTGTTCGCGCTGCTCGCCTATCACATGTGGCGGATCCGCAAGGACGGCGGCCTGGCCTGCGCCGACCGCGCGGTGGTGCTGCCGGCGCCGGCGGAGGTCCCGCCCGCCGCCACCAAGACCTACACGCTCCTCGGCATCGCCCGCGGGACGCACCCGACCATCCGCGCCACCTCGGTGGAGCGGCCCGACACCACGGTGAGCGCGGTGCCGGACCTGACCCGCCGCGCGGCCATCGTGGTCCTCGGCACCATGGCGCTGGTGAGCATCCTGGCGGTGCTGGTGCCCTCGCCGCTGGAGGAGCCCGCCAACCCGCTCGTCACGCCGAACCCGGCGAAGGCGCCCTGGTACTTCCTGTGGCTGCAGGAGCTGGTGACCGACACGACGTTCCGGATCGGCTCGTTCACCGTCAACGGCGCGTTCCTCGGCGGCGTGATCCTGCCCGGCATCCTGGTCGCGCTGATGGTCGCGTGGCCGTGGCTCGACCGGAGCCCGGCCGCGGCGGCGGGGCGCTGGTTCCCGCGGAGCCGCCGCACGCAGAACCTGGTGTTCCTGCTGATCGTGGGGGTGGTGCTCGTCCTCACCTACATCGGCCTGTTCGCGCGCGGTCCCTACTGGAACCTGTACTGGCCGTGGGAGGCCTGGCCCCAGCTCCCGACGCGGATCTGATCATGGAACAGCGCACGCCCTCGCCCTACCGTCGCCGCGACCGGCTCCTCCTCGCCGTCGTCGGCCTGTCGCTGGTCGTCTCGCTCGGCCTGTTCGCCTGGAAGGACTGGTCCCACGACTGGCGCTACTACCAGTGGGAGTTCCGGAACCAGGTGGAGGCGAAGCTCGGGGCGGAGAAGGCCCGCACCGTGCCCTCGGGCATGCTGCAGATCTGGGTGCCGGCGCTGCGGCACGCGGATCGCTGCCCGATGTGCCACCAGGCGGTCTCGTGGAAGGGCTTCGAGGACGCCGAGAACCCGTTCCGCACGCACCCGCCGGCGATCCTGGCCGCGCACCCGGCCGAGCGCTACGGCTGCACCGCGTGCCACGGCGGCCAGGGCTACGCGGTGGACGTGGAGGCGGCGCACGGGCCGGTCCGGTTCTGGGAGGAGCCGGTGCTGGGCGCGACGCTCGGCGCGGAGTACTCGCTGGCGACCGACAAGGGCGCGCTCCTGCAGATGAACTGCAACGTCTGCCACCGCTACGACCGCGAGACGAAGGGCGCGAAGGCCATCAACGACGCGAAGGCGCTGGTGGCGCAGAAGGGCTGCCGCGCCTGCCACGTGATCAACGGGCGCGGCGGCAGCATCGGCCCGGACCTCACCTTCGAGGGCGACAAGGCGCCGGAGCAGTTCGACTACACGCGCCTGCTCGGGCAGCAGACCATGTTCGCCTGGCACGTGGCGCACTTCCGCGAGCCGAAGGCGATCGTGCCCGAGACGGTGATGCCGAACTTCAACTTCTCGACCGCGCAGGTGCAGTCGCTCGCGATGCTGGTGATGTCCTGGCGCAAGGTGGAGCTGCCATCGTCCTACCTGCGCGGCGCGCCGCGGACCGACCCGCAGACGCCGGCGGAGATCGAGGAGGAGCAGCGGATGCTGCACGGGCCGGGCGCGTGGTTCGTGAAGACCGGCTGCTTCATCTGCCACAACGTGTCCTCGCTGGGCGTGAAGAGCCCGGCGCAGATCGGCCCGGACCTCTCCATCGCGGTGGAGGACGTCCAGGCGCGCTTCGGGCGCACGCTGGACGACTTCCTGCGGGCGCCGACGGGTACGATGTCGGTGGTCCTCTCGCGCCAGATCATCCTGACGCCGGCGCAGCTCGACATGGCCATCCAGAAGGTCCGCGAGGCGTACGCCGAGCACCTGAAGCAGAAGGCGGCCGCCGGGCAGCAGGCGCCGGCGGAGCCGGCATCCGAGCAGAAGACCCCCGGGCCGAAGGCGCCCGTCCGCAAGGCACCCGCCCGCTGAACATCGACGACGGAGGCAGACATGGCCGACACGAAGCTCTGGACGAGGATCGCCGTGGCGCTCGCGGCGGTGGGGGCGCTGGCGCTCGTGGTGGGCTGCCCGCCCAGCAAGCCGAAGGGCTCGAAGCGCCCCGCCGCCGCGTCGGACATCGCGGTGGCGGCGGAGAAGACCTACGTCCCGCCCGGCGACCTCGACGAGTACTACATGTTCTCGTCCGGCGGTCACTCCGGGCAGGTCTACGTCTACGGCATCCCGTCGATGCGCCACATCACCACCATCCCGGTGTTCGCGCCGTACTCGGGCACGGGCTACGGCTTCGACGACGAGTCGAAGGCGATGCTCGGCAACCTGACCTGGGGTGACGTGCACCACCCGGCGCTCTCCGAGACCGGCGGCGACTACGACGGGCGCTGGCTGTTCGTCAACGAGATGAACGGGCGGGTGGCGCGCATCGACCTGCGCGACTTCAAGACGCGGCAGATCATCGGGCCGGTGCCGAACATCTCGGGCAACCACGGGTCCACCTTCATCACGCCGAACAGCGAGTACATCCTCATGTCCTCGCGGTTCTCCATCCCCATCCCCAAGGGGAAGGCGGTGTCGATCGACCGGTACGCCAGCGAGTACAAGGGCGTCGCGGCCGGGATCAAGGTCGACCCGAAGACCGGCCAGATGTCGCTGGGCTGGCAGGTGCTCCTGCCGCCGTTCGACTGGGACCTCGGCGACGCCGGCAAGAAGCTGTCGGAGGGCTGGTTCTTCCTCACCTGCTACAACTCCGAGCGCGCCACCGGGAAGCTCGAGGTCACCGCCTCGCAGCGCGACCGCGACTACATCGCGGCCATCGACTGGCGCCTGGCCGAGAAGGCGGCGGCGGAGGGGAAGGGCGAGCTCGTCGGCGGCGTGAAGGTGCTCGATCCGAAGACCGTCCCCGGGCTCGTGTACCTGCTTCCCTGCGGGAAGTCGCCGCACGGCGTGGACGTCTCGCCCGACGGCAAGTACGTGGTCGGCTCCGGCAAGCTCCAGGGCGTCACCACCGCCTTCAACTTCGAGAAGGTCCTCACCGCCATCAAGAACAAGGACTTCGCCGGCGAGGAGGACGGCATCCCGGTCCTCAAGTACGAGTCCATCAAGGACGCGGAGGTGCCGGTGGGGCTCGGGCCTCTCCACACGCAGTTCGGGCCCGACGGCATGGCGTACACCTCGCTGTTCGTGGACAGCGCGCTCGCGAAGTGGAAGCTCGGGACCTGGGAGGTCCTGGACAAGGTCCCGATGTCCTACTCGACCGGCCACCTCGCCGCGGCCGAGGGCGACACCGTCTCGCCGGACGGGAAGTGGCTGGTGGGCCTCAACAAGCTCTCCCACGGGCGGCACCTCCCCGTCGGCCCGTCGCAGCCCGAGTCCTCGCAGCTCGTGGACATCTCGGGCGACAAGATGAAGCTCGTCTACGACGCGTTCACCGAGCCCGAGCCGCACTACGCGCAGATCATCAAGGCCGACAAGCTGAAGCCGATCGAGGTCTACCCGAGGGAGGAGAACAAGCACCCGCTCGCGATCTGGGACGTGAAGGACGCGGGGGTGACGCGCAAGGGCAACGAGGTGCTGGCGAAGGTGGTGGTGGTGCGGTCCAGCATGACGCCGGCGCTCATCGAGGTGAACGAGGGCGACACGGTCAAGGTCGCGCTCACCAACATCGAGCAGACCACCGACGAGCTCCACGGCTTCGGGCTGCTCGACTACAACATCAACGTCGTCCTCGATCCCGGCGAGACCAAGACCGTCACCTTCAAGGCCGACAAGCCGGGCGTCTTCCCCTACTACTGCACCAACTTCTGCTCCGCGCTGCACCAGGAGATGCAGGGTTATCTCGTGGTGAAGCCGAGGTAGCGCCGCGCCACCGGGGACCGCCATGAAGAGACTGCTCGAGCGGAGCCACGCGCTCCTCACCGCGCCGGTGGGCGCGACGCCGCGGGTGCTCGCGCTCGTGGCGGCGCTGCTCGTCGTCCCGACCTACGTCGCGCCGCTGTGGAACCTCACCATGTTCGCGCCGCAGTACGGGGACGGGCTCCGGCTGGACATCTACAGCTACAAGCTGGAGGGCGGGAACCACGGGCAGGACCTGAAGGAGATCAACCTCCTCAACCACTACATCGGCATGCACGACCTGGCGGAGGAGGACTTCCGCGAGTTCAAGTGGATGCCGTTCGTGCTGGGCGGCCTCGCGCTCGTCTTCCTCCGGGCGGCGGTCATGGGGCGGCTGCTCGACCTGCTCGACTCGCTGGTGGTGTTCACCTACGTCGGGCTCTTCTCGCTCTGGTCGTTCGGCTACAAGCTGTACAGCTACGGCCACGACCTCGCCCCCGGCGCGCCGGTGAAGGTCCCGCCGTTCATGCCGCCGATGATGGGCGGCGCCCAGCTCGCGAACTTCGAGGTGTACTCGTACCCGGGCCTCGGCTCGTACGCGCTGTTCGCGGTGGGGTTCGCGCTGGCGGCGGCGCTCGTGCTGGGCGTGCGTGGCACGCGCCGGCGCGTCGTGGCCCTGCCGGTCCCGGCCGGTGGGCCCTGAGGCGATGGACGCCGTCGCGCCGCTCCTCGCCGTCCTCCTCGCCCAGGGCGACATGGCGGCCATCCCCGCCGGCAACCTGGAGGGGCGCCCGCCGCCCGGGGAGACGTCGCCGCTGCAGGCCAGGGTGGACGCGGCTGCGCCGGGCGAGCGGATCGAGGTCGGCCCCGGCACGTACGAGGGCGACCTCTACCTCGACCGTCCGGTCCACCTCGCCGGGCGCGGCCGCCCGCGGCTGGTGGGATCGGGCCGGGGCAGCGTGGTGCGCGTCCGGGCGCCCGGGGTGGTGGTGGAGGGCTTCGACGTCGACGGGCGCGAGGGCGGCGACCTGGGCCGCGACTCGGCCGGCGTCCACGTCGCGGCCCGCGACGCAGTGATCCGCGACTGCCGCATCGGGCGCGCGCTGTTCGGGATCTACCTGCGCGAGGCGAACGGCGCGCGCATCGAGGGGAACGTGGTGACGGGGATCCGCTCGAAGGAGCCGGGCGAGAAGGGCTCCGGCATCCACGTCTGGAACACCGACGGGTTCACGCTCGAGCGCAACGAGATCCGCGACGCCCGCGACGGCTTCTACATCCAGTCCTCCCCGCACGGCGTCGTCCGCGGCAACGTCGCGCGCGAGCTCCGGTACGCGCTGCACTACATGTTCTCGGACGACAACGTCTTCGAGGACAACCTGTTCGAGCGCTCGGACGCCGGCGCCGTCCTGATGTACTCGCGCCGGATCGCGTTCCGCCGCAACCGATTCCTGCACAACCGCGGCTTCGCCTCGGTGGGGCTCCTCTACAAGGCCTGCGACGACGTGATCGCCGAGGACAACCTCATCGCCGACAACGCCCGCGGCGTGTTCCTGGAGGGCTCGTACCGGGACGTCTTCCGCCGCAACGTGATCGCCGAGTCCGACGCGGCCATCGTGCTGTACGACTCCTGCGGCGGCGTCCGCTTCGAGGGCAACGCGTTCGTCGGCAACCTCACCACGCTCGACCTCGTGGGCCGGCGCACCGACACCGGGTTCGACGGCAACTACTGGTCGGACGACCGCGGGCTCGACCTCGACGGCGACGGGAGGAACGATGCGCCGCACGTCCTCGGGAGCCTGTTCGATCACCTGCGCGGCAACCTCTCCGCCGCGGACCTGCTCGCGCAGAGCGTCGCCGCCTCGGCGCTGGCCGCCGCGGAGCGCAGCTTCCCGGTGCTGGCCCGGATCCAGGCGGTCGATCACGCCCCGCTGGCGCGGCCGCCGGTGCTGCCGGCGGTGCCGGTGGCGCGCCCGGAGGATGGCGGCGCGGCCGCAGCGGGCGTGGCGGGCTCGGCCGGCGCGGTGGGGCTCGGCCTGGCGGTGCTCGCGCTCGGCGGGCGGGCCGCGCGACGGGGGCGTCCGTGATCCGGTTCGAGGCGCTCACCAAGCGGTACGGGCGCCACCGCGCCGTCGAGGCGCTCTCGCTCGAGCTCGCCGCCGGCGAGGTGGTGGCGCTGCTCGGGCCGAACGGCTCCGGCAAGACCACCTCGCTGAAGGTGGCGGCGGGGCTGGTGCTGCCCACCTCGGGCCGGGTGCTCGCCGGCGAGCCTCCCGCCAGCACGCGCGACCCGGCCGCGCGGCGCGTCCTGTCGTTCCTGCCGCAGCGGGTGAGCTTCCCGGAATCGCTCACCGGCCGCGAGGTGCTCGAGTTCTACCGGCGCCTGCGCGGCGCGCCCGCCGGCGCCGCGGAGCAGGCGCTCCGCGCGGCCTCGCTGGACGGGGCGGCCGAGCGGGCGGTGGGGACGTACTCGGGCGGCATGACCCAGCGGCTCGGGCTGGCGGTGGCGGCCCTGCCCGACGCCCGGGCCTACCTGCTCGACGAGCCCACCTCGGCGCTGGACGCCGAAGGGCTGGCGGCATTCTACGCGCTGGTCGAGCGCTGGCGCGGCGAGGGGCGGACGGTGCTGTTCAGCTCGCACCAGCTCGGGGACGCGGAGCGGCTCGCGGACCGGATCGCGATCCTGGTGGACGGGCGGCTGGTCGCGGCGCTCGGGCAGCGCGAGCTGGCGGATCGGCTGGCCGCGCGCGGGCGCATGCGCCTGCGGCTCGACGCCTGCCCCGCCGGGCTGGCCGAGCGGCTGGCCGCGCTCGCGCCCGGCGCGCGCTGGACCGGCGAGGAGCTGGTGATCCCCGGGCCGCCCGCGCTGCGCGCGCAGGCGCTGGAGCTGGCGCGCGCCGCGGGCGCGGAGATCCGCAGCCTCAGCGCCGAGGACGGGCGCCTGGAGCCGCTGTACCGCGAGCTGGTGGAGGGTTCCGCATGAGGACACGAGCTTCCGCGCGGCTCGCCGCGCTCGTGGTCGCCGCCGCCTGCGCCGCCGGCTGCCAGCGCGGCCCCCCGGCGCCGGCCCGGCTGGATCCCCGCAACGACGCCTGCGCCCACTGCCGCATGATGGTGTCGGATCCGCCGTTCGCCGCCCAGCTCGTCGCACCGGGCGAGGAGCCGCGGTTCTTCGACGACCTCGGGTGCCTGCGCGACTACCTGCGCGAGCACCCGCGGCTGCCGCGCGGGGCGGTGGCGTACGTCGCCGATCACCGGACCTCGGCCTGGGTGCGCGCCGACGCGGCCACGGTCTCGCGCGTGCCCGGGCTCCGCACGCCCATGGGCTCGGAGCTGATCGCCCACGCGGACGCCGCGTCGCGCGACGCCGACCCCGCCGCCAGGGGGGCCGTCCCGGTGCCGGCCGCGGAGCTCCTCGGCGCGGCACCCTCGGCGGAGCGGCGATGAGCCTCGGCGGTTCGCCCTTGCTCCTCGTGGCGCGGCAGGAGCTCCTGCTCGCGGCGCGCTCGCGCTGGGTGCAGATCTTCGCGGCGGTGTTCGCGGTGCTCTCGCTCGGCGTGGCCGGGTCCGGCTACGTCCTCTCCGGCGGGCACGGGTTCCAGGACTTCGCCCGGACCAGCGCGTCGCTGGTGGAGCTGGTGGCGCTGGTGGTCCCGCTGGCGGCGCTGCTCATGGGCGTCCTCGCGCTCGCGCCGGAGCGCGGCACCGCGGAGCTGCTGTACGCCCAGCCGGTGTCGCGCCGGACCATCCTGCTCGGCAAGCTGCTCGGCCTGTTCGCGGCGCTCTCCGCCGCCGAGCTGGTCGGGTTCGGCGCCGCCGGCGTGGTGGTGTTCTCGCAGGCCGGCGAGGAGGGTGGGGGAGGGTACGCGCTGCTCGTGATCGGTGCGGCCCTGCTCACCGCGGCGTTCCTCGCCATCGCCGCGCTGATCGCGGCCGGCGCGGTCGGCCGCCGGCGCGTGCGGGCGCTCGCCGTGGCGGTGGTGGTGTGGTTCGCGGCCGTGGTCCTGCTCGACGTGGCCGCGCTCGGCGTGGCGTCGCTGCTGCCCTCCGGGACCGCCTCGCGCCTGCTCGTCGTCGCCGTGATCGCGAACCCCGTCGGCGCGGCGCGGACCGGCGCGCTCCTCGCGGTCGAGGGCACCGCGGCGTTCGGCGCGGCGTCGCTCGCGTTCCTGCGGTTCACCGGCGGCCCCGCCGGCGCCGCGGTCGCGCTCGCGACGTCGCTCGCGCTCTGGATCGTGGTGCCGACCGCGCTGGCGGCGCGCCGGATCGGGCGGGTGGATCTGTAAGGGACTGTCGGAGCGCCCCGGGCCGCCAGGGCGCTGGTGCGCGCCCGCGTCCCGCGCCAGAATCGCCCGATGCGCCGCACCCATCTCGCCGCCCTCTCCGCCGCCGCGCTGGCCGCGCTCGCCGGCTGCCGCACCGCCGGCCCGGTCGCCCCCGCCGCGCCGTTCCCGTCCGCGCCCGCCCCCGCGCCCGCAGCCCCCCCGCCGCCCGCCCCCGTGCGCGAGCCCAGGATCGCGCTCGTCCTCGGCGGCGGCGCCGCCCGCGGCTTCGCCCACATCGGCGTGATCCGGGTGCTCGAGCAGGAGCGGATCCCCGTGGACCTCGTGGTCGGGACCAGCGTCGGCAGCCTCATCGGCGCGCTGTACGCGAGCGAGAAGGACTCGTTCGATCTCGAGTGGACCGCGTTCCAGCTCCAGCAGGACGACCTGTTCGACTTCCGGCTCGTGAACGCCGTGATGGGCATGGGCTACGCCAAGGGCGAGAAGCTCGACGCCTTCGTGCGGGCCAAGGTGAAGCAGCCCAGCATCGAGCAGCTGAAGGTGCCGTTCGCGGCCGTGGCGACGGACCTGAACTGGGGCACGCGGGTGGTGATCGACCGCGGCCCCGTCGCGCCCGCCGTCCGCGCGTCGTCGGCCATCCCCGGCATCTTCGAGCCCGTCGGCCACATGGGGAAGCTGCTCGTGGACGGCGGCGTGGTGGACAACATCCCCATCGACGTGGCCCGCGAGAAGGGCGCCGAGGTGGTGATCGCCGTGGACATCTCCGAGGACGTCGGGAACACCAGCATCCGCAACGCGCTCGACGTGATCCTCCAGGCCACCAACATCATGTTCGCGGAGAACGTGGCGCACCGGAAGCAGGGCGCCGACGTGCTGGTCCAGCCCGACGTGCGCGGCGTCGGCATGCTCGACTTCACGCAGAAGAAGCGCTGCGTCCAGTCCGGCATCGACGCGGCGCGCGCCGCCATGCCCCGCGTCCGCGCCGCGATCGAGGCGTGGAAGGCGAAGCAGGCCGCCCAGCGCCCGCGGGCGTGAGCAAGCCGGACCCGGAGCGAGGCGGGGACCACGGCGGCGGGCGGGAACGCGAGGGCCCGAGCTGGACACGAGGGCGCGCCCCTCACGCCGACCCCCTGCGACGCCGCGGAGCGTAGCCGTCCATCAACCCATCGCCGAGGACCCGCCGCGCCTCCTCGAGGTTGTGACCCCGGCAACGAATGCGAAGGTTGTCGGCGGTGGAGGCCCCGCCACGCGCCCGCGGGACGATGTGGTCGAGCTCGAGCCGGTGCGTGGAGCCACACGCCTCGCCCGAGGGAAGGACGAAGGTGCACCGTCCGCCGTCGCGCGCCCAGACCTCGCGGCGGACGTGGGCCGGGATGTGGTCCGGCTTCGCGCGGCGGATGGTCTTTTGGGGCCGTGCCGTGAGCCCCTTCCGCCGCGCGCGCTCCGCGAGCAACTCGTCCAGCGCCGCCTCGAGGACGTCCTCGCGCGTGGCGCCGGGCATGGAGTGGGACAGCGCATCGCGGGCCGCGTCGAGCTTCTTCAGGAACGCCTTCGAGACGGTGAGGTGCATGCGGGCCGAATCCCCGTCGAGCCAGTCCACCGAGCTCGGCTTGGCGACAGGCGCCGCGGCGCAGGCCGCGTGCGGGGCGGGCGAGGCTGCAGCGGCAGGTGTTTCATGCGCATGAAACACGAGGACTCGGTCGGGTGCGTTCAGTTCGGGCGCCCGAACTGAAGGCGGAACCGCCGCGCTTGCCATCGTCGCCACCGGCGCCGAGAGCGCCGCCCGGATAGGCACCACGACCTCGCGGCGCGGCGGGTTCTCCACTGGCCGGATCGAAGCAGCCACTGCCGCCGCGTCCCGGCTCGACAGCCCGAAGAACCGGGGAAGGATCTCCGCGCAGTTCTCGGCGGTCACCACCTTGGCCAGCTCACACACCGAGGAGAGGCACAGCTTCCCGTCGCGAAGCGCGCCCTCGACGGCCGGGTATCGCCGGATGAGCTCCGCCGCCGTCTTGCGGTACTGCGCTGCGCCCGCCGAGAGCCCGAGCTCGCGCCGCAGGAACGAGAACAGCGAGGTGTGCCCGCGCTCCCGGTACAGCCCGCGGCGGTCGAACTCCGCCAGGGCGACCAGGAACTCCGCCATCGCGTGGCGCTCGGAACGGAGGAGCGCAATGAGACGGTTGGTGAACTCGAGTGCGGTGTCCATGAAGGAAGCATCGCACGCGATTTTCGCTCACCGTTGAACGCACGAGGATTCGCCAGGACGCGAGGACGCCGGCGGGGTGCCGCGACCCCTCGCCTCGGTTCGCAGCGCCTCAACGTCGCCGCGAGAGCCCCTGAGGCGGCTCCCCACGCGCGACTCCGCTCGCGAGACCCGGCCTGTGCGTGAATCAGGTCAAGCATTCACTGATAGACAAACGGGTGCGGCATCGCTCCACGCCTCCGCCGCCACGCCCCTCGCGCGGAACCGCGTCCCGCGTCCCACCATCAGGCCTCTCGCAAGCCGATCCCGCCGCACCGGTTCCGGCCCACGGCCCCACCCCCCCGCTGCCCCGTCAAAAGCCAGGATCGATCCCCGATGTCTCTCCGCCGCCACGCCCCTCGCGCGGAACCGCGTCCCGCGTCACCATCAGGCCTCTCGCAAGCCGATCCCGCAATCAGCGGTTCCGGCCCACGGCCCCGCCCCCGACCGCCGCTGCCCCGCCCCGTCAAAAGCCCCCCCGCGCCTTCAAAGCCAGGCCCTAATCCAACCCCCGCTCCCACAGCTCCTCCTCGTCCAGCCCGAGGAAGTGCCCCACCTCGTGCACCAGCGTCACCCCGATCTCCTCGACGAGCTCCTCGCGGCTGCGCGCGAACCGCTCCAGGTTCCTCTGGTAGAGCACGATCGACGACGGGAAGTGGCTCCACGGATCCATCGACGCCTTCTGCCCCCACGGCGCGCCGCGGAACAGCCCCAGGATCGCCGGCGAGAGCGGCGGGTCGGAGCCGCGGAGGTCGTCGTCCTGCGGCACGTCCTCGACCGTGATGGCGACGTTCGACAGGTACCGCCGCACCGGCTCGGGCAGCCGCTCCAGCGCCGCCTCCACCGCGGCGTCGAACGCCTCGTGCGTGAGCGAGACCGGCTCCGGGAATTCCTCCGGCGCGAGCTTGCGCGCCCGCGCGAACCGGCGCGCCGCCTCGGCCGCGTCGCCCAGCCGCTCGGCCACCAGCCCGAGCTGGTGGTGCACCCACGGGTCCTTCCGGTCGAGCGCCTCGGCCCGGAGCAGCACCGCGCGCGCGTCGTCGAGGCGCGACAGCTCGTACAGCGCGAACGCCTGCTCGAGCAGGATCTCCACCCGGTCCGGTGCGGTCCGCGCGGCCTCCTCCAGCCGGACCAGCGCCTCGTCCGCGCGGCCGAGCTGGTCGAGCGCCGCGCCCTCGAGGTAGGCGAGGTCGGCGGCGAGGTCCGGGTCGTCGAGCTTCCGGGCGGCCCGCGAGCCCCGCCGCGCCAGCTCCAGCGCGCGCTCGGCCCGCTCGCGCGCGGTGTCCTCGTCGGCGAGCACGTTCAGGTGGAAGTCGGCCGCGCCCGCGAGCAGCTCGGGGTCGTCCCGCCCGCGCTCCAGCGCGCGCTCGTACGCGTCGGCCGCGTCCTCGAGCCGGTCGAGCGCAGCGAGCGCGGCGGCGCGCAGGTGGAGCGCCGGGACGGACCGGGGCGCCCGGGCCACCGCCGCCTCGGCGCGGGCGAGCGCCTCCTCGGGCTCGCCCCCCTCGAGCGCGGCGGCGGCGGCATCGAGCAGGTCGTCCAGCGCGTCGGGACCGGGCATGCGTCGCGAGTAGCGGGGCGGGCGGCCGGTGTCAAACCGCGCGCCCCCGGCGAGGGCGCGGGAGGCGCGCGGCCGAGCGCACCGCGCTTCACGGACAGCGCGCATCGGGGTTCCCCGGCGTGCCCTCGGGGTCGCGGCCGGGCGCCGCTTGACCGAGGTCGGGGAGCGGTTATGTTAGCGGCCGCCCGGGGCGACTGCCAACCCGAGTTGCCCCACAACATCTCAGAATCATTGCAGTTCTCTGAAAAGGAGACCCGGCATGCCCGCCAAGGAAATCGCATTCCACCAGCCCGCCCGCGAGGCCATCCTCCGCGGGGTGCAGACGCTGGCCGAAGCCGTCGCGGTGACCCTCGGCCCGAAGGGCCGGAACGTGGTCATCGAGAAGAGCTACGGCGCGCCGACCATCACCAAGGACGGCGTCACGGTCGCGAAGGAGATCGAGCTCGAGAACAAGTTCGAGAACATGGGCGCGCAGATGGTGAAGGAGGTCGCGTCGCAGACCTCCGACAAGGCCGGCGACGGCACCACCACCGCCACCGTGCTCGCGCGCTCGATCTACGAGGAGGGCCTGAAGCTGGTCGCGGCCGGCCACAACCCCATGGACCTGAAGCGCGGCATCGACCGCGCGGTCGAGGTGGTGGTGGCCCATCTGAAGAGCCTGTCCACCCCGACGAAGGGCAAGGACGACATCGCCCAGGTCGGCACCATCTCCGCGAACGGCGACACCACCATCGGCAACATCATTGCCGAGGCGATGGAGAAGGTCGGCAAGGAGGGCGTGATCACGGTCGAGGAGGCGAAGGGCCTCGAGACCACGCTCGACGTGGTCGAGGGCATGCAGTTCGACCGCGGCTACTCGTCGCCGTACTTCGTCACCAACCCCGACCGGATGGAGGCGGTGCTGGAGGATCCGTACGTCCTCGTCACCGAGAAGAAGATCACGGCGATGGCCGACCTCGTCCCGGTGCTCGAGCAGGTGGCGCGCTCCGGCAAGCCGCTCCTCATCATCGCGGAGGAGGTCGAGGGCGAGGCGCTCGCGACGCTGGTGGTCAACAAGCTGCGCGGCACGCTGCACGTCTGCGCGGTGAAGGCCCCCGGCTTCGGCGACCGCCGCAAGGAGATGCTGAAGGACATCGCCACCCTCACCGGCGGCACGGTGGTGGCCGAGGAGCTCGGCATCAAGCTCGACCAGCTCGGCCTGAAGGACCTCGGCCGCGCCAAGCGCATCACGGTGGACAAGGACAACACCACCATCGTGGACGGCGAGGGCAAGAAGGAGGACATCCAGGCCCGCATCAAGGTGATGCGCGGCCAGATCGAGGAGACCACCTCGGAGTACGACCGCGAGAAGCTGCAGGAGCGGCTCGCCAAGCTGGTGGGCGGCGTGGCGGTCATCAACGTGGGCGCCGCCACCGAGACCGAGATGAAGGAGAAGAAGGCCCGGGTCGAGGACGCGCTCCACGCCACCCGCGCCGCGGTCGAGGAGGGCATCGTCCCCGGCGGCGGCGTGGCGTATCTCCGCGCACTGGCCGAGCTCCAGAAGCTCGACGTCGGGCAGGGCGACCAGCGGTTCGGCGTGCAGATCGTGGTGAAGGCGCTCGAGTGGCCGGCCCGGCGCATCGCCGAGAACGCCGGCTGGGATGGGCCGGTGGTGGTGAACAAGATCCTCGAGGGGCAGGGCGCGTTCGGCTTCAACGCCGCGACCGACACGTTCGAGGACCTGACCAAGGCCGGCGTCATCGATCCGACCAAGGTCTCCCGCACCGCGCTCCAGAACGCGGCGTCCGTCGCGAGCCTCCTGCTCACCACCGAGGCGATGGTGGCGGACAAGCCGAAGAAGAAGGCGGCGGCCGCGGCAGGTGGTGCCGGCATGGGCGGCGGCATGGACGAGATGGACTACTAGCCGCCCGCCGTCCCGAGGGTTTTCCCCCTGCGCCGCCCGCGGTGCAGGGGGTTTCCTGTCCCCCGACGGGGTGCGTCATTGACACCGGGCCCTCGGTCGGGTAGGGTATTTGCATACGACGGACGGCCAGCGCGATATCGGACCGTCTCGTCGATGACGAGGGCAGCCGCTACTACGTGCTCGGACGGGCGGAACCCGGCAGTCGTCGTCAGCGGGGCCAAGGATCCTTCCTTGGCCCCGCGTTTTTTTTTGCCGCTCGGGTCAGCCCGTCGAGCCCGAGCCCGGAACCCGGGCCGCTTACGGCCTCTCGCCGGCCGGAATCGGCGGCAGGTCCTTCGACGCCATGTAGACCACGTTCCGGCTGGAGCGCTTGCCCCGGTACATGGCGCGGTCGGCGAGGTCGAGGATCTCGCTCTTCTCCTGGGCGTGCTCGGGGTAGCTCGCGAGCCCGATGGACGCCGTGACCCGCACCCGGGCGCCCTCCCGTGACAGGAACCGGTGGTCCTCGATGGCCCGGCGGACCCGCTCGGCCACCTTCAGCCCGCCGCCGGAGTCGATCCCGACCAGCAGCACCACGTACTCGTCCCCCCCGTAACGGACCAGGACGTCCTCGTCGCGGACGCAGGAGCGGAGCACCCGCGCCACCTCGACCAGCAGGCGCGAGCCGGACAGGTGGCCGTGCTGGTCGTTGACGGTCTTGAAGTGGTCGAGGTCCATGAACAGGACCGAGAACGGGCGGCCGCTCTGCATCTCGCGGTCGAGCGCCATGTCCAGGTAGCGGGTGTTGTAGAGGTGCGTGAGGTCGTCGAGGTAGGCGAGGTGCTCGACCTGCCTCAGCCGGCCGAGGTTGCGGAGCGCGAGCCCCAGGTTGCGGCAGAGGTACCCCACCGCCTCGGCGCCGGCCGGCTCGAGCGGGCCCGGCGCGTTCACCGCCACGGCCCCGAGCAGCGCGCCCTCCTCGGTGACCGGCAGGAGCAGCGCGCGCGGCCCGAACGGCCCCAGCTCGCCCGGCGCATGCTCGCCCCGGGCGGTCGGCTCGGCCCCCAGCGCATCGAGCTCCGCGCGGCAGGCGGCGAGCAGCTCGGTCGCGACCGCGTGATCGGTCCCGTGCGCGCCGGAGGGCACCCAGCTCCCGTCCGCCGCCTTCTCCATGAGCGCCGCGACCGGGCTGCGCGCCGCCGTCGCGACCGAGGCGAGGGCCATCGGCACCAGCTTGTCGCGATCGAGCGTGGCGGCGATGCGCTGGCCGGTCTCGAACAGCGTGAGGTGCGCGCGCAGCACCTTGTTCTCGGCGAGCAGCTCGCGGGTGGCGAGGCAGCGCTGCAGCGCGAGCTGGAGCTGCTCCGGCGTCACCGGCTTCACCAGGTAGTCCGAGGCGCCGGACTTCATGGCGCGCACGGCCGGGTCCACCTTGTCGAGCGCGGTGATGACCGTGACCTCGAGGTTCGGGTCGAGCTGCTTCGCGGCCGAGAGCAGGTCGAGGCCGGACGAGCCCGGGAGGATCACGTCGGTGAGCAGCACGTCGAAGCGCCGCTGGCGCAGGAGCGCGAGCGCCGCCTCCGCGTCCTCCGCGAGCTCGACCTCGTACCCCGCGGCGCGCAGGTAGTCCGAGTACACGGTGCGCGCGAAGCGCTCGTCGTCCACGAGGAGGACCGAGTAGGCCATCGCGGATCGTCGTATATCATGGCCCGTGTCGCTCCCCTCGGACCGCAAGGCGCTCCTGTTCTCGGCGGGTGGTGTGCGCCTGGCCCTGCGCCTGGCCCAGCTCCGCGAGATCGTCGCGGTCCCCGAGGCGGCCGGCGAGGTGATCGCCCGGGGCGAGGCGGTGCCCGCGGCGTTCGTCTCCACGGTGCTGGGGCTCCCCGGCGGCCGGTGCCCCTTCGCGCTCCTCACCGAGGGGCCCCCGCGCGTGGCGCTGCGCGTCGAGGCGCTGCACGGGATCGTGGACCTCTCCGAGGCCGAGTTCTTCCAGCTCCCGGCGCGCACCCCGCTGCCGCAGCCGCCGCCGTTCGCCGGCGCGATCGTGATGGGCGGGGCGGTGACGCTGGAGCTGTCGGTCGGGACGCTCGGCTTCGCCCCCCTCGAGCCGGCGCTGGACGCGGCCGAGCCGCCGCCCGACCTCGGCCTCGCCGCCGAGCGCGAGCTGCGGTTCGCGCGGGCGGGCCGGGAGTACGCGGTCCCGCTCGCGCTGCTCCTGCAGGTGCTGGAGGAGCCGGCGCTGGCGCCGGTGCCGCTCACGCCGCCCTCGCACCGCGGGCTCCTCTACCACGGCCGCGCGCTCCACCCGGTGGTGGACCTGGCCGTGCTGTACGGCGGCGCCGGAGGGGAGGGACGCACCGTGCTCCTGCTCGATGCCGGCGGCGCCGGCATCGGGGTGGTGGCCGACCGCGTGCTCGGGGTCGGGGAGGGCGGCGAGGACGTGCTGCGGCCGCCGTGGGATGCGCTGTTCGGGGGCTAGCCGGCGCCGGCGCGGCGCGGACCTCGAGTGTCGCCAACCCTGCGCAAAGCCCCGCAAATCTTGACATTCGAGGGATCCCGGCGGTACTGGAGTGGATCCTCTCCACAGGCCCGGAACGGCCCGGAAACCCGCCCCATGCCCAAGACCCTTCTCCTCGCGGACGACTCGATCACGATCCAGAAGGTCGTGGGCATCACCTTCGCGAACGAGGACGTGCAGGTCGTCGCGGTGGACAACGGGGAGGACGCGCTCGCCAAGGCGCGCGAGCTCCGCCCCGCCGTGATCCTGGCGGACGTGGTGATGCCGCGGCGCAACGGTTACGAGCTGTGCGAGGCGGTGAAGTCCGATCCGGCGCTTCGCGGCATCCCGGTGCTGCTGCTGGCCGGGACGTTCGAGGCGTTCGACGAGGCCCGCGCCCGCGGTGCGCACGCCGACGGCCACATCTCCAAGCCCTTCGAGAGCCAGGCGCTCATCAACAAGGTGCGCGAGCTCCTCGGCGAGCCGCCCATCACGGCGCCCTCGCCGTACCGGGGCGCCGGCGCCGCCCCGCAGCCGGCCGCGCAGGCCCCGGTGCCCTCGCAGCGCGCCCCGCTGGCGCCGCCCGCTGCCGCGCGCCCGACCGGTCCGGCCGCGCCCGGTGCCCGACCCCTCTCCGCAGTCCCCGCCGGCGCGGGCCGTCCGCTCGCGCCCGGCCCCGGGATGCCGCCTCCGGGCGCCCGCCCGCCCGGCCCTGGCTTCGCGCCCGGCGCGCGCCCGGCCATGCCCGAGCTGCGGCCCGGCATGCCCCCCGGCGCCCGCTCGCCCGCGCCCGGCGCGCCCGCCGGCTTCCGCCCCGGCGCCGCGCCGCCCCCCGGCGCGCGTCTCCCCGGTCCCGGCACGCCCCCCGGCGCCCGCCCGGCGGCGCCCGGGATGCGGCCCGGGATGGCGCCCGGTGCGCGGCCCCCTGGACCCGGCCTGCCGCCCCCCGGCGCCCGCCCCGCGGCCGGGATGCCCCCCGGCGCTCGCCCGGCGATGCCGTCCGGCGCCCCCGCGGGCTTCCGCCCCGGCCCCGGGATGCCGCCGACCGGCGCGCGCCCCTCGCCCACGCCCATCCCGCAGCCCGCCGCCCGCCGCGATCCGTTCGGCTTCGGCGTCCAGGGCCCGCAGGTCGGGCCCGGCGGCCCGCAGCGCGCGGTGAACGCGCCGCCGCCGCCGTCCGCGCCCGAGACCGACTGGAGCGATCTCGACCTCGGCGGCGAGCCCGCCGTGTCGAGGCCGGCCCCGTCGCCGGAGCGGGAGGCCGCGAGCGCGGCGCCCGCGGGCGCGCCGGTGGAGCTGCCCGGCGCGGCGGACGAGGCGCCGGAGCTCGCGCCCATGCACGCGTTCGTACCCCCCGCCGCCTCCACCGGCCACGCGCCGGCGCCGGCGGCCGCCGCGGCCGACGGTGGGGAGGCGGCGCTGCGCGAGGCCATCGGCAAGGCGTCGCGCGAGGTCATCGAGCGGGTGGTCTGGGAGGTGGTCCCCGAGCTCGCGGAGACGATCATCCGCGAGAACCTCGACCGCCTCGTCAAGCAGCGCCAGGGCTGAGCCGCCTCGGCGGCGCCGCCCGTTCCCAACGCATGCCGCGCCGAGGCCGCGCGCCCGATCGCCGGGCGGCCGCGGCCCCCGCAGGCCCGGAGACGACGTGTCGAACCCGAATCCCATCGAGAACGAGAACCGCACCGAGCTCGCCAAGGGCTACGAGCACCGCGAGGTCGAGGCCCGCTGGTATCCCTTCTGGCAGGAGCGCGGGTACTTCCACGGCGACGAGCACGATCGCACCCGCCCGCCGTTCTCCATCGTGCTGCCGCCGCCGAACGTGACCGGCTCGCTGCACCTCGGGCACGCGCTCACCGCCACGCTGCAGGACGTGCTCATCCGCTGGAAGCGGATGAGCGGGTTCAACACGCTCTGGCTCCCCGGGACCGATCACGCGGGCATCGCCACGCAGATGATCGTCGAGAAGGAGCTGAAGAAGACCGAGAAGAAGAGCCGGCACGACCTCGGGCGCGAGGCGTTCCTGGAGCGCGTCTGGGCGTGGAAGGAGCAGTACGGGTCGCGCATCGGCGAGCAGCACAAGGCGCTGGGCGCCTCGCTCGACTGGCAGCGCGAGCGCTTCACCATGGACGAGGGGCTCTCCCGGGCGGTGCGCGAGGTGTTCGTGCGCCTCCACGAGGAGGGGCTCATCTACCGGGAGAAGAAGCTCATCAACTGGTGCCCGGACTGCCGCACCGCGCTCTCCGACCTGGAGGTCGAGCACGAGGAGGCTCACCAGGGCGAGCTGTGGAGCTTCGCGTACCCGCTCGCCGACGGCTCGGGCGAGATCGTGGTCGCCACCACCCGGCCCGAGACCATGCTGGGCGACACCGCGGTGGCGGTGCACCCGCTCGACCCGCGCTACATGGCGCTCCACGGCAAGAAGGTCCGCCACCCCATCACCGGGCGCACCTTCCCGATCGTCGCCGACTCGATCCTGGTCGACCCGAAGTTCGGCACCGGCGCGGTGAAGGTCACCCCGGCGCACGACTTCAACGACTTCGAGGTCGGCAAGCGCCATGGGCTCGAGATGATCACCGTCATCGGCCCCGACGGCCGCATGACCGCCGAGGCCGGCGCGCTCGCCGGGCTGGATCGGTTCGAGGCGCGCAAGGAGGTGAAGCGCCTCCTCGCCGAGCAGGGCCTGGACCGCGGCGCGAAGCCGCACGTCCTGCCGCTGGGCCGCTGCCAGCGCAGCGCCACCATCCTCGAGCCGCTGCTCTCGGACCAGTGGTACGTGCGCATCGAGCCGCTGGCCCGGCCGGCCATCGAGGCGGTGGAGCAGGGCAGGACCCGCTTCATCCCCGAGCAGTGGACCAACACGTACATGGCGTGGATGCGCAACATCCACGACTGGTGCATCAGCCGGCAGCTGTGGTGGGGTCACCAGATCCCGGCCTGGTACTGCCCGGACGGCCACGTCACGGTGGCGCGGCAGACGCCGGAGGCCTGCTCGACCTGCGGCAAGGGCGAGCTGCGCCAGGACGAGGACGTCCTCGACACCTGGTTCTCGTCCGGCCTGTGGCCGTTCTCCACCATGGGCTGGCCGGAGCAGACCGAGACGCTGCGGACCTTCTACCCGACCTCCGTCATGGAGACCGGGCACGACATCATCTTCTTCTGGGTGGCCCGGATGATGATGATGGGCCTCCACTTCATGGGCGAGGTGCCTTTCCGGACGGTGTACCTGCACCCGATGGTGCGCGACGAGAAGGGCCAGAAGATGTCGAAGACGAAGGGGAACGTGATCGATCCCCTCGTCATCACCGACCAGTACGGCGCCGACGCGCTCCGCTTCACGCTGGCGGCGCTCACCGCGCAGGGCCGCGACATCAAGCTCGCGAAGGAGCGCATCGAGGGCTACCGCGCGTTCGCGAACAAGCTCTGGAACGCGAGCCGCTTCGCGCTCATGAACCTCTCCGGCTACCAGGAGCGCGGCGAGGACCCGGCCCGCCTCGCGCGCACGCCGGCCGACCGCTGGATCCTGGCCCGGCTGCAGCGGGCGGTGAACGAGACCGTGGAGGCGCTCGACGCCTTCCGGTTCAACGACGCCGCGAACGCCGTGTACGCGTTCGTCTGGCACGAGCTCTGCGACTGGTACATCGAGCTGGCGAAGGAGGCGCTCGCCTCCGAGGACCCCGAGGCGCGGCGGAGCGTCCAGGCCGTGCTGGTGCACTGCCTCCAGACGTCCTACCGGCTGCTGCACCCCTTCATGCCGTTCATCACCGAGGAGCTGTGGCACGTGCTCCGGGCGCAGGTCGGCGCGAGCGACTGGGCCGACTCGGTGCTCGCCGCCAAGTACCCCCGCAAGGGGGAGGCAGATGGGGCCGCCGAGTCCGCATTCCGGCCGGTTCTCGGGATCATCGACGCGGTGCGCAACATCCGCGGTGAGATGGGGATCCCGTGGAAGGTGAAGCTCGGCGCGCAGGCGCCGGTGGAGATCGCGGTCGCGGATCCCGCGCTCCGCGACCTGCTGCAGGCCGGCGAGCTGGCCCGGGTCCACCGGGTGGCAGGGGTCGAGGGCTCGCGCCTGGTCGTCGCGGCGGCGACGGCCCCGGCGCCGCAGTCGGCGGTGGGGGTGGGCCCCGGGTTCGAGGTCCGCGTCCCGCTGGCCGGGGTGATCGACCTCGCGGCCGAGACGGCGCGCGTGGACAAGGAGATCGGGAAGGTCGACCAGGACCTCGCCGTCCTCGAGCGGAAGCTCCAGAACCCGTCCTTCGTGCAGAACGCGCCGGCGGCGGTGGTCGAGAAGGACCGTGCCCGGGCGGAGGAGCTTCGCGAAAAAAGAGGCAAGCTCGAGGCGCATCGTGCGATGCTTTCGGGATCGGAGGCGAATTCCGCCAGGAGGGACACCATGGAGATCCAGAACGAGCAGAAGCCGACGCAGGACGGGCCCGCTGCCGAGTCGCAGCCGGCGCAGGAGAACACGGTCGTCGAGAGCGCCGAGAAGGCCGTCGCCGTGGTGAGCGAGGCCGCTCAGCAGGCCGCGACCGCGGTGGCGTCGGGCATCGAGAAGGTCGCGGAGGCGGTCCGCAAGACCGTTCGCCGGTCGGTGAAGAAGGCCGCGGCGACCCGCGCCGCCATGAAGAAGAAGGTCGCGAAGAAGGCCCCTGCGAAGAAGCCGGCCGCCAAGAAGGCCGCCGCGAAGAAGCCGGCCGGCAAGAAGAAGGTCGCGAAGAAGGCGCCCGCGAAGAAGGTCGCGCGGAAGCCGGCCGCGAAGAAGACCGCGAAGAAGCCGGCCCGGAAGGCCGCGAAGCGGAAGTAGGCGGCGGCGCGCGGATGCCCCGGCTCTCCGCCCACGCCGAGCGCCTCCTCGATCTGGCGCTCGAGGAGGACCTCCTCCTCGGCGACGCGACGAGCGAGGCGACCATCGACGCCTCGGCGACCGGGGAGGGCCGGTTCCTCGCGAAGGAGGACCTGGTCCTCGCCGGTACCGCGGTGGCGGTGCGGGTGTTCGAGCGGCTCGGGGCATCCTGCACGTTCGACCGCGCCGACGGCGCGCGCGCCGCGCGCGGCGAGGTCGTCGGCACCGCGCGCGGCACCGTGCGCGCGCTGCTCGCCGCCGAGCGCACCGCGCTGAACTTCCTCCAGCGCCTCTCCGGCGTGGCGACCGCCACCCGGCGCTGCGCCGACGCGCTGGCCGCGGGCGGCGGGCGCACCCGCCTGCTCGACACGCGCAAGACCACGCCCGGCTGGCGCATGCTGGAGAAGGCGGCGGTGCGCGCCGGCGGCGGCAAGAACCACCGCTTCAGCCTGGGCGACGGCGTCCTCATCAAGGACAACCACGTCGCGGCGTGCGGCGGCGTCGCCGAGGCGGTCCGGCGCGCCCGCGCGTCGGCGGGCGCGATGCTGCGCGTCGAGGTCGAGGTCGAGGATCTACCGGGGCTGGAGGAGGCCATCGCCGCCGGCGCCGACCTGGTGCTGCTCGACAACATGGACGACGCCGCCATGGCCGAGGCGGTCCGCCGCGCGGCCGGGCGCGCGCTGCTCGAGGCCAGCGGCAACATGACGCTGGAGCGGCTCCCGCGCGTGGCCGCGACCGGGGTGGACTTCGTGTCCATGGGCGCGGTCACGCACAGCGCGCGGGCCGTGGACCTCGCGTTCGACCTCGCCTGAGCCGCGCCCTGCCCGGGCGCGCCATTTGACAGGCCGCCGCCGGCCCCGGAAGATCCCGGGACCATGGCGACCGAGCCGTCCGACTCCGCCGAGCTGGTGCTCGCGTTCCTGGCCGAGGCCGGGGACGAGGTCGTGTCGGGCGAGGCCATCTCCGACAAGCTGGGCCTGACCCGCGCCGCGGTGTGGAAGCACGTGAACGCGCTCCGTGCCCGCGGCTACCGCATCGACGCGGTGCCGGCGCGCGGCTACCGCCTGGCCGAGGTGCCGGACCGGCTCACCGCGCTGGAGCTGCGACCGCTGCTCAACACCCACGACCTGGGGCAGGTGCTCCACGCGCACGAGGAGCTCGCCTCGACGAACGACCGCGCCCGGGAGCTGGCCGAGGAGGGCGCCGCCCACGGCGAGGTGGTGATCGCCGAGCGTCAGACCGCCGGTCGGGGACGGCGCGGCCGCGCCTGGATCTCGCCCGCGCGCAAGAACCTCTACTTCTCCGCGATCCTGCGGCCCGACCTGCCCACGGCGCGCGCGCCGGAGGTCACGCTGGTCGCCTCGCTGGCGGTCTGCGACGTCCTCCGGCAGGCCGGGGTGGACGCGGGCATCAAGTGGCCGAACGACGTGCTCGCGGGCGGGCGCAAGATCGCCGGGATCCTCACCGAGCTGGCGGCCGAGCCCGACCGCGTCCACTGGATCGTCGTGGGCGTCGGCGTGAACGTGAACGCCCGGGCCGAGGACTTCCCGGACGACCTGCGCGGCGAGGCCACCAGCGTGCTGCTGGAGCGCGGCGAGCCCGCGCCGCGCGCGCTGTTCGCCGCCGCCTGCCTGACCGCGCTGGAGGGCTGGCTGGACGTGCACGAGGAGCAGGGCTTCGGGCCCATCCGCGAGGCGTGGCGCGAGCGGTCGGTGACGCTGGGGCGCGAGGTGCGGGTGCGGGTGGACGACGGCGAGCTGGCGGGCACGGCCGAGGACATCGACGACGCCGGGGCCCTGCTGGTCCGGACGGCGAGCGGGCTGGAGCGGGTGCTCGCCGGCGACGTCCGCCTGCTGCGGCCCCGCTGACCCGCGCGCCGGCGCGCGCCCGCGGCGGCCGTGGAATTGACCCCGGACAGGCCCGGAAGCTAGGCTCCGGCCCGTGCTCCTCGCCATCGACGTCGGCAACACGAACACGACCCTGGGCGTCTACGACGGCGCCGTGCTGCGCAGGCACTGGCGCGTGGAGACGAGCCACACCCGCACCTACGACGAGTACGGGATCCTGCTGCGCCAGCTGTTCGCCTCGGCCGGCCTCGAGCCGGCGCGGGTCTCGGCGGTGGTGATCGCGAGCGTGGTCCCGCCGCTCGCCTTCACCCTCGAGCAGATGTGCGTGCGGTACTTCGATCGCAAGCCCATGTTCGTCGGCCCGGGGATGAAGACCGGGATGCCCATCCTCTACGAGAACCCGCGCGAGGTGGGCGCCGACCGGGTGGTGAACGCGGTGGCCGCGTACGAGCGCTGGCGCTGCGCCCTGGTGGTGGTGGACTTCGGCACCGCCACCACCTTCGACGTCATCTCCGCGAAGGGCGAGTACCTCGGCGGCGCGATCTGCCCCGGGATCGGCATCTCCATGGACGCCCTCGCGCGCAGCGCGTCCAAGCTGCCGCGGGTGGAGTTCGCGAAGCCGCCCTCGGTCGTCGGCAAGAACACCGTCGCCTCCATCCAGGCCGGTCTGGTGTACGGGTACGTCGGGATGGTGGACGGGATCTGCGCGCAGATCGCGGCCGAGCTGGCCACGCCGCCCAAGGTGGTGGCGACCGGCGGGCTCGCGCCGCTCATCGCAGGCGTCTCCCGCAGCATCACCGAGGTGGACGAGCACCTCACGCTGGAGGGGCTGCGGATCCTCCACGAGCGCAACCGGTGACCGCCCAGGCGACCCCAGCCGCGGCGCCGCGCGGTGCCGCCCCGGCGCGGAGCCTCCTCGACGAGGGCCTCGCCGCCTTCGTCGCGCGCGACGTGGGCGCGGCGCACGCCGCGTTCGAGCGCGCGCACCGCAGGGACCCGCGCGACGCCCGCGCCATGTCCTGGTACGGCGTGACGCTGGTGCTCGTGGAGAGGAACTCGAACCTGGGCGTCACGCTGTGCGACCAGGCGCTGCGCGCCACCGGGCCGGATCCGGAGCTCCTGCTCAACCAGGCCCGCGTGCACCTCGCGCTCAACCAGCGCGAGCGGGCCGTGCGCGCCATCCTGCGCGGGCTCGAGCTGTGGCCGCGCGACGCGAGCCTCTGCATGGCCCGCGACACGATCGGCATCCGCCGCCCGCCGGTGATCGGCGCCCTGTCGCGCAACAACCCGCTGAACCGCTTCCTCGGGCGGATCCGGCACCGGTGGCAGCGGCGCCACGCGCCGCTCTACGAGATGTCGCCGGTCGCGCTGGGCTTCGCGCCCGCGCCCGCGCAGGCCGCCGGCACGCCGCCGCCCGCGCCCCTGCCGCTGGAGGTGGAGGCGAAGCCGGCCGCGGTCGAGCCGTCCGTCGAGCCGCCGGTGGAGCCGCCGGCGGAGCCCACCCCATCCGACGCGGCCGCCGCCTTACCCGCCGGCGACGGGCCGGCACCGTCCGGGCCCGCCGCCGCTGCGTCCCCCGTATCCGACGAGGCGCCGAGCGCGCCCGCGCCTGCCGACTCCGGGCCCGCCGCGCAGGACGCCACTGCGCCCGCGGCCGCGGAGCCGGACGGGCCTCGAGAGGTCGAACGCTGATGCCGGACTGTCCGCTCCCGCTGGAGACCCTGCCGAAGCCGCTGCAGAAGCACGCCGATCCGAAGGCCCCGCTGCCGCTCCGCACCATGGGCGCCAAGGGGCTCGTCCCGGCGGTGGCCGCCGCGGACCTGGCCACGCTCCTGTTCATGCTGGCGCACGACCCCGAGGCCGCGGTGCGCGAGACGGCGGCGAAGACCGCCGAGGGGCTGCCCGAGAAGATCTGGAGCGTGGCGCTGCGCTCGGACGAGGTGCCCGGGCCGGTGCTGGACTGGATGGCCGACCGGCTCGCGCAGCGCGAGGGCGCGCTCGAGCTGGTGCTGCTCAACCCGGCCACGCTCGACGGGACGGTGGCCCGGCTCGCCGCGATCGTGCCGCAGCGCCTCGCCGAGATCGTCCGGCAGAACGAGCTGCGCCTGCTCCGGCACGAGCCCATCGTGCGGGCGCTGTGCGCGAACCCGCACGTGCTCGCGTCCACCGTGGACGGCGCCTGCGACTTCTGCGTTCGCAACGGGCTCACGCTGCTCGACGTGCCGCAGATGGTCGAGGCGCACAAGCGCGTCCACGGCGTCGATCCCACGGTGAGGCCGCCGGAGCCGGGCGAGACCGCCGCCGCGCTGATGGCCGAGTACGCGGACGAGCTGGCGCGCGACGGGGCCGGCGAGGGCCCGCCGCCCGCGGCGGAGACCGAGGAGCAGTCCACCCGCAAGCTGAACATCACCCAGCGGGTGATGCGCATGAGCGTGTCGGAGAAGATCAAGCTCGCCACGCTCGGCAACAAGGAGGCCCGGACGCTGCTCCTGCGCGACGCGAACAAGCTGGTGTGCATGGCGGCGGTCACCAGCCCCCGCATCACCGACGGCGAGATCCTCTCGCTGGCCAACTCGCGCACGGTGAGCGCCGACGTGCTGCGGCACATCTACGGCACCCGCGAGTACCTGAAGACCTACGCCATCAAGATCTCGCTGGTGAAGAACCCGAAGGTCCCGCTGCCCACCGCGCTCAAGATGCTCACCACGCTCCAGGAGAAGGACATCAAGGAGCTGGCCCGCGACCGGAACGTGCCGCAGACGATCCAGGCACAGGCGAAGGCGTGGATGATGAAGAAGGAGCAGGCGGCGCGCGGGCCGGTGGGCGGGAAGCACTAGTGGCCGGGAGCCCCGAGGCGGCGGGCGCGGCGCCGGTCCGCGTCGGGCGCGCGGTGTGGCTGTCGGCGGCGACCATGTCGTCGCGGGTGCTGGGCCTCGTCCGCGACCAGCTCTTCGCGATCCTGATCGGCGCGAACCGGTTCTCCGACGCGTTCGTGGTCGCGTTCCGGATCCCCAACCTGCTCCGCGACCTGTTCGCCGAGGGCGCGCTCTCCTCCGCGTTCGTGCCGGCGTTCGCGGACGCCCACCGCAACCGGGGCCGCGACGCCGCCTACCGGCTCGCCAACACGGTGGTGGCGCTGGTGCTGCTGGTGGTGGGGAGCATCACGCTGCTCGGCGTCGCCTTCGCCGGCCCGCTCGTCGCGCTCATGGCGCCGGGCTACACCGCCGACCAGGCGGCGCTGGCCGCGCACCTCACCCGCATCATGATGCCGTTCCTGCTCCTCGTCTCGCTCTCGGCGGTGGCGATGGGCATGCTGAACGCGCAGGGGCGCTTCACCGCGCCGGCGGTGGCCCCCGCGCTCTTCAACGTGGGGTCGATCGCGGTGGGCATGGGGCTGTGGCTGGCCGGGCTGCCGCCGGAGCGGGCGGTGGTGGGCTGGTCCATCGGCACGCTGCTCGGCGGCGCGCTCCAGCTCGCGGCCCAGCTCCCCTCGGTCCGCGCGGTGGGCTACCGCGCCCGGCCGGCGCTCGCGGCGGGCGCGCTGGCCGATCCCGGCGTGCGCCGCATCTTCCGGCTGATGGGCGCCGCGGTGGTGGGGCTCTCCGCCACGCAGGTGAACATCCTCGTCAACACCATCTTCGCCTCGCACGAGGAGGGCGCGAACACCTGGCTCCAGATGGCGTTCCGCCTCATGCAGCTCCCGCTCGGCGTGTTCGGCGTGGCGATCGCCACGGTGGCCGGCGCGGGCGTGGCGCAGCGGGCGGCGGCGCGCGACATGGACGCGGTGCAGGACACGCTCGGCTCGGCGCTGCGGCTGGTCGCGTTCCTGAACGTGCCCTCGGCGGTGGGGCTGGCGGTGCTGGCCCGGCCCATCATCTCGGTCATCTACGAGCACGGGCGCTTCGGCGCGGCCGACACCGACGCCACCGCCGCGGCGCTGGTCTGCTACGCGGCCGGGCTCTACGCCTACTCCGCGGTCAAGGTGCTCGCGCCGGCGTTCTACGCGCTCGACCGGGCCCGCGTGCCGGTGGTGGGGAGCGTGCTCGGCATGACCTCGAACGTGGTCCTGAACCTCGCGCTGTACCCGGTGCTCGGGTACCGCGGCGTGGCGCTCGGGACCTCGCTCGCGGCGCTCGCGAACTTCGCGGTGCTGCTGTTCTCCTGGCGGCGGCGGCACGGACGGCTGGGCGGGGAGGGGCTCGCCCGCCAGCTCGGCAAGGTCCTGCTCGCCTCGGCGGCGCTGGCGGCGGTCGCCTGGGCGGCCGAGCGTGGGCTCGCCACGCTGCTCCGCGACCACCGCGGCGTCCCGGCCCAGCTCGCCCTCGCGTTCGGCCCCATCGCGGCGGGCGGCCTCGCCTACCTCGCCGCGGCGCGGGCCCTGCGCATCGCCGAGCTCGACGAGCTGCTCGCCGGGCTGCGCCGGCGCCGGGCGCGCCGGGCCTGATCCGGCCCCGCCTCCCCGGGGTTTGGCCGCGCGTGTGCGCGCGGCCTACCTTGCCGCGAGGGCGACCGGCGAGGGTGAACATGGAAAACGGCGGCAGGGGCGGGGAAGGCACGATGGACGAGATGCGGCACCGGGCGGAGGAGCTGGCCGGGGGCATGCAGGAGCAGCTCGAGGGGCTCCGCGGCTATGCCGAGGACGCGGGCGAGTGGATCCGCGGCTTCGCGCGCGAGCGGCCCATCGCGGCCGTCGCCATCGCCGTCGGGCTCGGGTTCCTGGCCGGCCGGCTGCTCTCGCGGACCTGAGCGGAGGGGTGATGGAGCGCGAGCGGGGGGCGGGCGGCATGGAGGCGGGCGAGCTGGGCGACGTGGCGGACGCGCTGCGCGAGCTCGGCGACGAGGCGCGCGAGTCGGTGGCGCGGCTCGCGGAGCAGCTGGACCTGGAGCGCCGCATGGCCGAGTCGCCCATGGCGGTCCTGGGCGTGGCGGCCGCCGCGGGCATGGTGCTGGGCGGCGGGCTGTGGCCTCTGCTGCGGCCGATGGTGCGGATGGCGGCGCGCGCCGCGCTCTCGCCGACGAACCTGCTCGCGCTCGGCGCGGCGGTGGGCGCGATGCGGGCGGCGCGGGCGCGGGAGACGGCGTCCGCAGGCGCAGGGCCCGAGGGCTCCTCCGCGCCGTCGACGCATTGATCGCGCGCAGCGCAACGTCGACTCGGGAATCGGGCCCGCCCGTCGCACCCGCGTCCTCCACGTTGGGGCGCCGGGTTGACCCGGGCCGCGCGCGCGCGCACCTTGGACTCCTCTCCTCCGGGCCGGGGTCAGTGACATGATGGACGTGACGCGCGGGGCACGCGGCGAGCTCGTCATCCGGATCGAGGGCGTCTTCGATCGGCAGGCCGCGAGCCGCCTCTCGGGGTGGCTCGGCGAGATCCCCGCCTCCGCCCCGCTGCTGCTCGACTTCTCGGGCGTGCGCGAGGTGCAGGACCTGGGCGTCGCCGCCATGGCGGGGCAGCTCTGCGGGCGCGAGACGGTCGAGGTGGTGGGCCTGGGCCGCCACCAGCACCGGCTGCTGCGCTACCTCGGGGTCACGCTCGCGCCGCCGGTCGGCGACGAGGAGGCGCTCGGGTAAGGCCGAGACCGCTCGATCTGGATCGCTGCTGCGGCGCACGCTGGCTGCCTGCGCCGGGCAGACTCGTCCCTGCGCTGCTCGACGTGCCTACGGGCACGCCTGCGCTGCTCGGTCCTCGTGTGCCCGGCTCGGCGACGCCATCGCGTGCCTCGCGACGCGACCAGATCAACCGGGCTCGGCTGGCGCGCGGCGCCGCTACTCGCGCACCAGCGGCGAGGCGGCGCGGCGCTCCTTCTCGGCGGCCGGGTCCGCGGGCAGCCCCTCGTCGAGGAGCTGCGCGGCGATCGCGAGCGCCTTGCGGACCTTGTCCTTCACCTTCTCGTCGCCCTTGATCTTCTGGTACGCCTTGAGGACGCGCTCCTCGTTCTTGGCGTTCGCGGCCTCCAGCTCGGCCACGCGCCGGCCCAGCTCGGCGGTGCGGTTCTCCACCTCGCCGCGGGCGCCCTCGGCCTCGCCGCGCGCCACCACCAGCTCGGTGCGCAGCTCCTCCAGCTCGCGCTCCATCGCCTCGGCGCGCGCCGCGGCCTCGGCGGCGGCCGCCGCCTCCGCGGCTCGCTTGCGCGCGGCGTCCTCGGCCTCCAGCGCGCGCGCCTCGGCGTCCTCGGCGCGCCGCTCGGCGTCGCCGGCGGCGCGCTCGGCGCCGGCCAGCCGGTCGCGCAGCTCCGCCAGCTCGCGCTCCACGGTCTCCGCCCGGTCGGCGGCGTCCCGCGCCTCCTCGCGCGCCCCGGCCAGCTCGGCGCGGGCGCGCTCGGCCTCGGCCTCGGCCGCGTCTCCGCGCGCGCGGAGGGCGGCCTGCTCCGCGGCAGCGCCCGCGGCGGCGTCCTCCGCCTGACGGAGCTGCGCGCGCAGCGCCGCGAGCTCGGCCGGATCGGCGCCGGCACGCGCCGCGGCCGGCGCGGGGGCCGGCGAGTCCTCCAGCAGCCGGATCCCGGCCGCGCGCAGCGCGTCGGCGCTGGCGCCGCGCACCGACGGGCGCGCCGGCGCGGGCGGCTCGTCGGCGAGCGCGCCGAGCGCCGCGTCGGCGTCGAGCAGCGAGAGGCCGCCGTCGGCGTCGTCCGTGCCGGCCAGGCCCGCGGCGCCGGGGAGGTCGTCGGTCGGGTCGAGCAGCGACGGGTCCAGCGGGTCGTCCACCGCCGCCGGGCCGTCGCCGAGCCCGAGCGCCAGGTCGAGCGCGTCGCCGGGCCGCTCCGGGCTCGGCGCCGCGATCCCGTCGAACGCCTCGTCGAGCAGCGCCAGGTCGTCCGCCGCCGGACCTGCGGCCGCATCGCCCGGCTCGTCCGGGAGCGCGTCGAGGTCGAGCGCGGGGAGGTCCGCCTCGGCGAGGTCCGAGACGGCCTCGAGCCCCATCTCCTCCTCGAGGGAGACGATCTCCTCGTCGGCCTCGAGCGGCTCCTCGCCGAGGTCGGGCAGCCCCACCAGCGCGCCGAGCTTCTCCAGCAGCGCCGCGGCCGGGAACGGCTTCAGCAGGTACTCGTCGGCGCGGACCTTCAGCTTGCGGTGGTTCTCGAACGTCTCCTCGGTCGCCTCGGCGCTGGTGAGCACGAGCGGCGTCGCCTTCAGCGCGTCGTCCTTCTTCAGCTTCTGGCAGACGAGGTAGCCGCTCATGCCCGGCAGCTCGACGGAGAGGACCACGCCCGCGGGGGCCCACTCGCGCGCCAGCTCGATCCCGAGCTTCCCGTCGCCGGTGACGCGCACGTCGAAGCCGCTCGCCTCGAGCGCCTTCGAGAGCTCGGCGGCGAACGCGGCGTCGTTCTCGATGAGCAGGATCTTCGTCGGCATCAGGCGGACCCGGGCACGTGCGGGAGGGGACGGCGCGCGCGCCGCGCACGTCGCGCACCGCGCGGAAAATGCTGGTGAATCTTAACCGCCGCGCGGTGCGAGGTCAAAACGCGGGCCGGCGTCGCGGGTCGTCCCCGCGACCACATCCGCGGCACGCGATCGACCGCTATCGGCCGCCGGCGGCTTCCGCCTGGGCGGCCTGGACGAGCCTGAACAGCGCGTCCTCGTCGAGGTCCGAGACCAGCGAGTAGACGATCTCGTCCTGGCGCCACACCGCCACGTTGTACCCGCGCGCGTTGACCACCCGGACGACCTGCGGACCGACCTTCACCTCGCGGCCGGGCGTGTCGAAGCGGCGGTCGGGGTCGTCCACGATGAACAGCCCGGCCTGCCCGCGCGGGAGCTGGTAGCGCACGTAGGCGGCCGGCCACTCGCGCAGGTTGGAGAGCCGCGCACCCTCGACGCGCGCGCCGCCGCCGTCGAAGTGCGGCAGGGCGGGGTGGAAGTCGAGCTTGCCCGCGAACCAGCCCGGCATGGCCGCGGCGTCCACCTCGAGCGGCAGCGCGCGGTGGTGCACCCGGATCGCGTCGTCCACCAGCGCGGTGTCGCCCCGGTGACCCGCCAGCACCACCAGCGCGCCCATGGCGCAGGCGGCCACGGCGGCCGCGGGGACCGGCTGGAGCACCCGGCGCCAGAGCGGCCGGCGCTCGTGCGCGAGCGAGGTGCGGACGCGCGCGCGAAGGGCCGGGGGCGCGCAGCCGGCGGCGGCGGGCGAGGCCATCGCCTCGCGGAGCTTGGCGCGGAGCGCGAGCCGGAGCGCGCCCTGGCGGTCGGCCATGGCGCGGCACGGCGTGCAGGCGGCGAGGTGGGCCTCCGCCTCGGCGCGCTCGCGCTCGTCGAACTCGCCGTCCAGGTACGCGTCGATCGATCGCTCGAGCTCGCGGCAGTCCATGGCGGCGATGAGCGTGGAGTCGATCCGCATTCGAGGCCCTCTGGCCGGGATCCTAGGCCGACTTGCCGCGGCGGCGCCGGTACGTCTCGAGGTCGATGCTCTCGCCGTCCTCGGACTCCGGGAGCTGGATGACCCCGGAGACCACGGCGTAGCTCGCCAGCGCCTTCTGCAACAGCCGGCGTCCACGGTACAGCCGGCTCATCACCGTGCCGACCGGGACGTCGAGGATCTCGGCGATCTCCTTGTACGAGAACTCCTGCAGGTCCGCGAGGATCACGACCATCCGGAAGTCGATGGGCAGCGAGTCCACCGCCTTCAGGACGTCGTCGGAGAGGAGCCGGTCGAAGAAGTACTGCTCCGGGTTGGCCGCGTACTCGGCCGCCTCGCGCGACACGAACCGCTCGTGAACGGCGTCGCGCTCCGACCCCTCGACGATGTTGCGCTCCTTCACCGACCGTCGATACTGGTTGATGAAGGTGTTGGTCAGGATCTTGAACAGCCACGCCTTGATGTTCGTGCCGCGCTCGAACTTGTCGAAGAAGCGGTAGGCGCGCAGGAACGTGTCCTGGACGAGATCCTCGGCGTCGCGGTCGTTCTTGGTGAGCCGCAGCGCCGCCGAGTAGAGGGGGTCGATGTGCTTGAGCGCGAGCTCCTGGAACTCGTCGCGGGTCAGGTCGTTCTGTCGGAGGTCGAACATTTCGGGCTTGATCTCTTCTAATCCCGGACGACGCACACCCGCTTCCGAATCAGGCCACTCGACCTGGGAAACGGCCCATCGCCCGGGGAGATTCCCGCGCGTCGTCCGTCCGATCGCAGGACCGGAGGGGGGGAGGGCGAGCGCGCGGAAAGGACTCGGGATTCCTAGCATCCCGGCGGTCGGGGCGAAAAGCCCCGGGCGCGGGAGCCGGCAGGGGGTCCCCGCGGCCCCGGCGCGGCGCGCGCCGGCGTGGTAAGACCCTCGGCCCGCCGCCGCGCCCGCGCGGGTGAATCGCGACGACGCCCATGCCGAGACTCCTCTTCGCCGACGACCGGGGAACGGTCTACGACCACCCCACGCTGCTCGCGGCCGCGCGCAGCGGCGACGCGGTGCTGCGGCCCGCGGAGCGCCCGCTCCCGCTGCCGGAGGGCGCGACGCTCTGCCTGCTCCCGGGGCGGCGGCCGGTCGGCGTGGACCCGGAGACCGGCGCGAAGGTGGTGCTCCAGGACGTGAAGCTCGGGCGCCGCCGCGTCGTGCCGCACGCCGTCGGGGCCACGCTCCCGCCGGGCTACACCCGTACGCTGCTCCCGGCCGCGGCGCGGCCGCCGCTCGCCACGCTGGACGAGGCGCCCACGCTCCCGCAGTGGGCCTACACCGCGGCGGGGCTGGGCGAGGACGGACCGGTGGTGTGGGCGCTCCACACCGACCGCCGCTCGCACTGGGACCCGTCGCGCCACTCCACCCCGGACCTGCCCGCCAAGGTCGAGCGGCTGGTCTCGACCGGGAACCCCATCTACCGCCAGCTGGCGCGGTGCGCGCTGGAGTGGCGCTGCTTCACCGCGCAGAACACGTTCTACGGCCGCGACGAGGGCGCCATCCCGTCGTCGGCCGCATGCAACGCCGCCTGCGTGGGCTGCCTGTCCGAGCAGGACGAGGGGATGCCGCCCTCCTCGCACGAGCGGATCGCGCGGCCGCCCACCGCCGCGGAGATGGCCGACGTGGCGGTCCGCCACCTGGAGCGCGCCACCGGCCGGGTGATGGTCTCCTTCGGACAGGGCTGCGAGGGCGAGCCGCTGCTGCGCTGGAAGGAGATCGAGAAGGCCATCCGGCTCATCCGCGCGCGGACCCGGCGCGGCACGCTGCACGCGAACACCAACGGCTCGCTGCCCGAGGCGCTGGCGCGGCTGGTCGCGGCCGGGCTGGAGTCGGTGCGCATCTCGCTGAACAGCGCCTCGCCCGACCTGTACGCCGCCTACTACCGGCCCACCGGCTACGGGCTCGAGGACGTGGTGCGCGGCGTGCGCGCCGCGAAGGCGGGCGGCGCCTACGTGGCGCTCAACCTGCTCACCTTCCCCGGCGTCACCGACCGCGGCGGCGAGGCGGAGCGGCTCTGCCAGCTGGTGGCGGACACGGGCGTGGACCAGGTGCAGACCCGGCCGCTCGCCATCGATCCGGACGTCTACATGGCGATCGCCCGCGACCGCGGCGCGCCCGGCGAGGCGCTGGGCATCCCGGCGCTGGTGCGCGCGCTGAAGCGGGCGCGGCCGGGGCTGGTGGTGGGCAACTTCTCCCGCGCGCGGAGCGAGCGCGGGGCGCGGCGACGGCCGGCCTCGCCGGCCCGGCGCCGCCGCACGGAGGCGAGATGAAGGCCGAGGCCGAGCTGCCGCTGCGCAAGGACCTGGCGCGCCACCTGCGCGCCGGGCACCCCTGGGTGTTCCGCAAGGCGGTGGAGCGCGCGCCGGCGCGGCTGCCGGCGGGCACGATCGTGGACGTCACCGAGGACGGCCGCTTCGTGGCCCGCGGCTACTACGATCCGCACTCCGCCATCTCGGTCCGCATCCTCACCCGCGAGCCGGCCGAGGCCATCGACGCCGCGTTCTGGCGCCGGCGCGTGGCGCGGGCGGTGGCGCTGCGGAAGGAGCTGGTGCGCGACACCACCGGCTACCGGGTGGTGCACGGCGAGGGCGACGCGCTGCCCGGCGTCGTCGCCGATCGCTACGACCGCCACGTGGTGCTGAAGCTCTACTCCGCCGGCCTCACCCCGCACCGCGCCGAGATCGTCGAGGCGCTCCACGCCGAGCAGGAGGGCGTGGCCGGCGTGTTCGGCCGCGACGAGATCCCGCGCGACGACCAGGACGAGGGCGAGGGCGACGGGAGCGGGCGCGTGCTGTGGGGCGCCGAGCCGCCGGAGCGGATCGCGATCGACGAGCACGGGATGAAGGTGCTGGTGGACGTGCGCCGCGGGCAGAAGACCGGCCACTTCCTCGACCAGCGCGAGAACCGGCGCATGGTGCGCGACCTGGCCCGCGGGCGGGCCGAGGCGCTCAACCTGTTCGGCTACACCGGCGGCTTCTCGGTGGCGGCGGCGCTGGGCGGCGCCGGGCACGTGGTCACGGTGGACGTGGACCGCGACGCCATCGCGCTCGCGCGCGAGAACTTCCGCGCCAACGGCCTCGACGCGGCCGACCACGCGTTCGCCGCCGAGGACTGCTTCGAGCTGCTCGCCCGCTACAAGCGCGAGGGGCGCCGCTTCGACCTGGTGGTGTGCGATCCGCCCGCGTTCGCGAAGTCGCAGAAGGCGGTGGAGGGCGCGCTGGCCGGCTACGCCTCGCTGAACCGGGCCGCGCTCGCCGTGCTCGCGCCGGGCGGGCTGCTCGTCACCGCGAGCTGCTCGGCGCGCGTCTCGGCGGAGCAGTTCGCCGACGCGGTCAAGGAGGCGGCCTACAAGGCGCGGGTGGACCTCGCGCTGGTGGCCGAGACCCGGCAGCCGCCCGATCACCCGGTCTCGCTGCAGTTCCGCGAGGGCCGCTACCTGAAGTGCATGGTGCTGCGCCGCGCGGGGTAGCTACCGGCGCGACGGCGGGGCGTGCCCGCCGAGCGCGCCGGCGAGCGCCTCGGGCTCGTCCAGCGTCACCTCCACGAAGCCCTGCGCCGGCCGCGCCGAGATCGTCACCGGCACGCGCCCGGCGTCGGTCTTCACCCACGCGCGCGCGCCGGCGACGGAGCGGCCGGTCTCGTGCACCTCGTCCACGGTCCGGCGGATGGTGCACTCGCGGCAGTGCTCCGCCTTGCCGCAGCCGCCGGGGAGGCGCGATCGGGAGCAGGCCATCGCCTCGCCGCAGCGCAGTCCGCGCAGCTCGGCGCGCGGCCGGTGCAGCACGTCCGCCAGCCGCTCGCTCGCGGCCACCACGCGCCCGCCGCCGTCCACCACCATGACCGGCACCGGCAGCAGGTCGAGGTACTCGCCCAGCTTCAGCCCGCCCCACAGCTTCGCGAAGTACGCGTCGCACTCCGGGCACATGCCGTGGCTCACGCCGACGGCCTCGCCGGGCGACTCCCGCAGCAGCCGGTGGCAGTAGGAGCAGACGACCTTCATGCCGAACTCCCGCGTGCGGCGCGGCTCGCGCGCCACGACGGGAGCCTGCGACCGGCGCCGCCGCGCGTCAACGCCCGGAGGGAGCCGCGCGGCCGAGCGCCGCGGTGCGGCCGCCGCATACATTCACGATGCGTGACCCGGGTGCGTCAGATTGGGCCGCTGCCCCGCGCCGCCGGCCGCGCCCGCGGGGACCTCGCCCGGTCCCGGGGCGCAGCGCTCGCTCAGATCGCGTCGCCTGGCGCAGGGCCGGCGGGCTCGTCGCAGCCCTCCATCGCCTGCTCGAGCAGCGCCGGCAGGCGGCCGCGCCGCTGCGCCGCGAGCAGCGCGTCGAGCTCGTCCCAGCGGGCCTGCGGGCGCGCGCGCAGCAGCGACCGGTAGGCGCGGAGCACGCTCTCCACGCCCGCCGTCTGCACCGCCAGCCAGTCGTCCGCGCTGCGGGGGTGCTCGATCTGGAAGGCTGCCATGCCGAACATCGACTGCACGAAGAGGATCTTCCCGAAGCGGCTGCCGTCGTCCTCGGCGAGCGGGTCGAGCGGGCCCGAGCAGCCGCGCACCTGGATGTCCGGGATCTCCACGATCCACTGCAGCAGCCAGCGGCGGTCGGCCGCGGCCCGGCGCGCGAGCGGCTCGCGCTCGAGCCGGCGGGTCACGTCGACCGCCTTGCGGCGCTCGGTCGGGGTGGAGGGGCCGCGCTCCCCCCGGGCGGGAACGGCGGCGAGCAGCGCGGCGAGGCTGGCGGTGACGAGGAGGGTCCGGTTCACGCGGGGCTCCATGGGAGGTCGTGGGGAGGAAGATAACCGCCCGAGGCGGCCGGGACCGCACCGCGCGCGGGCCTCAGGGCGCGTGAATCCATCCCCGGACCGAGCCAGGCGGTCGAGCCGCGAGCAGCGCGAGGCGCGACGACCGAGCATGCCCGTAGGCATGTGAGGGAGGAGCAACGACGCGATGCGACGCGGACCGGCCGCCGCGGCGACGGGAGGGGATGGGTTCACGTGCCCTTCAGGGCGCGGGCACGGTGGGGGCCGGACCGGGGGGCACCGGCGGCGCAGGGGTGCGCCCGCCGCCCAGCGCGGCCACGAGCGCGAGCGCCGCGAGCAGCGCCATGCCCAGCGACGCGCTCGCCCATACGCCCTGCGGCAGACGCGCCAGCCGGAAGCGGAGCGACGGCTGTGCCGGGTCGCGCCGCTCCAGCGCGGCCGCGGCGGGCGGCGGCGGGGGGGTGGCGTTCCGGAACGCGCGCAGCAGGAGCGCCAGCGCCACGCCGCCGGCCACCAGCGTGGCGACCATCTGCCCGGTGGCGGGCGCGCCGGCGGCCTCGTCCGCGCCCGAGCCGGCGGAGGCGAGCGCGGCCCCCGCCGCGAGCGCGTTGTTCATCGCGTGCGCGGCGACCGCGTTCCAGGTGTTGCCGCTGCGCAGCGCGAGCCAGCCGAACAGGAGCCCCTGCAGCAGGAGCGCGGGGAGCCGCACCGGGTCGAGGTGCAGGAGCGCGAAGAAGATCGTGCCTGCCGCGAGGCCGGCCGCCGGGCCGCGGCGGAGGGCGACCGTCCGCTGCAGGTACCCGCGGAACGCGACCTCCTCGCAGACGGGCGCGAGCAGCGCCGCCGCGGCGGCGATGGCGTACCGCTGCGGCCCCGGCGTCTCGAACAGCCGGCCCACGTCGAACAGCTCGGTGACGCGCGGGGGGAGCACCTCCACCCACGCGAACATGAGCGCGTTCGCGACCAGGAACCCCGCCGCGCCCGCCAGGGCCGCGAGCGCCAGGGGCACGCCCGCCGGGCGCGCCAAGCCGAGGTACGGCACCGCCCGCAGGTTCGAGCCGAGCGCGGCCGCGAACGCGGGCAGCAGGAACACGAAGAGCTCGCTCCAGGCCAGGCCCGCCGCCGGGTGGAGCTGCTGGGCCAGGATGCCCGGGCCGTACAGGAGCAGGAGCACCGCGAAGAAGGCGAGGCCGCTCTTGCGGAACGGCGCGGCCGCGGGACCGCCGGGCTCGCCGGCCTCCGGCGCGGGCGCCGGGGAGGGAAGGGGCGGCGAGGGCGGGGGCGCGTCGCCCTGCGACGGGCCGGGACGGGAGGGATCCACTCGGGCGGATGATAGCCGCGCCGGGCGCCGCGCGCGCCCTCGTCTGCGCCGGAACGCGGGTAAGATGCGCGCATGGACTTCCGCAACCGGACGGTGGTGGTGTGCGTGGGCGGCGGCATCGCCGCGTACAAGGCCTGCGACCTCACGCGACTCATCGTGAAGGGGAACGGCAAGGTGCGCGTCGCCATGACCCCGGCCGCGACCCGCTTCGTCGCCCCGCTCACGTTCCAGGCGCTGTCCGGCGCGCCCGTGCTCACCGACCTGTTCGAGCCGGCGGCGGACCTCACCTACGGCCACCTCGAGATGGCGCGCGTCGCCGACCTGGTGGTGGTCGCGCCCGCCACCGCCGACCTGATCGCGCGGATCCGCGCCGGCATGGCGGACGACGCCGTCACCACCGCGGTGCTCGCCGCCACCTGCCCGGTGCTGCTCGCCCCCGCCATGAACACGCGGATGTGGCGCAACGTCGCGACGCAGGAGAACCTGGCCGCGCTGCGGGCGCGCGGGATGCACGTGGTCGGCCCGGCCGCGGGGCTGCTCGCCGACGGGGACGTGGGCGAGGGCCGGCTCGCCGAGCCGCAGGAGATCGCGCTCGCCGCCGCGCGGCTGCTGGGACGCCAGGACCTGGCCGGGCGCAAGGTGCTGGTGACCGCCGGCCCGACCCGCGAGCCCATCGACCCGGTCCGCTTCGTCTCCAACCCGTCGTCGGGGAAGATGGGCTATGCGGTGGCGCGGGTGGCGGCCCGCCGTGGCGCGCAGGTGACGCTCGTGTCGGGGCCCACCGCGCTGGAGGACCCCTCCGGCGTCGAGGTGGTGCGCGTCGAGACCGCCGAGGAGATGGCGCGCGCGGTCGAGTCGGCCCAGGCGGAGATGGATCTGTTCGTGGGCGCGGCCGCCGTGTCGGATTACCGGCCCGCCGCGCCGGCCGCGCACAAGCTCAAGAAGAAGCCGGGCGAGGAGACGCTGGTGCTCGCGCGCACGCCGGACATCCTGGCCGGGCTGGGCGCGCGCCACGCCGGCAGGCCCGGCGCGCCGGTGCTGGTGGGGTTCGCGGCGGAGACCGAGGAGGTCATCGCGCGCGCCCGCGAGAAGCTGAAGGGCAAGCGCTGCGACCTGGTGGTGGCGAACAAGGTCGGCGCCCCGGGCGCCGGCTTCGGCGGCGACACCAACCGCGTGGCGCTCGTCTCGGCCGCCGAGCTGGCCGAGATCGAGGGGACGAAGGACAAGGTCGCCGAGGCGATCCTGGACTGGATCCTGCCCGTGCTCGACGCGCGCCGCCCGCGAGGCTGAGCCTACGCCGCCAGCTTCGCGATCGACGGCGGCAGGATCAGCTTGCCGTTGATGCCGCGCCGGAAGCTGAGGCGCGTCTCCTCGGCGATGTCGGCCGCGTCGCGGAACGGGATCCGGTGCCGCGCGGTCCGCTCCTTGAGCTGCTTGCGGAGGTCGGTCGCGAGCCGGATGTTCCGGGCGCCGGTGGCGTCGGCCCGCGCGGCCTGGCTGCGCTCGCCCTCGGCGAGCAGCCCCAGGATGGCCTGCACCGCGAGCTCGTTCGTCTCGGTCACGAGATCGGGCTCGAGCACGAGGTTGCGCTCGCGCGCCAGCGCCAGCCGCGACACGTGGTGGAACCCGCCCATGCGCGCGCTCACCAGCAGCGAGCGGAACAGCTGCCGCGAGACGCCGAACGGGATCACCGACGCGCCGGTGAGCGTGCGCGCCAGGAAGTCGTCGTGGCCGCGGATGGCGCGGGTGGACACCTGGCGCGCCAGCCGCGACAGGTCGCGGTCCATGCGGCGGTCGTAGCGCAGCTCCCAGTAGGCGTGGCGGGTGTTGGTCTTGTGGAACGACGCGACCGTCTTGAACGGCACGAAGTAGTTGTGCGCGACGGTGTCGGCCGAGAGGTGCGCGAGGAAGCCGAGCGCGAAGGCCTGCTCGGCCCCGGGCTTCGCCTGCTTGAACACGTTGAAGCCCACGCGCCAGTTGTGACAGTGGTACAGGTAGCGGGCCATGTTCTTGCCCACCACGATGTCCGCCGCGAGGGAGCCGTAGAGGAACTCGTTGCCGAAGTCCTGCAGGACCATGCGCAGCGATGGCTGCGCCACCCCGAGGTTCGCGAGGGCCTGCGCCGAGAAGTTCAGGTGCGCCAGCGGCCCCCACGCCTGGGCGTCGGAGGGCCAGGCGAGGATGGCGACGGCGGCGGCGGCGAGGGTGGCGGGGAGGAGCAGGCGGAGCAGCTTCATCGGGGTTCGATTCTAGGTTTCGCGCGGCCGCGGCCGCAACGCGCGGTACCTGTTTTTTCGAGGGGTCAGGTGGGCGAAGCGCGTTCAGGGGAGGCGGTGTCGGACGTGGCGGCGGAGCTGGCGCGGCACCTGCGCTGGCTGGAGGCCGCCGGCGTGCGGGAGGTTCCCGTCCCGGTGCTGGCGGTGGAACCGCCGGCGCCGGCTGCGCATGCCCGGCAGGCCGGGCCAGCGGCCGAGCGCGGCGCCTCCGCCGGCCGGGCCACGGCGTCCCCCCCTCCTCCTGGTCAGCAGGCCCCACCTGCGGGACCCCGGGAGGCGCCCGCCCGCACGCCTGCGCCCGTGGCGCCCGCCCCGGTCGCCGGCGCCCACCGCATCGGGGAGAAGGGCTGCGGGAGCGCGGCGCTCGTCCAGGTCCGCGACGCGCTCGGCGACTGCCGCCGCTGCAAGCTCGCCGGCGGCCGCACCACGCTCGTGTTCGGGGTGGGGAACCCGCAGGCCGAGCTCGTGTTCGTGGGCGAGGGGCCGGGCGCGGACGAGGATCGCGAGGGCGAGCCGTTCGTCGGCAAGGCCGGCCAGCTCCTCACGAAGATGATCCAGGCGATGGGGTACCAGCGCGAGCAGGTGTACATCGCGAACGTGGTGAAGTGCCGCCCGCCCGGGAACCGCAACCCGGAGCCGGACGAGATCGAGGCCTGCGAGCCGTTCCTGCGCGCCCAGCTCGCCGCGATCCGGCCGCGCGTGGTCGTCGCGCTGGGCAAGTTCGCGGCGCAGACCCTCCTGCGGGACACGACCCCCATCACCCGGCTCCGGGGCCGCTGGCGCGAGTACGAGGGCATCCGCCTCATGCCGACGTTCCACCCCGCCTATCTCCTGCGCAGCCCCGAGGAGAAGAAGAAGGCATGGGAGGACCTGCAGCTCGTCATGAAGGAGCTGGGCCAGCCGCCGCCCGGGAGGTGAGCATGCGCCTCGGCGAGATCGCTCGCGCCACGAGATCCGCCGTTCCCCGCCGCGCCCGCGCCGCGCTGCCGCTGCTGTGCGCCGGGCTCCTCGCCGCCGGCGCCGCCGCGCGCGCCACCGGGGCCGCCGCGCCTCCGGCGTCCCCGGCCGCCAGGCCGGCGCGGGTCCTGTCCGCGACGGTGAAGGGGCCCATCACCGGCGGCACCGTCGAGTACCTCGAGGCGGCCCTGGCGCGCGCCCGCACCGGCGCGTTCGCGGCGCTGGTGGTGACGCTCGACACGCCCGGCGGCCAGCTCGACGCGACGCGCGAGATCGTCCAGGCCATGCTCGCCACCGAGGTGCCGGTGATCGTGTGGGTCGGCCCGGCCGGCGCGCGGGCCGGCTCGGCCGGCGTGTTCCTCACGCTCGCGGCCGACGTGGCCGCGATGCACCCGACCTCCAACATCGGCGCGGCGCACCCGGTCACCGGCGCGGGCCGCGACGTGGCCGAGGAGGCCGGGAAGGACATGGCGAAGAAGGTGGAGAACGACACCGCCGCCTTCGCCCGCAGCGTCGCGGCCGCCCGCGGGCGGAACGCGGACTGGGCCGAGAAGGCGGTGCGCGAGAGCGTGTCGGTCACCGCCGAGGAGGCGCTCCGGCTGAAGGTGGCGGACCTGGTCGCGGCCGACCTCTCCGAGGTGCTCGCGAAGGCCGACGGGCGGAAGGTGGGCCAGGGGGCCTCGGCGCGCGCGCTCCGGGTGGCCGGCGCGGCGATCGAGCCGTACGAGCCGACGGTGCGGCAGCGGCTGCTCGGGTTCCTCGCCGACCCGAACGTCATGGCGATCCTGATGCTGGTGGGGATGCTCGGGATCGCGGTCGAGTTCTACCACCCCGGCATGATCTTCCCGGGCGCGGCGGGCGGCTTCTGCCTGTTCCTCGCGTTCCTCGCCATGCGGGTCATCCCGGTGAACGTGGGGGCGGTGATCCTGCTCCTCACCGGCGTGGGGCTGCTGGTGGCGGAGGCGTACGTCACCGCGCACGGGCTGGCGGGGCTGGCCGGCGCGGCGTGCCTGGTGCTCGGGACGCTGTTCTTCGTGAACACCTCCGCGCCGGGCGACTGGTTCGACCCCGGCGCGCTGCGGCTGTCACCCTGGGTGATCTGGCCCACGCCGGCCGCCCTGGCGGTCCTGCTCGCGTTCATGGCCTGGAACATCGCGCGGGTGCGGCGCGCGCCCTTGCGCCTGGGTGCGCCCGGCCTGGTGGGCGCGGCCGGCGAGGCGCTCTCCGAGATCGGCCCGGCCGCGGGCGAGGCGTTCGTTCACGGTGAGTACTGGCAGGCCCGCAGCGCCGCGCCCATCCCGAGCGGCGCCGCGGTGCGGGTGGTGGCCGTGGAGGGGCTGACGGTCACGGTGGTGGCCGCCGCGCCCGGGAAGGGCTAGAACGGAGCGCACGCGCGCCGCTCACCCGGGGTGACGCCGCGCAGGGAGGAAAGCATGCCGCTCCTCGGAGTCGCCGTCCCCGTCGCGCTGGTGGTCATCTGGTTCCTGTCCGGCGTCCGGATCGTGAACGAGTACGAGCAGGGCGTGGTGCTGCGGCTGGGGCGCTTCGCCGGGATCCGCACCGCGGGCCTGAAGTGGATCGTCCCGTTCATCGACCGGATGATCATCATCGACATGCGCATCACGGCCGAGCAGGTGCCGCCGCAGGACGTGATCACGCGCGACAACGTGTCGGTGAAGGTGAACGCGGTCATCTACTTCCGCGTGCTGCAGGCCGACCGGGCGTTCCTCCAGGTCACCGACTTCCTGTTCGCCACCAGCCAGTTCGCGCAGACCACGCTGCGCTCGGTGCTCGGCCAGGTGGAGCTCGACGACCTGCTCAGCCAGCGCGACAAGATCAACCGGCAGCTCCAGGAGATCATCGACCGGCACACCGAGCCCTGGGGCGTGAAGGTGACCGCGGTGGAGGTCAAGCAGGTGGACCTCCCCGACGAGATGCGCCGCGCCATGGCCAAGCAGGCCGAGGCGGAGCGCGAGCGGCGGTCGAAGGTCATCGCGGCCGAGGGCGAGTACCAGGCCGCGGAGAAGCTGGGCCAGGCGGCCGACGTCATCGCCCGCTCGCCGGGGGCGCTGCAGCTCCGCTACCTCCAGACGCTGGTCGAGATCTCCGCCGAGAAGAACTCGACCATCGTGTTCCCGCTCCCCCTCGACATCGTGAAGCCGTTCATGGACGCCGCCGCCCGCCTCCCCGGAGGGCCCAGGACGGAGGGGTGAAATAGGCGCGCGCGGCGCGCGTATGGGCCAGGGTCCGCTCTGGGGAGAGAGGACCCGGTGCGGGGAGCGCGGCGGCGACGTCGCGCTCCCCCGCGCCTCGCACCTGCCGTCGGAGGACTCCGCATGCGCCTCGCCGTCGCCGCCGCCCTCGCTGCCCTGACCGCCCCCCTCTCCGCCGTCGCCGTGGACGGCGACGGGCACGTGGTGCACCAGCGCCGGGAGGTCCCGGCCTTCCAGTCCATCCAGCTCGCCGGCTCGCTCGACCTCGAGGTGAAGGTCGGGCCGGCCCGGTCGGTCGTGGTCGTGGCCGACGAGAACCTGCAGCCGGAGATCGTCACCGAGGTCCGGGGTGGCACGCTCACCATCCGCAACGAGCGCGACCTCCGCTCGTACCGCGGGCCGCGCGTCGAGGTCACCGTCCCCGCGCTCGAGCGGCTCGCGCTCGCCGGCTCCGGCAACGCCTCGGTCGACGGCGCGCGCGGCGACCAGGTGCTCTCCCTGAGCGGCTCCGGCCACCTGCGCTGGACCGGCACCGCCGGGAAGCTCCGGGTGGAGCTCGCCGGCTCCGGCTCCGCGGAGCTGGACGGGCGCGCCGATCGGCTGGAGGCCGCGGTGAAGGGCTCGGGCGAGATCCTGGGCCGCCGGCTCGCGGCCCACGACGCGGCGGTGCAGATCTCCGGCTCGGGCGACGCCGAGGTGACCCTGGCCGGCGGCGCGCTCCGCGCGTCGGTCGCCGGCTCCGGCGACGTGCGCTGGTGGGGCGAGGGCCGGGTGGAGCAGGCCGCCGTGGCCGGCTCCGGGCGCATCACCCGCGGGTGAGCTCCGGGCCCGCGCGGCTACAGGGCGGCGTGCACCACCCCATCCCGCCCGATCCAGGCCCGGCTCATGGCCTCGGTGCAGAACGCGAACCCCGGGTCGCCCGCCGGGCCGACCAGGATCAGGCCGCCCTCGCCCTGCACGCGCGCGGCGAGCATCCGCACCGCCTCGCGGGCCGCCTCCGCCGGCGTGGCGCCCGCGGCCACCCGGTCGGCCGCGTACCGCGCCAGGGTCACCTGGATGACGCGCTCGCCGTGGCCGGTGCAGGAGACCGCCGCCGAGGCGTCGTCCGCGTAGGTGCCGGCCCCGATGATGGGCGTGTCGCCCACGCGGCCGGCGCGCTTCAGCATCATCCCGCCGGTGGACGTGGCGGCGGCGAGGTGGCCCCGCGCGTCGCGCGCGGCGGCGCCGACCGTGCCGTGCCCCGGCCTCGACCGCGCCGCGTCGCGCTCCGCCTCGAAGCGGACCCGCTGCGCGGGCGTGACGAGCGCCGCGGGGTCGCAGGGCGGGATGCCCACCTCGCGGGCGAACGACGACGCGCCCTCGCCGGCGAGCAGCACGTGCGGCGAGCGCTCCATCACCGCCCGGGCGAGCGAGACCGGGTTCGCCACGTCGCGCACCGCCGCCACCGCCCCGCAGCGGAGCGTGGCGCCGTCCATGATCGAGGCGTCGAGCTCGACCGTCCCGTCGGCGGTGAGCGCGGCGCCCCGGCCCGCGTTGAACAGCGGGTCGTCCTCCAGCACCCGCACCGCGGCCTCCACCGCGTCGAGCGCGGCGCCGCCCCGGGAGAGGATCTGCCAGCCGGCCGCGCAGGCGCGGCGGAGCCCCTCGAGCCGCGGCGCGTCGGTCCCGCGGTCGGGGCTGGGCTGCCCCGCGCCGCCGTGGACCACGAGGACCGGTGTGACCGTGGGTGATGGCGTCATGGGCTGGAGCGTAGCGGCGGGCCCGCCGCGGGGGCAAGGCGGCGCGCGGCGCGGGGGAGGCGCGCGGACGCGCCCCGGGGCGCGCTGCCCGACACGCAGATCCCGCCCACCGCCGCAACGAACCGTACGGGGCGCGGCGCCGGCGACGGGCTCCGACGATTGGTTGACGAGCGGGGAAACGCCTTCCTATCTTCGGGGCGCTGCCCGAGGTCCCTTGGGCGGGTCCCTCACCCAGAGGTCACCATGACCGGACGCGAAGTGGTCATCGTCGGGGCGGCGCGCACGCCCATCGGCTCGTTCCTCGGCTCGCTCGCCTCCGTCACCGCGCCGCGCCTCGGCGCGGTCGCGATCCGCGCCGCGCTCGCGCGCGCCGGGGTGGAGCCCTCGACCGTGGACGAGGTGGTGATGGGCAACGTCCTCCAGGCGGGCGAGGGGCAGGCGCCGGCCCGGCAGGCGGCGATCTACGCGGGCCTCCCGGAAAAGACCCCCGCCTGGACGCTCAACAAGGTGTGCGGCTCCGGCCTGAAGGCGGTGATCTCCGCCGCGCAGGCGATCGCCCTCGGCGACGCCGACGTGGTGGTGGCGGGCGGCATGGAGTCGATGTCCAACGTGCCGTACTACGATCGGTCCGCGCGGACCGGCGCGCGGATGGGCAACGTGGAGCTGGTGGACGGGATGATCCACGACGGCCTCTGGGACGTGTACGGGCAGCAGCACATGGGCATGTGCGCCGAGCACTGCGCCGCCACGCAGGGGATCTCGCGCGCCGCGCAGGACGAGTACGCGATCGAGTCCACCCGCCGCGCGGTCGAGGCGTGGAAGGCGGGGGCGTTCAAGGCCGAGATCGTCCCGGTGGAGATCGAGGGCAAGAAGGGCGAGAAGACGGTCGTGGCCGAGGACGACGGCCCGAAGGGCGCGCGGCCGGAGAAGATCCCGACGCTCCGGCCGTCCTTCAAGAAGGACGGCACCGTCACCGCCGGCAGCTCCTCGTCCATCAACGACGGGGCGGCCGCGCTGGTGCTCGCGAGCGCCGAGCGCGCCGCGCGCGACGGGCTGCCGGTGCTCGGGCGCCTGCGCGCCTGGGGCGGCGCCGCGCGCGCCCCGGTGGAGTTCACCATCGCCCCGGCCGACGCGATCCGGACCACGCTGGCGAAGGCGCGGCTCCAGGTCTCGGACGTGGACCTCTGGGAGATCAACGAGGCGTTCGCGGTGGTGTCGATCGCCAACAACGCGCTGCTCGGCCTCGACCCGCGCAAGGTGAACGTGCGCGGCGGCGCGGTGGTGCTGGGCCACCCCATCGGCGCCTCCGGCGCGCGCATCCTGGTGACGCTGCTCCAGGCCATGAAGGACCTCGATCGCCGGCGCGGCCTGGCGTCGCTCTGCATCGGCGGCGGCGAGGCCGTCGCGCTCGTGGTGGAGCGGTAGGAGGGCGGATGAACAAGCTGGTCGAGTCGGCCGACGCCGCGGTCGCGGACGTGAAGGACGGGGCCACCATCATGGTGGGCGGGTTCGGCCTGTGCGGGAACCCGGAGAACCTCATCCTCGCGCTCCACCGCAAGGGCGTGCGCGACCTCGTGCTCGTCTCGAACAACTGCGGCACGACCGAGCTCGGGCTGGGCGTGCTGCTGAAGGCGCGGCAGATCCGCAAGATCGTCGCGTCGTACGTGGGCGAGAACAAGGAGTTCGAGCGGCAGTTCCTCTCCGGCGAGCTGGAGGTGGAGCTGGTGCCGCAGGGCACGCTCGCCGAGCGCATCCGCGCCGGCGGCGCCGGCATCGGCGGCTTCTACACCGCCACGGGCGTCGGCACGCAGGTGGCGGAGGGCAAGGAGACGCGGCTGCTCTCCGGCCGCGAGTACCTGCTGGAGTTGCCGCTCAAGGCCGACTTCGCGTTCCTGAAGGCCTGGAAGGCCGACACCTGGGGCAACCTCGTGTACCGGAAGACCACCCGCAACTTCCAGCCGATGATGGCCGCCGCGGCGGCGGTCACGGTGGCGGAGGCGGAGGAGGTGGTCGAGCCGGGCGCGCTCGACCCGGACCGGATCCACACGCCCAGCATCTACGTGAGGCGGGTGGTCCGCGGGGAGCGGTACGAGAAGTGGATCGAGCGGCGGACGATCCGTCCGGCGACGGCGTAGGGAGGATCGGAACGATGCCGCTCAAGCGAGAGCAGATCGCCGCGCGCGTGGCCCGCGAGCTCCGCGACGGCTTCTACGTGAACCTCGGCATCGGGATGCCCACGCTCGTCTCCAACTTCGTTCCGCCGGGCGTCGAGGTGGTGCTGCAGTCGGAGAACGGCATCCTGGGCGTGGGGCCGTACCCGCGCGAGGAAGAGCTGGACGCGGACCTCATCAACGCCGGGAAGGAGACCGTGACGGTGGTGAAGGGCGCGGCGTTCTTCTCCTCCGCCGAGTCGTTCGCGATGATCCGGGGCGGCCACATCGACCTCGCCATCCTCGGCGCGCTCGAGGTGTCGGAGCGCGGCGACCTCGCCAACTGGCTCGTGCCCGGCAAGATGGTGAAGGGGATGGGCGGCGGGATGGACCTCGTCGCCGGGGCGAAGCGGGTGGTGGTGATGATGGAGCACGCCACCAAGGACGGGAAGCCGAAGATCCTCCGGCAGTGCACGCTGCCCATCACCGGCCTGCGCTGCGTCTCGTCGATCTGCACCGATCGCGCCTGGCTGGACGTGAGCCAGGACGGCCTGATCCTGCGCGAGCTCGCGCCGGGTGAGACGGTCGAGTCGGTGCAGGCGCTCACCGAGCCGAAGCTCATCGTGGCGCCCGACCTGCGGTCCATGCAGGCCTGAGCGCCGCCGCCCCGGGCGCGGGGCGGGGAGGGCACCCGTGGCCGGTCCCCTGTTCACGCTCACCACCGACTTCGGCGCCGGCTCGGGGTTCCCGGCGCAGATGAAGGCGGTGCTGCTCGTCGCGTTCCCGGACGCCCGCCTGGTGGACGTGTCCCACGAGGTGCCCGCGTTCGACGTCCTCGCCGGCGCGCTCATGCTCGAGGCCTGCCTGCCCTGGTTCCCCCGGGAGGCCGTCCACCTCGCCGTGGTGGACCCGGGGGTCGGCACCGCCCGCCGCGCGCTGTGCGTCGTGGATCCCGAGGGTCGGCGGCTGCTCGGGCCCGACAACGGGCTGCTCACGCCCTTCCTCGGCCAGGGGGCGCGCGCCTGGGCGCTCGCGACGGGCGGCGTCCTGGCGGCGCCGCGCACCGCCACCTTCCACGGCCGCGACCTGTTCGCCCCGGCGGCCATCTACCTCGCCCGCGGCGGGACGCCCGCCGCGCTCGGCCGGGAGGCGGCGGATCCGGTGCGGCTGGAGTGGCCGGCGGCCGAGGTGGCCGGCGGCGAGCTGCGCGGGGTGGCGCTGGCGGCCGACCGGTTCGGCAACGTGGTCACCTCGATCCGCGCGGCCGACCTGGGCGGCGCGGCGGTGGGCGCCGCGTTCGCGGGCGACCAGCCGGCGCGCTGGGTCCGGACGTTCGGGGAGGGGGCACCGGGCGAGCTGGTCGCGCTGGTGGGGAGCGGGGGCCGGGTGGAGCTGGCCATCCGCGAGGGGAGCGCGGCCGCGCGGCTGGGTGACGCCCGCGGGCTCACGATCCGCCTCGTTCTTGGCCCCGCCGTGAGCCCCTGATACAGTTTTCGCGGATGACGCCGTCCGGAACGAAGCGGCGCTCCGCGCGCCTCCACCACGAGATCCCCGTTGCCTACCGGACGGTGGGCGCCTTCCTCAGCGACTGGGCCACCGACATCAGCCAGGGCGGGCTGTTCATCAACACGCGCAGCCCGCTGCCGGTCGGCACCTCGGTGAAGATCCTCATACAGCTCCCGGGCGCGTCGTTCCCGTACCACCTGGAAGGCCGCGTCACCCGGGTCAGCCCGTTCGGCAACCCCGTGAACGTGGTGCCGGGCATGGGCATCGAGTTCACCGGCGTCGACGAGCCGCGGCGGCGCGAGCTGGAGGCGTTCGTCTCGCGGCTGCGCCGCGACCTCGACGAGACCTGAGCCCGGCCGGCGCCCGCCGGCTGAAGTTCGCGCCGGGGCGTGTTATCCCCGGCGCGTGCGCATCCCGCTGACCATCGAGGCGCTCGCCCCCGGCGGCGAGGGGGTGGGCCGCCACGGCGAGCTGACCGCGTTCGTGCCCTGGACCGCGCCCGGCGACCGGGTGCTCGCCGACGTCCCGCCGCCGCGCCCGGGGGCGGCCACCGCGCACGGTGCGCTCGTCGAGCTCACCGCGCCCGGCGAGGCCCGGGTGGCCGCGCCCTGCCGCCACTTCGGCCCGGGCCCGTCGCCGGACGCCGCCTGCGGCGGCTGCGAGTGGCTCCACGTCGCGTACCCGGCGCAGCTCGCCGCGAAGGAACGGTCGCTCCACGAGGCGCTGCGGCGGATCGGCAAGCTCGAGCCGGGCAGCTACCCGGCGCGGCCCATCGTCCCCTCGCCCTCGCCCCTGCGCTACCGCGCCCGCGCCAAGTTCCACCACGACCGCGCCGCCGGCCGGCTGGTGTTCTTCCGCCGGCGCTCCCACGAGCCGGTCCGGCTGCGGGAGTGCCACCTGCTCTCGCCCGGGCTCGACGCGCTGCGCGAGGCGGTCGGGCCGGCGCTCGCCGCGGCGAGGCTGTCGCCGCGCGAGGTGGCGCTGGAGTGGTCGGACGCCGCGGGGCGGGGCGCGGCGTGGCTGCTCCTGCCGGAGGTGACCGCGCCGGTGCGCGCCCGCGCCGAGGCGCTCCTCCGGGACGTGCCCTCGCTCCAGGGCCTCGTGCTCCAGGCCGAGGGCGGGCAGCCGGTGACCGCCGGCGACCCGGTGCTGCGGCACGCGCGCGCGCCCGGCCGGCCGGAGGCGGGGACGCAGCGCTCGCGGCCGGACGTGTTCCAGCAGGCGAACCGCGGCGCGAACGCGCGGCTGGTGGAGACCGCGCTCGAGCTGCTCGCGCCCGCGGGCGAGGACGTCCTCGAGCTGCACTGCGGCGCGGGGAACTTCACCGGGCCGCTCTCGGAGCAGGCCCGGAGCGTCTCCGCGGTGGAGGTGCAGGGGCCGGCGCTCGACCTGGCCCGCGCCGACCTGGGCGGGCGGAACGTGCGCTTCTTCGCGGGCGACGCGCTGGCGCTGGCGCGCGCCTTCGGCCGCGAGGCCGGCCCCGGGGCGCGGCGCTTCGGCGCGGCGCTGCTCGATCCGCCGCGCGAGGGGGCGCGGGGGATCGGGCCCGCGCTCCGCGACCTGGGCGTCCCGCGGGCCGTCTACGTCTCCTGCGACCCGGCCACGTTCGCGCGCGACCTGCGCGCCTGCGTGGAGGCCGGCTATCGGGTCGCGGCGGTGGTCCCGGTGGACATGTTCCCGCAGACGCACCACGTGGAGGGGGTGGCGCTGCTCGAGCGGTAGCGCGCCGGTTGGGGGCGAGGCGGGGGGCCGCGCCCACCCACGGCTCCCGCCGTGACACGCTGGTGACACGCCCGGGGCACGCTCCCACCGGCCACCGGCCAGCCCCATGCCCACGCGACTCCCCCTGCACCGATACGCCGCCCGCACGCTGCCGGCCATGCTCGAGCACACCGCGGCGCGGCTCCCGGACAAGCCGTTCATCCGGTTCTTCGACCCCGCCACCCCCGGCGCGGCGCCGCGGGCGGTGACGTTCGCCGGGTTCCGCGCCGGCGTGGGCCGCGCGGCCGCGTTCCTGCGCGCACACGGCGTCGGCCCCGGGACGCGCATCCTGCTGCTCGCCGACAACGCGCCGGAGTGGCAGATGGTGGCGCTCGGGGCGCAGCTCCTCCGCGCCGAGCCGGCCGCGATCTTCGCCAGCCTCTCGGCCGAGGCGGCCCAGGGGATCGCGCGGCGGGTGCGGCCCCGGGTGGTGATCGTCTCGGGCGCGCAGGGGTGGGAGAAGCTCGCGCCCATCGCCGGCGAGCTGTCCGCCGCCGGCCTGCGGGTGGTCCTCTCCGGCGAGCCGCTCGCCGCTCCGTCGCTCGTCGCCGGCCTCTCGGCCGTCACCCTGGCCGACGCGACCGGGCCGGGCGCGCCCGGCCTGGACGGCGCGGAGCACGCCGCGCTCGCCGCCGCGGTGGGCGAGGAGGACCCGTTCCTGCTGCTCTTCACGAGCGGCACCACCGGCCGGCCCAAGGGCGTCCGGCTGCCGCAGCGCGCGATGGTGCACGCGGTCGAGGGCGGGACGCTGCCGGTCGGCACCACCGAGGACGACCTCGGCGTGCACTTCCTGCCCTTCGCCCACGTGGCCGGGCACGCCCAGTTCACGCTGGCGCTGGCCCAGGGGCACGCGCTCGCGATGACCGCCCGGCGCGAGGACATCGAGCGCGCGCTGGAGCTCCACCCGACCTACCTGTTCTCGGTGCCGCTCGTGTACGAGCGGATCCGCGCCGGCGTGCTGGCGCGGGTGGACGCGCTGCCGGGGCCGGCGCGCGCGCTCGCCCGGCGCGCGCTGGAGGCGGCGGCGCGGGTGCGGGTGGACGGCTCGCGGCGTCTCTCCGACCGCGCCCTGGCGCGGCTCGCCGACCGGCTGGTGGGGCGCGCCGTGCGGGCCAGGCTCGGCGGCCGCATCCGCGGCCTGTTCGCCGGCGGCGCCCCCGCGGCGCCGGCGCTGTTCCGGTTCTACGAGGCGCTCGGCATCCCCATGGTCGAGCTCTACGGCATGAGCGAGACGGCCGGGCTCATCTCGTCCAACCTGTTCTCCGGCCCGCGCCGCGCCGGCAGCGCCGGGTACCCGACGCCCGAGCACGACCTGCGCTTCGCCCCCGACGGAGAGCTGCAGGTGCGCGGCCCGCTCCTGTTCACCGGCTACCTCGAGCCGGAGGACGCCGAGGATGCCTACACGGACGACGGCTTCTTCCGCACCGGCGACGTCGGGTGCGAGGAGCCGGACGGCGCGCTCCGGATCGACGGCCGGAAGAAGAACCTCATGGTGCTCTCCACCGGCAAGAAGGTGTCGCCCGAGCCGGTGGAGCAGGCCATCGCGGCCGCCGAGCCGTTCCAGGGCGCGGTGCTGCTCGGCGAGGGACGTCCGTTCGTGGCCGCGGCCGTGTTCGTGGCCAGGGAGGAGCTGGCCCGCTTCGCCGCGGCCGGCAAGGACGCGGCCGAGGAGCTGCTCCCGCGCGCCCGCGCCGCGCTGGCCGCGTTCAGCGAGTTCGAGAAGCCCAAGCGCCTGCTGGTGATCCCGGGCGCGCCGCACGAGCACCCCGCGCTCGTCACGCCGACGCTGAAGGTGAAGCGCGACGCGCTCGTCGAGTGGCTGGCGCCCTCGCTGGCGCGGCTGTACGGCGCGGTGTAGGCGCCGCCCGCCCTCGTCGCCGATCGTCACCCGAGGTGCGCCCGGGTCGCACCGCCCGTCGCGTGGACCCCGCCCGCGCGACTTGGGGCGGGCCGGGGCGGCTGCTACAAGCCAGACCATCGGTCCGGTGCGACGGGGGGAGCGATGGATTCACGGGTTGTGACGTGCGCACGCTGCGGCGGCGAGGTGCCCGGGGGCGCGCCGCGCTGCGCGTGCGGGTATCCGGCCTCGCCCGCCGCCGCCACCGGGCGCGCGCCGGGCTCGCCGCCGCCGCTCCCGGCCGCCGCGCCCGCGCCGGCGGCCACGCCGGCCGTGCCGCTCGCGCAGGCGCTCGGCTTCGACGACGCCCCGGGGCCGGCGGACGGGGCCGAGGCCAGCTTCGAGGATCTCGACCTGGGCGGCGAGCCGGAACCGCCGGCGCCGGCCGCCGCCGCGCCGGCCGTCGCGGAGCGCGCCCGCTACCGCGGCCCGGCCGCCGGCCCCGCCTTCGCGCGCGTCACCCCTCGCCGCGGCGCCGCGCCCGTGCTGGGCGCCGTCGCGGTGCTGTGCCTCGGGGCGGTGTCCGCGTTCGTCTGGCAGGCGCGGAAGCTGGAGCGCGCCGCGCCGGTCCCGGACGCCGCCACCGCCACCGCGCCGGCCGCCGCGACGGCGCCTGCGCCCGCCGCCGCCCCGGCGTCCGCCGATCCCGCCGCGCTCGCCGTCGCGCCGGCGCCTGCGCCGGTGGTCGCCGCCCGCACGCTGCCTCCGGCCGCCGCGCCGTCCCGGGTGCCAGCCGGGCCGCCCGCGCCGCGCCCCCGCGCCGCCCGCGAGCAGCCGGCGCCGTCGCCCGCACCGCGGCCGTCCGGCGCGCGCGCCGCCGACCCGGCCCCGGCGCGCGGCGGGGGCTCGGTCGGCCCGGCCACGCTGGTCTCGCTCGATCACGCGGACGCCGGGCGCGGCGCCTGGACCGACGTGCCCCTCCCGCCGCCGCCGGCGGGCGCGACGCCGGTGGAGGACGCGCCGCGCTACGCGGCGGAGGGCTTCCGGAAGCCGCACCTCGAGGTCGCGCGCTGCGTGCAGGACGCCATCCGGCTTCCGCGCGACGCGCGGGAGCGGGTGAGCGGGCCGGTGACGGTCCGCTTCGCGGTGGCGAAGGACGGGACGGTGGGGCTGTTCCAGGTGATGGGGGACCTGCCCGACCGCCGCGTCGCCGACGCCATCTGGACCGCGGTGCGCGGCTGCCGCTTCGCGCCGGGCGCCGACGCCGCGGGCAAGCCCACCCGCCTCTGGGTGGTGATGCCCATCCGCTTCGACGAGTAGCACGCGGGGGCGGCGGCGCGGGTCATGGGCCGGTCGCGAGCGCGCCCGCGCTCCAGGCGGTGCCGCCGCGCAGGTCCCGCACCACCGACCAGACCAGCGCCGGTCCGGCGGGCGCCGGTGCGTACCGGTCGGCCTCGCCCGCGCCGTGCGTGACGAGCCGATCGATCTCGCCGGCGGTCGCGAACCAGGAGAACGCCCAGGTCTCGCGCCGGGTCTCGATGGGCCGACCGTCCGAGTCGGCGTACACGTACTCCTCGAGCAGCGTCGCGGGGTCGCCGGGGAGCGCGGGGAGCAGGTCCTGACCGCCGCCCGCGATCGCGGCGGGCGGCGCGCCCGGCGGCGGCAGCGCGGCGCCGCCCAGGCGGACCGCCGAGATCACCGGGTTCGCGTTGGGCGGTGAGAGCGCCTCCGGGCCGCGCACCCGCACGCGCTTCAGCGCGAGCACGTGTCCGCGGAGGTCCCACTCGGCCAGCAGGCGCGCGGCCACCTCGGCCAGCGCCGCGCACGCGTCCGGCGCCGCGGACGCCGGGGCGAGCTCAGCGGGCGCCGCGTCGAGCGCGAGCGCGATCACCGTCACCTCCAGCCCGAGCACCCGCTCCGGCGCGCCGGCGGGGAGCGCCGAGAAGGAGAGGTCCGACGGCAGCTCGTAGGCAGGCTCGGGCAGCGTCACCTCGGAGCCCGGGTCGGCCGGGTCGCGCCGCACCACCGCCGGCTCGCAGCCCAGCGCGCCGCAGGCCGCCGCGCCCGCGAAGGTGAGCGCGCCGGCGCGGCCTCGCCCCGGCGCCGCGCAGGCCTCGGCGAGGTCGGCGCCAGAGAGGAGGGCGGCCGGGTCGGTCAGCGCCTCGAGGCGGGCGCACCCGGACGCGTCCGGTGCGCCGGGCACGGGCGTGCACGCGAGGTGGATCACCGTCGCGCGGCGGGACGGATCGGTCGCCTGGAGCGGGTGCGCGACCAGCGCGTCGAGCGCGGCGCGGGCCGGGGCGCTCCCGTCGCCGGCGGGGGCGATCTCGGGCGGCTCGGCGCGGATCGCGAGGACCCGGAGGCCGGAGACCTCGGAGGCCGGCGGAAAGTCCGGGGCGCAGCCGGCGGCGGCGGACGCGGCGAGGAGGAGGGCGAGCGGGAGCGGCAGGAGGTGGCGCATGGGGGGCTCCGTCAGTACTCGGCGCGCAGGCCGAACGCGGGGAAGAAGGGAAGGCCGGTCACCCAGCCCCGGCGCGTGTAGTCGTGGTTCCAGGCGACCGCCTCGGCGTTCTCCCGCGCGGTCGCGTTCTGGATCTCGAGGTAGGCGGCGAACGTCCAGGTGCGGTAGGTCCACTTCTTGTCGGCGCGGACGTCGAGCTGGAAGAACGCCGGCATCCGCGCCGACCGGCGCCCGGTCTCGAGCGGGCGGTACGCGTCCGCGTCGGCGTCGTACACGGCGGCGCGGACGGGCTCGTAGGGATTGCCGCTGCCCGCGCGCAGGCGGAAGCCGGCGGACAGGCCGTCCCACAGCTCCGGGAGCTCCCAGCTCCCCACCGCCACGAGGTTGAGCGGCTGGTCGTAGGCGTCGCCCTCGTCCTCGAGCCGCTCCCCGCCCACCGCCTGCCCGCGCCGCGTGCGCGACCACGACGTGGCGAGCCAGCCCATGAAGCGGCCCCCGGGCTCCCAGCGGAGCAGCAGCTCCGCGCCGCGCGCGCGGCCGGTGCCGCGGCTGGAGAAGCGCTCCGGCACCTCGACGCCGTCGCGGACCACCGTGGCGTCCGACGGGAGCGCCAGGTCGAACAGGCGCTTCGCGAAGAGCTGCACGCCCACGGTGAGTCGCGGGAGGAGGCGCTGCTCCACGCCGGCCGAGTACTGCCAGGCGCCCTCCGGCCGGAGCGCCGGGTTGCCCCACTCCTCGGTGAGGTAGGCGAGCGGCGGCGACTGGTGGTAGAGGCCGGCGGCCGCGGTGAGCGCCGTCGAGGCACGCAGCTGCCAGCGCGCCGCGACGCGCGGGTCCACCCAGGTGCGCGTGCCCAGCAGCCGCTCCGCGTCGGCGCGGATCCCGGGGACGATCGCCACGCCCGCCGCCGGCTTCCAGGTCGCCTCCAGGAACGCGCCGCCCTCGGCGCCCTCGATCCGCGCGCGGTATCGCCGCGGCGGCTCCTGCGGCGAGGGCACCTGGCCCGGCGGCGGGAACGGCGCGGCGGTCACCTCGACGCGCGCCGACGGCGCCCAGCCGCCGTCCACGCCCGCGGCGAGGTCGAGCCAGGGCGCGGCGGCGTGGCGGACCTCGCTGCGCACGCTGCCGGTGAAGACCCGGGACCGCTCCTGGTACGCGTCGCCGGCCCGGATGGTCGCGTCCTGCCAGTCGCCGCCCGCCGAGACCTCGACCCGCGTCGCCTCGCTGGCGCGGTGCGCCCAGCGCAGCGTGGCGACCGAGAAGCGGGTCCCGTACTCGAGCAGCGCCACGTCGCGGAGCTCCTCCCGCGCCACGCCGGTGAGGACCATCCGATCGTCCGATCCGAACACGTCGAGGCGGACCGTGTCGTCCGGGCCGGGGCGCCAGGCGGCCTTGGCCTGCAGGTCGTAGTAGCGCGGCGCCACGCGCATCCCGGGGCCGTCGTCGGCCTGCTCGGCGGCGCGGGTCAGGATCGCGTCGGCGTAGGAGCGCCGGGCGGCGAGCGCCACGCCCACCCCGGCCGCCGTCGTCCCCTCGACGAGCGCGGTGGCGTGGTACAGGTTCACGTCGGCGAGCGCGTGGCTGCGCTCCCCCGGATCGCGGGTGACCAGGTTCACCCGGCCGCCGATGGCGCGTCCGGTGCGCACGCCGAAGTTGCCGGGCTCGAACTCCACGTCCTGGAGCAGGTCCGAGGCGTAGACGCTGGTCAGGCCACCGAAGTGGAAGACCTGCGGCACCCGCTGGCCGTCCACGTAGACGCGGGTGTCGCGCGGGTTGCCGCCGCGGACCACGAGCTGGCCGGAGGGGCCGGGCGGCCGCGCCACGCCGGGCAGGTTCTGCAGCACCTTCACCGCGTCGCCGGAGGCGCCGGGTACGCGGCGCACCTCGCCGGCGGAGAGCGCCACCCGCGAGACCTCGCGCGCCTCCCGCTCCCCGACCACCACCGCCTCGTACTCGCCCGGGCCGGCCGCCCGCGCCACCCAGTACGTCGCCTCCAGCGCCTCGCCCGCGCGGACCTCCTCCATCGAGCGGAGCGGCCGGTGCGCGCCGTCCTCGACGGTGACCGCCACCGGGCCGGCCGGGACCCCGGCGAGCGCGAAGCGCCCGTCACGGTCGGTGTAGGTCGAGCGCCCCTCGCCGGCGGCCGGCTCGGCCCGCACCAGCGCGCCGGCCACGGGCAGGCGGGTGCCGCGCTCCAGCACCCGCCCGCGAAGCTCGGGCGGCGCGGGTGCATCCTCGGCGGGCGCGGCGAGCCGGAACTCGAAGCGGTAGGCGATGCGCACCGCCGCAGGCTTCCCGTCGATCTCGGCGGGCGTGAAGCGGAGCCGGCGCGCGGCGGCGAGCGCCGCCTCGTCGAGGCCGTGGTCGGCGGACTCGGTCACTTCGGCCGAGACCACCTCGCCCGCGTCGGAGAGCTCCAGCTCGAGCGCGACCACGCCGGTGACGCCGGCGGCCCGGGCGGCCTCCGGGTAGTCCGGCTCGACCGCCTGGAGGAGCTCCGGTGCGCGGGTCAGGGCGCCCTCGCCCTCGCCGGCGCGAGCGAGGGGAGGCGCCGCCGCGACGAGCGCGACGGCGAGCGTGAGGAGGCGGATCATGGGTTCACTCCAGGACGAAGGTGTAGGTGAAGCGGATCTCGGTCTCGACCGGCTCGCCCTCGAGCAGCGCCGGCTGGAAGCGGAAGCCGAGCGCGGCCGCGCGGGCCGCCGCGCCGAGCCCGCCGCCCGGCTCCGAGAGCACGCGCGCCGCGGCCACGCGCCCCTCCCGATCGACGCGCAGGAGCAGCACCACCCGGCCCTCCAGACCGGCGCGGCGGGCGTCGGGCGGGTAGGGCATCTCCGGTCGCGCCACCAGCCGCGGCTGCGCCGAGGGCCGCGGCGCGGCGGGGAGCGGCCGGGCCGGCTCCGGCGCGTCGGCGACCTCGCGAGGGCGGCCCGCGAGCGTCTCGCCGGTGCCCACCGCGAAGCCGCCCGCGGTGGTGGTGGACGAGAGCGAGATGCCCACGCGCGGCGCGCGGGCCGGCGCGGGCGAGGGTGCGGGCGCGTCCGGGGGCGGCGGCGGCGCCGGCGCGGGCGGCGCCGGGATCGGGCGCGGCGGTGGGAGCGCCGCGGCGGCGACCCGGCGCGGCGGAGGTGGAGGGGCGGGCGGCTCCGGGGCGGGCGGCGGGGCCGGCGGCGGCGCGGCCTCGAGGTCCACCACCACCGGCGCGGGCCGCTCGCGGGGCCTCTGGGGGAGGCGCAGCGCCGCGGCGAGGATCGCCGCGTGCAGCAGGAGCGAGGCCGCGGCGGCGCCGGCGAGCGGGCCGCGGACCCTGGGCGCTTGCCCCGCGGTCACCGCGCCGCCCCCGCGTCCTCGCGCTCGATCTGGAGGGCGAAGCGGGTGAGCCCCTCGGTCTTCACCAGGTCGATGAGCGACACCACCGCGCCGTGCGAGGCCGCGCGGTCGGCCCCGATGACCGCGCGCGCCTCCGGGCTCCGGGCGAGCGCGGCGCGCACCGCCGCCCGCGCCGCGTCGCGCTCCACCGGCGCGCCGTCGAGGAACAGGCGGCCGCCGCGGTCGAGCGTGAACGCGAGCGTGGGGCCGGTGGACTCGCCGCCGCTCGCGGCGCGGGGCAGGTCCACGTCGATGCCGTCCTTCACGACGTACGTGGCGGTGACCATGAAGACCACCAGCAGCACCAGCGTGACGTCCACCAGCGGCGTCACGTTGATGCCGGTGATCGCGTCGTCGGGGTCGTTGGAGTGCGCGGCCATGGCGGGCTCCGGGTCAGGCGGCGGTGACGGGCGGGCGCGCCCGCGCCAGCGCGGCCTGGCGGACCTCGTCGCGCTCGAGGTGGGCGGCGAGCGCGTGCTCGATCGCCTCCGCCCGCTGCACCAACGCCTTCAGCCAGCGCTGGTAGCCGTTGAACGCGACCACCGCCGGGATCGCCACCAGGATGCCCGCCGCGGTCGCGACCAGGGCCTCCGAGATGCCGGCCATCACCGCCGCGGCGCCCGCGCCCCGTGGCCCGCCCACCGCCAGGTCGGAGAACGCCTGGATGACGCCGATCACGGTGCCGAACAGCCCGAGGAAGGGGGCGTTGTTCCCGAGCGTCCCGAGGAACGACAGCGCGCGCTCGTAGCCGGGCCGCGCCTCGGCGATCGCGCACGCGACCGCCTCGTGCACCGACGCCGGGCCGCCCTCGGCGGCGTCGATGGCGGCGCGCGCCACCTCGGCCTCGAGGCCCCGCAGCTGCCCGACCCGGAGCCGCGCCTCCTCCAGGCGCCCCGCGCGCAGCAGCGGCAGCAGCCCCGGGACCGGCGCGCGGCGCCGCGCGAACCAGGCGAGCCGCTCGAGGATCAGCGTCACCGACGCCACGGAGAGCGCGGCGAGCAGGAACATCACCCACTCCGCGCCGGCGCGGGTGAACAGGTGGAACAGTGCGTTCGTCATGTCTCGCTCCGGGGCGACCGCGCCTGCGGCCGCCGTCGAGCGCGAAACACCGCTGCCCCGCGGCCGCGCTACCGCGGGCGCGCAGGAGCTCCGGCCCGACCCTCCGGGAGGCGGGCGGCGGTCCGGGCGCTGGCGGTGATCGCCCGGTGGGCGCCGCGGAGCCTCAGCGGGCCGGGGCGGGCTGGGAGCGGATGGCCTCGAGCCGCTCGACCAGGGTCGGGTGGCTGTAGTGCCAGGCGCTGTACCAGGGGTGCGGGTGCAGGTTGGAGAGGTTCTCGCCGTTCAGCCGCACCAGCGCGCTCGCGAGCGCGTCCGGGGCCCGCGCCAGCGCGATCGCGTAGCGGTCCGCCTCGTACTCGTGGCGTCGGGACATCTGCGCCGCGAGCGGCGCGAGCCAGAACACGAACGCGCCGCCGCACAGCGAGAGCAGCGCGACCGCCGCGTGGAGCGAGGGGCCGTCGAAGCCGAAGGCGGTGTAGAGCGGCGGCCACGGCACGATCCGCGAGAGCACGAACAGCATGACGAGCGTGCCGGCGAGCGACAGCGCCAGGCCGCGGTGCACGTGGTGCCGCCGGTAGTGGCCGATCTCGTGCGCCAGCACGCTCGCCGCCTCGTCCACGCTCATGCTCGCCACCAGCGTGTCGAACAGCACGATGCGCGGCCGGAAGATCCCGGTGAAGTACGCGTTCGAGTGGCCGGAGCGGCGCGACGCGTCCATCACGAACAGCCCCCGGTTCGCGAACCCCGCCTCGCGCGCCAGCGCGTCGAGCCGGTCGCGGAGCGGCCCCTCCGGCAGCGGCTGGAACCGGTTGAACAGCGGCGCGATGAGCGTGGGCCAGGCCCAGAGCAGCAGCACCTGCACCACCACCAGGAACGCGAACAGCCACAGCCACCAGTGCGCGCCGGCGAAGCGCATGAACCCGTAGACCGCGTAGAGGACGGGGATCCCGATCAGCGCCTGGAGCGCGACGCCCCGGGCGCGGTCGCCGAGCCAGGTCGCCAGGCTGGTCCGGTTGAAGCCGAAGCGGGCCTCGGTGACGAACGTGCGCCAGGCGGAGAAGGGGAGCGCGATCGCGGCGCCCCCCATGGCGAGCAGCATCAGGTACGCCACGAAGCGGTGGGGACCCGCCAGGCGCGCCGAGACGGCGCGGTCGAGCCAGGGCAGCAGGCCCGAGAACAGCACCGCGAGCGTGGCCGCCGCCGAGAACAGCCCGTCCACGAGCGCCAGCCGCCCGTTCGCGAGCGTGTAGGCGCGGCTCCGCGCCGCGGTCTCGTCGCTCACCTGGCCCGCGAGCGGCGACGGCACGCCCCGCTCGCGCCGGACGTGGCGGAGGTTGAGCGCGAGCAGGCCGGTCTCCACCGCCAGCTGGACGGCGAACAGCGCCAGGAAGACGGGCACGACCAGCGGTCCCATGACCTCCCGTCATACACCGGCCCCGCCGCGCGCGCAGCCGGCCCCGCCGTCCCGCCGCGCCGCCCGGCCGGTCCGGTTAGACTCGCCGGGTGGACGCCCTCGTCTCCGAGCTCGCCCGGCTCCTGCGCGCGAACGGCGTGCGCGTGTCGCCCGCCGAGGTGGCCGACGCGGTCGCCGCCGGCGCGCTGGTGGGCGTCGAGGACCGGGGCTCGTTCAAGGCCGCCCTGCGCGCCACCCTGGTGAAGCGCGCCGCGGACGTGCCGGTGTTCGAGGCGCTCTTCGACCTCCTGTTCTCCGGCATGGGACGGCTGGTGGCGGGGGCCGAGCGCGGGCTGCTCGCCGAGCTGGAGGAGCAGGGGCTGCTCGAGCCCGACGACCTGGAGATGGTCGCCTGGACGCTGGGTGAGCTGGCCTCGGCGATGAGCCCGCTCGCCCTCGCCGCGCTCCAGGGGGATCCCGCGCTCCTGGCCCGGCTGCTCCGCGCGGCCGCGCAGCAGCTCGACTTCGCCGCGCTGGCGAGCGCCGGCGCCACCGGCTTCCAGGGCCGGCGCCTGCTCGCGGCCGCGGGCGGCGCGGCGCTCCCGGCCGACGCGGCCGCGCTGGAGCAGGCGCTGCGGGCGCGCGGGCTGGACGCCGCGAAGCTCCAGCTCGTCTCGGAGCGGGTCGCGGGGGTGCTCCGGCGCGTCGAGGACGCCGCCCGGCGCTGGGCGGAGCTGGAGGCCGGCGCGCGCAGCGTGCGGCGCGCGGAGCAGGGGCGCGGCGGCCTCGCGCCGATCTCGCGCGACGAGATCGCGCGCACCGAGCGCGCCGTGAAGCGGCTCGCCGAGCGGCTGAAGAGCCGGCTGGTGCGGCGGGACCGGAGCCGGCGCCGCGGCGTCCTGGCGGTCCGGCGGACGCTCCGGCGCAACCTGGGCCTCGGAGGCTTTCCGGCGCAGGTGGTGTTCCGGCGGCGGCGCCCGCAGCGACCGGACGTGGTGGTCCTGTGCGACGTCTCCGAGTCGGTGCGCCACGTCACCCGGCTGATGCTGCTGTTCCTCTACACCATGCAGTCGCTGTTCAGCCGCGTCCGCACGTTCGTGTTCGTGGCCGACCTCGCCGAGGTGACCGCGCAGCTCCGGGCCGAGCGCGAGCCGGCCCGCGCCGCGGACCTCGCGGTGGCCGCGCGGGCGGTGAGCCTCGCGGCCAACTCCAACTACGGGCGGGCGCTGCGCACGTTCCACCGCGACGCGCTGCCCGCCGTCACCCGGCGCACCACCGTGCTCGTCATCGGCGACGGCCGGAACAACTACAACCCCCCGGAGGCGTGGGTGCTGGAGGAGCTGCGCCGGCGGGCCCGCCGCGTGCTGTGGATGTGCCCCGAGCCCCGGCACCTGTGGGGCACCGGCGACAGCGAGCTGCCGCTCTACGCGGCCCACTGCGACCGCGTCGCCCCGGTGACCACGCTGGCCGAGCTGGAGGGGATCGCCGACGCGCTGGTGCCCGCCCGCTGACCCGCCGGCCCGCCCCCCGCCGTGCCCGGCCGCCCGGCGATTGACTCCCCGCCCACCGTTCCATAGGTTCCGCGCCGATGTCCGATCTCGTGCCCCTCTCCAGGAAGCCGGCCCCCGTCGCGGGCGACCCCGTCCCGTCGCCGGCGGCGCCGCCGCGCAAGGTCTACGTCCACACCTTCGGCTGCCAGATGAACGAGTCCGACTCCGACCGGATGGTCGAGCTGCTCGGGCGCCACGCCTACGCCCGCGCCGCCAGCGCGGACGAGGCCGACCTCATCCTGCTCAACACCTGCGCGGTGCGCGAGAAGGCCGAGCAGAAGCTGCTCTCGGCGCTGGGGCGCTATCGCGAGGTGAAGGCGCGGCGCGGCGCGCTCATCGCGGTGTCCGGGTGCGTCGCGCAGCAGGAGAAGGACCGGCTGCTCGCGCGCGTGCCGTACGTGGACTTCGTGTTCGGGCCGGACAACATCGGCCGGCTCCCGGAGATGGTCGAGCGCGCCCGCGACGAGCGCTTCGCCGAGACCGGCTGGATGGACTCGGAGGAGTACGTGTTCCCGCGCGCCGACCCCGAGGCGGCCCGCGGCCGGGTGACCGCGTTCGTCACCGCCATGAAGGGCTGCGACAACGTCTGCGCGTTCTGCATCGTGCCGCACACCCGCGGGCGCGAGGTGTCGCGGCCGTTCCCCGACGTGGTGGCCGAGTGCGCGGCGCTCGCCGGGGTGGGCGTGCGCGAGGTGACGCTCATCGGGCAGAACGTGAACTCGTACACCGGCGGCTGCACGTTCGCCGACCTGCTCCGGCGCGTGGCGGCCGTGCCCGGGATCGACCGCATCCGCTTCACCACCAGCCACCCGCACGACCTGTCCGACGCGCTCGTCGAGGTGTTCCGCGACGAGCCGAAGGTGATGCCGCACTTCCACCTCCCGGTGCAGTCCGGCTCCGACGCCGTGCTGCGCCGCATGCGCCGCGACTACTCGGTGGCCGAGTACCTCGATCGCTTCGACCGCCTGCGCGCCGCCCGGCCCGGCATCGCCATCACCACCGACTTCATCGTCGGGTTCCCCGGCGAGACCGACGCCGACTTCGAGGCCTCGCTGGCGCTGCTGGAGCGCGCGCGCTTCGAGCAGAGCTTCAGCTTCGTGTTCAGCCCGCGGCCGCACACCGTCGCGGCGGTGCGGCTCGGCAGCGCGCCGGAGTGGCAGGACGTGCCGCGCGGGACCGCGGTGGCGCGGCTCGAGCGGCTGCTCGCGGCGCAGCGGCGCATCGCCGGGGAGATCCTGGCCGGGGAGCTCGGGAAGGTGGTCGAGGTGCTGGTGGAGGGCCCGTCCGACGAGCCGGGGGAGCGGCTCGGGCGGACGCCCGAGAACCGCGTGGTCCACCTGGCGGCGGACGAGGCGGCCGCGCCGGCGGGCGCGCGCGTGGCGGTGCGCATCACGCGCGCCGGCGGCAGCTCGCTCTCGGGCACGCTCGCGTGAGCGCGGACCTCCCGGCCGCGGCTGGGGCCGTCGCCGCCCCCGTGGGGAGGGGCTGGCGGGCGCTCGCGGCCGCGGGCGCGGCCGCGTACGCCGGGTTCATCTACTGGCTCTCCTCCCGCCCGGATCCGCTGCCGTTCGTGCCGAAGGGCGTCTTCTCGCACGACAAGGTGGTCCACGCTTCCGCCTACGCCGTGCTCGGGGCGCTCCTCGCGCTGGCGCTGGCCGGCACGCGCCTGGCGCGCGGACGGCGCCGGCTGCTCGCGACCGCGGTGGTGCTGGCCAGCCTGTACGGCGCGAGCGACGAGTGGCACCAGGCGCACGTGCCGCACCGGCAGCCCGACGCGTTCGACTGGGCGGCCGACAGCGCCGGCGCGCTGGCGGGCGCCGCGCTCGCCGCCGCGTTCTTGCGGCGCCGGTCGCGCGCGGGCTAGCATCCGGGCGCGATGCCCATCCTGCTGCCGTACGCGGGCGCGAGGCCCCGGCTGCACCCCACCGTCTTCGCCGCGCCCGGCTGCGTCGTCACCGGCGACGTGGAGGTGGGCCCCGAGGCCTCGCTCTGGTTCGGGACGGTGGTGCGGGGGGACGTGAACACCGTCCGGATCGGCGCCCGCACCAACGTGCAGGACGGGACCGTCATCCACGTCACCACGCGCACGCACCCCACCGTCATCGGCGAGGACGTCACCATCGGCCACCGCGCGGTGCTGCACGGCTGCACCGTGCACGACCGCTGCCTGATCGGCATCGGCGCGATCGTGCTCGACGGCGCGGTGGTGGGCCCCGACGCCATGGTCGGGGCGGGGGCGCTCGTCCCGCCCGGCGCGGTGGTGCCGCCGGGCACGCTGGTCATGGGCCAGCCCGCGAAGCCGAAGCGCCCGCTCACGCCGGAGGAGATCGCCTTCCTGCGGACCAGCGCGGCGAACTACGTGTCGTACGCCGCGCGCTACCGCGCCGAGGGGGGCGTACCATGACGGTGGTCGAGGCGCTGCAGCGCTCGGTCCTGTTCCGCGACTTCACCGAGACCGGCCTGCGCATCTTCGCGAGCGTCGCCGCGGAGAAGACCGTCCCGGCCGGCAGCCCGCTGTTCGTCGAGAACATGGTGGGCGAGTCGATGTTCATCCTGAAGACCGGCACCGTGCGCGTCACCCAGCGCGGGCCGGAGGGCGAGCGCGAGCTGGCCGTGCTGGGGCCCGGCGAGCACCTCGGCGCCCTGGCGCTGCTCGGCAAGAGCGTGCGCCTGGTGTCGGCGGTGGCGGCCACGCCCTGCGAGGTGCTGGAGCTGGCCCAGCGCGACTTCGTGCGGCTGCAGCCGCAGAAGCCGCAGGCGTGCTTGAAGCTGGCGCTCGCCATCGCCGCCGACCTCTCGGCGAAGGTGGCGGAGAGCCGCGAGCTGCTGCGCGGCCTGGCGGCGGCGAGACCCTCCGCGCCGTGACCCGGGTGCACGGAACGTGCGCGTCGCGCGCCCGCGCCGGCGGGCGGGAGGCCTGCGCACGGGCGCACGTGCCGCGTGACCTCCGGGCGGACATGCGGTAAGCCGGGATCCCGGGAAGGAGCGCGAGGCACCGCGGATGCTCGAACGCCTGGTCGAGTTGCTCGGAGGGCACTCCCTCCACGTGGGATACGCGTTCGTCTTCGCCGTGCTGGTGCTGTGCGGCTTCGGCCTGCCCATGCCCGAGGACGTGATCCTCGTCACGGGCGGCGTGCTCGCCTGGCTCGCGAGCGACCTCGAGGCGGCCTCGTTCTCGGCGATGGTCCGGGACGACGGGCTGCTGTTCATGGTGGCGGTCGGGCTGGCGGGCATCCTGGCGGGCGACTCGGTCATCTTCCTGGCCGGCCGCAAGTTCGGCGCCCGGGTGGCGGACTTCCGGCCGCTGCGCCGCATGATCACGCCCGAGAAGCTCGAGAAGGTCGAGAAGCTGATGCGCCGCCGGGGGAACGTGGTCGTGGTGGTGGCGCGGTACCTCCCGGGCATCCGCATGCCGACCTACTTCACGGCCGGACACGCGGGCATGCCGTACTGGGAGTTCCTGCTGTTCGACGGCGCCGCGGCGCTGGTCTCCGCGCCGCTCTGGGTGTGCCTGGGCTTCTACTTCGGGTCGAACATCGAGGAGGCCGCGCGCCTCGCCGCCCGCTTCAGCCACTACATCCTGCTCGGCGTCGGGGTGGTCCTGCTCGGCCTGTTCCTGCGCTGGCTCCAGACGCGGCGGGCGGTGCCCGCGTCGCCGGACGGCGACCGGGACTGACAGCGCCGCCCATTCACGTGGAGCCCTGCTGCGGCGCACGCTGGCTGCCTGCGCCGGGCAGACTCGTCCCTGCGCTGCTCGACGTGCCTAGGGGCACGCCTGCGCTGCTCGGTCCTCGTGTGCCCGGCTCGGCGACGCCATCGTGTGCCTCGCGACGGGCCCCACGCGAACGGGAGGCGCCATGAGCCTAGCGCGCCTCGCTGCGGCCCAGCAGCCGGCGCAGCAGCCCGCCCAGCCCGCGCGCGGCGCCGGTCGCGGTGGGGTCGCCGGACGGTCCCGCCGCGCCGGGGGACGGGACCGGGAAGCTGCCGGTCGAGACCGCCGGGGCGCCCTCGCGCTCCAGCCTGCGCCGCGCGCTCGCGGCGCCCTCCCGCGCCGACATGACCGCCTGCACCTTGCGCCCGGTGTTGAGCTCGCGGGCGGTGACGGTGAGCAGGCACTCGGCGCCCAGCTCGAACGTCACCGCGATCTTCACCATCCCGCGCGGCCCCGGGGGCAGCCCCTCCAGGCGCAGCGTGCCCAGGTACTCGCAGTCGTCGGCGTTCGCGCCCTCGCCCTGGAGCACCACCAGCTCGAACTCGGTCTGGCCGTCGTGCGAGGTGGTGAGCCCGTACTGCTTGCGCGCCGGGAGCGGCGTGTTCCGCTCCATGATGGTCTTCACCCGGCCGCCGGGCAGCCCGATGCCGATGGACATGGGCAGCACGTCGATGAGCACCACGCCCTCGGCCCCCTGGAGCGAGTGCGCGAGCAGCGCCGCCCCCACCGCCACGGCCTCGTCCGGGTGGACCGCGCGCGACGGCGCCCGGCCGAAGAACTCGCCGACCTTCTGGTGCACGAGCGGCATGCGCGACTGGCCGCCCACCAGGATCACCTCGTCGATGTCGGTGGCGGAGAGCGAGCGGGCCGCGAGCACCTCGCGGCACACCTCCAGCGTCCGGTCCACCAGCGGCGCGACCAGCTCCACCACCTCGTCGCGCGAGATGGCCACCTCGAGCGAGAGCGGCTGCCCGTCCGCCATGGACAAGAACGGCAGGTCCACCCGGTGCTCGGTGCGCTCCGAGAGCGCGCACTTGGCCCGCTCCGCCGCGTCCACCATCCGCGAGAGCGCCACGCGATCGCCGGAGAACGGCGCGCCGTGCACGCGCTGCCAGGCGGCGAGCATCCGCTCCACGATGCGGTTGTCGAAGTCCACGCCGCCGAGGAAGGTGTCCCCACCGGTGGAGACCACCTCGTACACGTTGTCGTTCAGCTCCAGCACCGAGGCGTCGAAGGTGCCGCCGCCGAGGTCGTACACCAGCACCCGCTGGTCGAGGTGCCGCCCGAACGCGTACGCCAGCGCGGCGGCGGTGGGCTCGTTCAGGATCCGCTCGACCTTGAGCCCCGCGAGCGCGCCCGCGTGGCGGACCGCCGCGCGCTGCCGCTCGTTGTAGTAGGCGGGCACGGTGATGACGGCGCGGTTCACCTCCTCGCCGAGGTGGTTCTGCGCGACCTCCTTCACCTCCGCGAGCACCAGCGCCGAGACCTGCTCGAGCGTGAGCGTCTCGGGCCCGAGCCGCACCGCCGCGAGGCCGTCCGGCCCGGCCACGATCTCGTAGGCGAACTTGCCCTTGATCTCCTGGACCACGGGCGAGTCGAAGGCGCGGCCCACCAGCCGCTTCGCGCCCCACACCGTCGCGCGCGGGTTGGTGAGGAGCTGCGCCCGCGCCAGGTGGCCGACCACGATGCGGTTTCGCGCGTTCAGGGCGACGATCGACGGGACGGTGTTGTAGCCCTCGCGCGACGGGATCACGTACGGACGCCCGTCCCGCACCACCGCGGCGCAGGAGTTCGAGGTGCCGAGGTCGATGCCGATGACGTGGCGAGACGGCCGGGTGATGGGGACCGGCTCGTCGGGCAGGCCGGTGGCGACGCGGGCCAGGCCGGCCTCGAGCTGCTCGACCCGGTGCGGGCGCGAGAGGTCGGCGAGCGCCGGCGCGGGGTCCGCGCGCGGCGGGGGCGCCGGGGTCGCCGTCGCACCCGCACGAGGGAGCGCCGGCGGCGTGGCGGCGGGTGGGGGCGTCGGGGCAGGGGACGGCGCGACCGTCGGCGAGGCGGGCAGCGGCGCGCGCGTCGGGGCCGGGGTGCGGTCCGGTCGCGGCGCGATGGGCGCCGGCGCACCCACGCCCGGCGCGGCGCCGCGCAGCTCCTTGCGCGCCGCCATCCGCTCGACGAGCGCCTGCGAGCGCTCGTCCAGCCAGGTGAACTGCACGCCCATGCCCGGCGCGGTGGGCGGGTGCGCGTCGGGCCGCTCCTCGCGGATCCAGCGGACCACCCCGCGCCCGCGGATCACCGTCTCGCCGCCCTGCAGCCGCAGATCGAACGCGAGGAGGGTCCCCACCGGTCGCGGCTCGCGCGTCCGGATGAAGATCCCGCCGCGCGAGATGTTCACCGCGAAGCGCTCGGTGAACTCGTCCACGCTGCCGTACGAGAGGCGCACGAGCAGCCCGACCGGCGTCCGCTCGCTCCCGCGCTTGTCTGCTGGTGGCACCGCCGCCGATTATCCCTTCGCGGCAGGCGGACCGGCAAGCGCGCGCACGTGCGGAACGTCGTGTGCGCGTCCGGCCCACCCGCGCCGGCCGCGAGATCGCGGTTGCAGGGGAACTCCCCGCGATCCCCGCAGCTTGGGCTCGCCGGAACGGCTGGCTTGACGCTCCCGGACGCGCTCGTCTATACGTCCGCATGCTCAACCGCGACGACCTCCGCCTGGCGCTGACGTTCGACGACGTCCTGCTGCTCCCGGCCGAGTCGGACGTGCTCCCGAAGTCGGTCGAGACGTCCACGCGACTCACCCGCAACATCCAGCTCAACATCCCCATCGTCTCGTCCGCGATGGACACCGTCACCGAGGCGCGCATGGCCATCGCCATGGCGGCGGTCGGCGGGCTCGGCTTCATCCACAAGAACCTCACCGTCGAGGATCAGGCGGCGGAGGTCGTGAAGGTGAAGAAGTACGAGTCGGCGGTGGTCACCGAGCCGATCACCGTGGAGCCGGACGCGCCGCTGCACCGGGCCGTCGCGCTCATGCGCGAGAACGGCATCAGCGGCATCCCGGTGGTGCAGGGCGGCCGCCTCCTCGGCATCCTCACCAACCGCGACCTGCGCTTCGAGAAGAACCTGGAGCAGCGGGTGGAGCAGGTGATGACGAAGGACCTCGTCACCGCGCACGAGGGCGTCACCATCGAGCAGGCGAAGGAGCTGCTCCACCGGCACCGCATCGAGAAGCTGCTGGTGGTGAACGAGCGGTACGAGCTCCGCGGCCTCGTCACCATCAAGGACATCGAGAAGATCCAGAAGCACCCCAACGCCGCGAAGGATCGCATGGGCCGGCTGCTCTGCGGCGCCGCCGTGGGCGTCGGCCCCGACCGCGAGGCGCGCATCCAGGCGCTGCTCAAGGCCGGCGCGGACGTGATCGCGATCGACACCGCGCACGGCCACTCGAAGGGCGTGGTGGACGCGGTCCGCTCGACCAAGGCGAACTTCAAGGGCATCGAGCTGGTCGCCGGCAACGTGGCCACCGCCGAGGCCGCCGAGGCGCTCTGCAAGGCCGGCGTGGACGCGGTGAAGGTGGGCATCGGCCCCGGCTCCATCTGCACCACGCGCGTGGTCGCCGGCGTGGGCGTCCCGCAGATCACCGCGGTGGACGAGTGCGCCCGGGCCGCCGAGAAGTACGGCGTGCCGGTCATCTCCGACGGCGGCGTGAAGTACTCGGGCGACATGGTGAAGGCGCTCGCCGCCGGCGCGTCGTCGGTGATGATCGGGTCGCTGCTGGCCGGCACCGAGGAGGCGCCCGGCGAGGTCATCCTGTACCAGGGCCGCAGCTACAAGTCGTACCGCGGCATGGGCTCGATCGGCGCGATGAAGCTCGGCTCCAAGGACCGCTACTTCCAGGGCGACGTCTCCGACGCGGACAAGCTGGTCCCCGAGGGCATCGAGGGCCGCGTGCCGTACAAGGGCACGGTGGAGATGAACCTGTTCCAGCTGGTGGGCGGCCTGCGCAGCGGAATGGGGTACGTGGGGTGCCGGACCATCGCCGAGCTGCGGACCAAGCCGCGCTTCGTGCGCATCTCCGCCTCCGGCCTGCGCGAGAGCCACGTCCACGACGTGATCATCACGCAGGAGGCGCCGAACTACCGGGTCGACTGACCCTCCCTCCTCACCCGCGCACCGCCGGGCGGCGCGCGGCCGGGCCGACATGGACATCCACTCAGAGAAGATCCTCATCCTCGACTTCGGGTCGCAGTACACGCAGCTCATCGCGAGGCGGCTGCGCGAGCTGGGCGTCTACTGCGAGATCCACCCCTGCACCGCGAAGGCGGAGGCGATCCGCGCGTTCCGGCCCCGCGGCGTGGTGCTCTCCGGCGGCCCGGCCTCGGTGCTCGCCGAGGGCAGCCCGCGCTGCGACCGGGTGGTGTTCGAGCTGGGCGTGCCGGTGCTCGGCATCTGCTACGGCCTCCAGGTCTTCGCCGCCGAGCTGGGCGGCCGGGTCGACCAGGCGGCGCACCGCGAGTTCGGGCCGGCCACCATCGAGGTGAAGGCGACCTCGCCGCTGTTCCAGGGCCTGCCCGCCACGCTGGACGTGTGGATGAGCCACGGCGACCGGGTCGAGGCGCTGCCCCCCGGCTTCGAGCCCATCGCCGCCACCGCCTCGGCCCCGTACGCCGCGGTGGAGGATCGCGCCCGCCGCTTCTACGGCGTGCAGTTCCACCCCGAGGTGGTCCACACGCCGCGCGGCAAGGACGTGCTGCGCAACTTCGCCTACGGCGTGTGCGGGTGCTCCGGCACCTGGTCGATGCGCGGCTACGCCGAGGCGGCGGTGGAGCAGATCCGCGCCCAGGTGAAGGACGGCCACGTCATCTGCGCGCTGTCCGGCGGGGTGGACTCCGCGGTGGCCGCGCTGCTGGTGCACCGGGCCATCGGCGACCGGCTGCGCTGCATCTTCGTGGACAACGGCGTGCTCCGCGCCGGCGAGCGCCAGCAGGTCGAGGACGTGTTCGGCGCCATGTTCCACCTGCCGCTCGTGACCGTGGACGCCTCGCGGCGCTTCCTCGGCGCGCTGGCGGGCGTCACCGACCCCGAGCGCAAGCGCAAGATCATCGGGCACGAGTTCATCGCGGTGTTCGAGCAGGAGGTGGAGCGGCTCGCGGCGCACGGCGCCCGCGCGAAGTTCCTGGTGCAGGGCACGCTCTACCCGGACGTCATCGAGTCGGTCTCGTTCCGCGGGCCGTCCGCCACCATCAAGAGCCACCACAACGTCGGCGGCCTGCCCGAGAAGATGAACCTCTCGCTGGTGGAGCCGCTCCGCGAGCTGTTCAAGGACGAGGTGCGCCAGCTCGGCCTCGAGCTGGGCCTGCCCGAGGCGATCGTCCGGCGGCAGCCGTTCCCCGGCCCCGGGCTCGCCATCCGCGTGCTCGGCGAGGTCACCGAGGAGCGGCTGGCGGTGCTGCGCCGCGCCGACACGATCGTGCAGGAGGAGGTCCGCGCCGCCGGGCTGTACGAGAAGCTCTGGCAGGGGTTCGCGGTGCTCCTGCCGGTCCGCAGCGTCGGCGTCATGGGCGACGAGCGCACCTACGAGTCCACCTGCGCGATCCGCGCGGTGGAGTCCACCGACGGCATGACCGGCGACTGGGCGCGGCTGCCGTACGACCTGCTGGCCCGGCTGTCGTCGCGCATCATCAACGAGGTCCGCGGCATCAACCGCGTGGTCTACGACATCTCCTCCAAGCCGCCCGCCACCATCGAGTGGGAATGACCGCGGCCGCGGCGGCGGCCTCCGGGCCGCCGCGCGCCGTGGTGGGCGCAGGTGGGCGCTCCTGCGTGCCGCCGACGGTCGGTGAACGTGGGATTGCTGCGTCGTTTGCTCAAGGGACGATCGCGGCTATCATCGCGCGCGAACTGGAGGCCAAACGATGGCGCGAGCGTCCCGGGTCCTCGCGGTGCTTCCGCTGCTGCTGCTCGCGGCGGGGTGCCAGGACTACAACTTCAACCCTGTCGGCCACTGCCTGATCCAGCCGGGCTCGGAGCGCGTGACGCTCTCGAGCATCTCGACCGCGGACGTGCTGTTCGTGGTGGACGACTCCGGCTCGATGGCGGGCGAGCAGGAGAAGCTCGCGCAGAACTTCGCCGCGTTCATCCAGAACCTGGACCAGACGAACACGTCCCGGCGCGCGGCGGGCCTCGAGCCCATCGACTTCCACGTGGCGGTCACCACCACGTCGGTGTTCTACAACGGCCCGCTCTCCGGCGTGACCTGCCGGAACGATTGCCCCGGCGCCGCGGGCCAGCAGGTGTGCTGCGAGGCGCCGAGCGGCGTGCCCACCGGGCCGATGAAGGGGCCGCGGGCGTGCAGCAGCGACGCGGCCTGCGCCGGGATCGCCGGCACGACCTGCAAGACCACCTGCACCGGGCTCCTCGGCGAGGGCTACTGCTGCGGCGCCGATGCGGTGGCGCCCGCCGTCGATCCCATCGGGTGCTCCGCCCTGGGCAGCGGCTGCGGCAAGGTCGAGACCCACTACCGCTTCGACGGGCGCTGCTCGCCCGGCCTCGCGGCCGACGGCGGCTACTATCCGCACGGTGCCTTCGTGGGCCTGGGCGACAGCCCCCGCGTGCTCCACTTCGACAAGGAGCTGTACCCGCAGCTCGACGGGAGCGGCCTCGCGATCCGCGATCCGGCCCTGCCCGCGTGCAGCGACGGCACCAAGGTCTGCAACCGCCAGGGCTACACCGCGACCCAGCTCAAGGACTGGTTCGCCAACAACCGCACCGGCGCCTGGCAGGGCAACGTCATCGCGGGCACCTGCGGCTCCGGCCAGGAGCAGGCGCTCGAGGCGGGCCGCCTCGCGGTGGAGCGGGCGGTCTCCGGGGGCCAGGTGGACCGCCGCGACGCGAGCGGGAACGTGGTGGCCGCCGCGCCCGCGTCCTGGCTGCACGACAACTCCAAGCTGGTGACGGTCTTCGTGGGCGACGAGGACGACTGCTCGTCGCCGCAGGATCCCTCCGGCGGCGTGGTGCTCACCGGCGGCCCGGGCTCCGACTCCTGCGTGGCCGACGCGTCGTCGCCCACGCCCAAGCAGTTCGCGGTCGCGCAGATCGTGGACTACCTCACCGGCCTCGGCCGCCCGGTCGGCGCCGGCTTCATCGTCTCCACCTCGCAGAGCGTCTGCCAGGACGCGTCCTGCGCCCCCGGCATCTGCTGCGACTACGCGTGCACCGGCACCGACCTGACCTGCACGAACAACGTGTGCGGCGGCCAGGCCCCCGGCTCGCGCCTGCTGCAGGCGTCGCAGCAGCTCCGCGCCAAGGGCGCGGACGTGGTGGCCGGATCGATCTGCGATCCGAACTTCGCGCAGATCCTCGACCGCATCGCCGAGATCGTGAAGCCGCCCTCGGGCCTGCTGCTCCCCACCGATCCGGCCGGCAGCGACATCGTGCTGCTGCGCATCGCCAACCAGAAGGGCGACACGCGCAAGACCTGCCGCGGCCCGGCGCCCTCGACCATGACGGCCGCCGACGCGGCCGCCGCGGGCTACGACTGGTGGTTCACGGCCACGCGCGACCAGATCACCGCCGACCAGCGCAAGCCCTCCGCCGCGACGCGCAACATCTACATCAACCACGACACGCGGAACTGCGAGGCGAACCCCGGCGAGACCTACTCGGCGGACTACCTCGGCCGGCTCCCGGCGGGCGGCTGCCAGACGCGCGCGGACTGCTACGGCGCGCTCGGCGGAAAGCCGAATGGCGACGTCGACGCGTGGACCTGCTACGCGGGCGAGAGCGGCAACCCCGCGGCGCCGTTCACGCAGCCCACGCCCACCGCGCCCGGCACCTGCATCTGCGGCGACCTGCAGGCGAACTCGTACTGATCCACGCCCCGTCCGGGGTCACGGGTCGCCCCGCGCCCGCCACGCGCGCCCGCCGCCCCCGCCTCCGGGCGGACGGCGGCGCGCGTCGTGACGAAGCGTGAACCTCTCCAGGGGCGCAGCCAAGAGGGACGCATCCCGGCATGCTTCGGGGATGCTCTGCGCCCTGCTCGCCGCCGCCGCCCTGGCGGCCACGGCTGCTCCCCAGGGGGCAGCCCTGGGCGACCTGCTGGAGCGCTCCGACGCCGCGTACGCGCGGCGCGACGCGCCCGGCGCGCTCGACGAGGTCCGGACCACGCTCGAGGAGGCGAGTCGGCGCGCGCCCGACGACTACGAGGTGCTGTGGCGCCTCGCGCGGCTCTACTTCTGGCTCTCCGACGACCCGGCGCTGAAGGACTCGGAGAAGAGCCGGCTCGGGAAGCAGGGCTGGGAGTTCGGCGAGCGCGCCATCCGCGCGAACCCGGCGCGCGTCGAGGGCTGGCACTTCGCCGCCGCCGGCATGGGCAACTACTCGCTCGGCATCGGCGTCCTCAAGGCGCTGACCCAGGGCATCGAGGGCAAGTTCAAGGACCGCCTCTCGCACGCCGAGAAGATCGATCCCGCGTTCCAGCACGGCTCGATCCAGACGGCGTGGGGGCGCTTCTGGTTCAAGCTCCCCTGGCCGAAGTACGACGCGAGGAAGAGCGAGCGCTCGCTCCAGGCGGCGCTGGCGCAGAACCCGGTGAACGTGCGGGCGCGCGTGTACCTGGCCGACCTCTACCGGAAGGAAGGGCACAAGCGCGAGGCGACGGAGCAGCTCGAGAAGGCGCTGGCGTCGGAGCCGGGCCGTTATGACCCCCCCGAGGAGCGGCGGTGGCAGCAGGTCGCGCGGGGCATGCTGGAACGCAAGTGAAAGCGAGGACGCGATGATCGCCGAGGCGGAGCTCAGGAAGGGGGCGTCCGACGCCCAGAACCTCGTCTCTCTCTTCGAGACGCAGGCGCGCCGGCGCGGCGACGCCACCGCGGTGAAGCTCAAGTCCGCGGGCGCCTGGCGCGACGTGAGCTGGGCCGAGATGGCCCGCCGCGCGCGCGACGTGGCCGACGGCCTCGCCGCGCTGGGGCTCCGCGCCGGCGATCGCGTCGCCATCATCGGCGACACGAACCTCGAGTGGATCCTGGCCGACCTGGGCATCCTCGGCGCGGGCGGGATCACCGTCACGATCTACCAGTCGAACACGCCGACCGAGTGCCAGTACATCCTGGCCGACTCCGGCGCGCGGTTCGTGTTCTGCGACTCCGCGGCGCAGGTCGCGAAGATCCGCGAGGTGCGGGCCAAGCTGCCGGCGCTGGAGGCCCTGGTGCGCGCGCAGGGCCCGGCGGCCGACGCGTTCGAGCGGACGCTCGCCGACGTGGAGCGGGCCGGGGTCGCCTGGCGCGCCTCGAACCCGGACGCGCACGCGGCGCGGCTCGCGCGCATCGGGCGCGACGACCCGGCCAGCTTCATCTACACCTCGGGCACCACCGGGAACCCGAAGGGCGTCGTGCTCACGCACGGCAACTGGGTCTACGAGGCGCTCGCGGTCGAGGGCCTGAAGGTCGTCCGCCCCGACGACCTCATCCTCATGTTCCTGCCCATGGCCCACTCGTTCGCGAAGGTGATCGAGGCGGTCTGGTTCAGCACCGGCGCCACCGGCGCGTTCGTCGAGTCGCTCGAGAAGATCGTGGACAACGCCGGCGAGGTCCGGCCCACCGTGATGCCCTCGGTGCCGCGCATCTTCGAGAAGGCCTACAACACCGTGATCTCGAAGGGGCTCGCCACGCCCGGCCTGAAGGGCAAGCTGTTCAAGCTCGCCCTGCAGGAGTTCGAGAAGTACGCCGCCGCGAAGGAGCAGGGGAAGGACTACTCCTCGCTCGGGCTCACCATCGGCCGGAAGCTGGTCTTCCCGAAGCTCTCCGCGACGCTCTCGGAGCGCTTCGGCGGGCGGATGCGCCTGTTCGTCTCCGGCGGCGCGCCGCTCTCGCCGAAGATCGCGCACTTCTTCGACCAGCTCGGCTTCGTGATCCTGGAGGGCTACGGCCTCACCGAGACGTCCGCCGGCACGTTCGTGAACCGCCCCGGCGCGAACCGCATCGGCACGGTGGGCCCGCCGGTCCCCGGCACGGAGGTGCGCATCGCCGAGGACGGCGAGATCCTGGTGCGCGGGCCGTGCGTGATGAAGGAGTACTACAACAACCCCGCCGCCACCGCCGAGGTGCTGAAGGATGGCTGGCTCGCCACCGGCGACATCGGGTTCGTGGACGAGGCCGGCTGCCTCAAGATCACCGACCGCAAGAAGGACATCATCGTCACCGCGGGCGGGAAGAACGTCGCGCCGCAGAACCTGGAGAACGAGCTGAAGACCGATCCGCTCGTCTCGCAGGTGATGGTGCACGGCGACAAGCGCAAGTTCCTCTCGGCGCTCATCACGCTGAACGAGGAGAACGCGCGCAAGTGGGCCGGCGACCACGGCCTGCCCGCGGGCGAGGGGCTGCACCGCGATCCGCGGCTGCGCGCACGCATCCAGCAGACCATCGACGCGCTGAACGCCCGGCAGGCGAGCTACGCCACGATCAAGAAGTTCGAGATCCTCCCCCGCGACTTCACCCAGGCGACCGGCGAGCTGACGCCGACGCTGAAGGTGAAGCGCAAGGTCGTCACGCAGCAGTACCGGGCCCTGCTCGACTCCTTCTACGCCGAGTAGCCGTCGCCCCCACGAGGCGGTCGCGCCCCGGGGCGCCGAGTGCTTAACTGACCCCGGGGTGCCAGGTCGCGCGGCCGCCCGGCGAGGGGATCATGGAGCAGAGCGGGGTACGGGTCCTCCTCGTCGAGGACGACGACGACAACCGGGAGCTGATGGCGGAGGTGCTCACCGCCTCCGGGTGCCTGGTCCTGTCCGCCGCGAGCGGGCAGGAGGGGCTGAAGACCCTGTCCGAGCACTCGATCGACGTGGTGGTCACCGACGTCGGCATGCCCGGCATGGGCGGGCTGGAGATGGCCCGGGCGGCGAAGGCCATCGCGCCCACCGTCCCGGTGGTCATCGTCACCGGCTGGGCGGAGCGCGACGACATCGCGCGGGCGCGCGGCCGCGACGTGGACGCGGTGCTCATCAAGCCGGTGGACCCGGACGCGCTCACCGCCGCAGTGAACGACGCGGTGCAGACGCACGGGCGCGCGTAGCGGCGGCCGGGCCGGCTTGACACTCCCGGATCCGCCCAATACGTTGCGCTCTCCCCAGGCTTGATTCTGGAATCAGCGGCCGCCGAGCGGCTCCGAGGGTCCGACATGGCAGTGTCCACCGTGAAGGAAGTCTTCGAGCAGCACATCCCGGCGAAGCTCCAGGCGAAGCCGGACGTCGTCACCCGGATCGCGGCGGTCTACCAGTTCAACATCAGCGGTCCCGGCGGCGGCACCTGGGGCGTGGACTGCACCGCGCCGGGCGGGAAGGTGAGCGAGGGCGCGCCCGCCAGCCCGAAGTGCACGGTCGCCGCGACCGAGCAGGACTTCCTGAACATCGTGAACGGCAAGCTCAACCCGCAGATGGCGTTCATGTCCGGGAAGCTGAAGATCCAGGGCGACATGGGCCTCGCCATGAAGCTGCAGCAGATCCTGGTCTGATCCTGGGCCACGGGCGTGGCGCTCCCGCTCGCCGGCGTCCGCATCCTCGACCTCACCCGGCTCCTGCCCGGGCCGTACGCGACGCTGGTCCTCGCGGACCTCGGCGCCGACGTCGTCAAGGTGGAGGACCCGCAGGGCGGCGACTGGCTGCGCTGGATGCCGCCGCTCGCGGGCGAGCAGTCCGGCGCATTCCACGCGCTCAACCGCAACAAGCGCTCGCTCGCGATCGACCTCCGCAGGGCCGAGGGCGTCGAGGCCTTCCTGCGGCTCGCCGCGCGCGCCGACGCCGTCGTCGAGTCCTTCCGGCCCGGCGTGCTCGACCGGCTGGGCGTCGGCTACGAGGCGCTGCGCGCCCGCGCCCCCGGCCTCGTGCTCTGCTCGATCTCCGGCTACGGGCAGGACGGCCCGTACGCCGGTCGCGCCGGCCACGACCTCGACTACTGCGCGGTCTCCGGCGTGCTCGCCGCGAACGGCCCGCCGGACGCGCCGCGACCCCTGGGCGTCCAGGTCGCCGACGTGGCGGGCGGCGCCTGGCCGGCGGTCGCCGGCATCCTGGCGGCGCTGGTGCGGCGCGCGTCGACCGGCGAGGGCGCGCACGTGGACGTGTCGATGACCGAGGGCGCGCTGGCGCTGCTCGCCATGCCGCTCGGGATGGCGTGGGCCCGCGGCGCGCCGCTCGCGCGCGGCCGCGAGCTCCTCGACGGCGGCGCGGGCTGCTACGGCGTGTATCGCACCCGCGACGGCCGCTTCGTCGCGCTCGCCGCGCTCGAGCCCCGGTTCTTCGCCGCGTTCTGCGAGGCCGTGGGCCGGCCGGAGCTCGCCTCGCGGCAGTGGGACGAGGGCGGCGCCGGGGCGCGCGCCGAGCTCGCGGCGATCTTCGCGGCGCGCACGCGCGACGAGTGGGCCGCGTTCGCCGCGGCGCACGACGCGTGCGTGGCGCCGGTGCTGGAAGGCGACGAGCCGCGCGCCGATCCGCAGCTCGCCGCGCGCGGCGCGTTCCTCGAGGTGGACACGCCGTGGGAGGGCAGGGCGCTCCCCGCGGTGGCGTCGCCGGTGCGGCTGCGCGGCGAGGCCGCGCCGCGCCGGCCCGCGCCCCGGCTGGGCGAGCACGGCGAGGCGGTGCTGGCCGAGGCCGGGTTCTCGCCCGCGGAGATCGCGGCCTTGCGCGCGTCGGGTGCGCTCGGAGCGTGAACCCGGGCCCGCGCGCCGCGGCGGGTGCTGGCACTTTCGGTTGACAGGCACCGAGCGGCCGACCAAGTTCGGGGCGGGATGCGCGCGCTCCTCGCCGCCGGGCTGGCCCTGTTCCTGGTCTTCGCGGCCGGGGGGCACCACGCGCACGCGCCCGGGCCCCACGGCGCCGACCACTGCGCCGTGTGCGCGGTGCGGAGCGCCGACGTCGCGCACACCGAGACGCCCGACGTCGCGCCGCGCCCCGTCGTCGAGGACGTGGTCGAGCCTGCGCGCGGCCTCGCACCCGTGCTGGGCGCCCCGCTCGGCGCCGTCCCGGGCCAGTCACCTCCGCGGAACGCGTAGCCCCTGCCGGCTCCGCAATGGGCGCGCGGCTGCTCGCGCGCGTCCGATCCGTTCCGCGTAACATGGCGCGCCGGGCGC